>JAUHZB010000015.1 GCA_030426125.1 bacterium
TATTTAGCCTTACCCCAGAACAGTGGATAGTTAGACCACAAAAGAAACCAGCTGAAACAGGCAAAACCCCTTACGACTTCATTACAGAGCTACCTCCATTGCTTTAGGGTGTGTATAGGTTAACCGCTTATGCTATACTTTAGAAAATGTTTAGTTTGAATTTAAGCAACATGGGTTGGTTTTTAAAGAGACACAAGTTGGCCTTTAGTATGGTAGCGGTTGCTTCTGTCTTAGTAATATTAGGGATTGCCGGTTATAGGTATTACGACGGCAACTTGAAGTCTGTTTTAGTGATCGGTGATGTCAGTATTTCAAAGACTCAGTATGACAATTATATAGCTCAAGCCAGTGAAGAAGACTTAGATGCTGATAATGCTAGAACAAGGCTTATAGAGCTTCAAAAGACCATAGTGGCAGGCGATAAATTAAAGGTAGTAGTTGATGATGAAGACCAGTCCAGCGTACTACTTAGTAGGTATGGTTTTACAGAAATAGATAAGGCGAATGATTGGCAACTACTTACTGCCAAAGCTGAAGCTATTGAAGCTAAGGTTGCTACATCAGCAACTCAAGCCTACAGTGGAGCAATCTATGAATTTCCATTTAGTAGGAACTTTGACACCTCCTATATTGAAGCTGAGGGAGAAGATTTTGGTAAACCTGATGCAATAGAGGCAGATAAGAAGTATGCTAAACAGCAAGCTGAAGCTTATAGAAAAAAGTTAGCAGAGGGAAGCATTAGCCCGACGCAGGCTATAAAGGAAATAAAGGAAGACGAACGATTAATACTGGGATCTTCGGGCAACAAATCTATCGAATTTGCAGTCGATAAAAATGGCTTTGAATCAGTAGATTCCATAAATGGTGATCACACCGCTTTAGAATACATTGACACCCTAAAAGGACTTAAACCTGGAGAAATATCTCCGATTCAAACAAAAAAAGTGCTACTCAGCTACTATACCGAGAGTGAACCAAAAGAACCTAAAGAAGCCCTGTATTACTTCATACAATTAAAGAGTACTGGCGATAACCGCCCAAACCTACAAGCTGACTTTAAGAAAACAGTTAAAGAGATAAAGGTCGTAGAAAACGATAAGGATGATCAGTTCAATGAGTAGTTTGTCTATCTTCAGCAGAAAACATTTATTGTTTAAAGTTCTAATTTTTCTATTTATCCTGTTAGGTATCAGCATGTTAAGTCCCCAGAAGACTTCAGCTGCAGCCAGAAACGAGGGTACGGGATGCTTCAAAGACACAGCCTACGTTAATACCATAGTGGTTGTTAGGATTTTAGACGAAAACGGTAATTTTATTAGATTCTCGGAATCTTTCTCATTTACAGTTCGGCAAGCAAATGTGACTGGACTGTATATTCCAGATAATTTACATGGTGTGGGGCAGGACCCGGACGGTGGCGCTCCAGCTGGGACACGCTGGAAGGAAAATAGCAGAGCCCCATCATTTACCGCAAAAAGTCAAACTTTTAATGTCGATAAAAGATACAATTCATCTAGTATTTGTAACCTTGGAGTGTTTGGTGGAAACGCCACTGCCCAGGTATTTGGTGATAGGTTCACCGACGGCCATCCATACCTAGCTTGTCACTATGGTGCTTGGGGTCCAGGACCGCGTAGAGGTTTAGGTTTTCAATTTGACGCAGTTAGAGTAAATGACGCCGGCAATAGACCAGGGCACTGGGCTAGACAACGGGTCAATAAATTCCCGCTGTCGCCGTCGGATGACATAAATAATGATAGTGCCAATATTGTTTTCGATTGGCAATACGATAAACCATCGATCGAGCCTCATGCTCGCTTCGATGATAACGCAGCACGCTGTGATCGTATTAGCGGTTATGCCTATGACTATTTTTTGGCCCGTGATGGAAAGCCAGTGTCGGTTAGAATATATGTCGATGGTCCGCCTGGTGCAGCAAGCCATAATATTAGTCTGAATGCCAATTTACCTAGACCAGATTTAAATGCAACCAACACAAATACGGGCATATTTTGGATACCGGGTGATTATGGATTCCGGGTAGACCCCCGGGTACACCCGGGGTTTGCTGGACTAGATCTATCGGTACCACATAGTCTTAATTTTTACCTTCCTAATGTTCCTGATCAAGGATGGAAACTAGCAGGTGTGGCTACCATGGATCCAGCAAATTGCCAGTTCCCGGGTTTCAATATTGGTGGTGTGGGTCAAATAGATCTTGACGACAATGAATTACCAACTAGTGTAGATTTCTCAGGGACCGCTACAGTAGACCCAAGTCGTCGAGTAAATGGAATAGATATTAACTGTAAGTATACATACATCAAAGCTGGCGTGGAAAGCCCTCTAGATGAAGTTGATTTACCAGCCCAAACTTTAAATCCAACGCAATCTTGCGCTAAAGACAATGTTGATATTAGTTCTTTAAATCTCACTGCTGGTGATCAGGTTTGTCAGACTATTACAGTTACGCCGGGGTCGGGCACAGTTAACAACTCAGGAGCCTTGCTCACATCAGGAAACCCACTAACCTCACCACCTATTTGTGATACGGTCGTAAACAAACCCTATCTGTCGTTTTTCGGTGCTGATGTAAAAACTGGTGGAAGTTTCGGTAGTCCTTGTACGCCTAGTTCGTCAGATATTCTAGCTTCCAACCGTGGCCCAGCAAGCTTCCAAGGTTCAGGTGCCCAACTGGCCGTCATTGCCTATGATTCAATTTCTGGCTTCACTAGCTCTAATCTCAATGGTGGTGCTCCAAAAGGTCTAACCTTTGCAA
>JAUHZB010000011.1 GCA_030426125.1 bacterium
GAGTTGTCAGCCACAGATTGTATGAACTGTTCAATATGTTTCTCGTCGGCAATATCTATAACCTTCCCACAACCAAGACAGGTTAGATGGTGGTGGTGTTCCATGAATTCATCAGATAGCTCTAACTTATATTTCCAGCCAATCGTAATTCGGTGCACGATCCCTAACTTTTCGAACAGATCAATATTTCTATAGACAGAAACCCGGTCAATACCTGCCTCTTTGGCTTTAGCTAATATTTCGGACATAGACTGCGGTTCAGGGCTTATCAGAAGCTGAAAGGTAGCCTCACGGGCTTTTGTGAAGCGATAGCCTTGTTTGGTAATTTTTGCTTTAAGTGAAGTTACATCTGTTGACATGCTTCAATTATACTACTTATTGCAACAAAATTGCAATATGTAACAAGTTTTCATATATTACTATTCATGACAGATGTAATTACCCAAACCCGAACTGAAGATGCAATCGCCCGCACTAATGAGTTTCTTGGTTTTGAACGAGGTGCTAGCCTCGACGGTGGCTATGCCAGTTCACAGGTAGCTGAAAGAATAGTTACTGTTGAGGAACGAGCAGAAGCTATGCTAACTGCAATTCCACATCCTAATCATGACGGTCTTTATGTACCAATTAGTAAGCATAATTCTAATCAGTTTGATGAAGCGGTCAACACTTTACCGGGCTACTTAGTATTGGCTCCTTCTAGCTTAGTTAAACCAGGGACTAATTCTTTTTACCCAGCAGTGGTTAGTGAAGATGGTCAGAAGCGCGGTGAGCTTCGCTTACATGTTCTAGAGCAACCCTATCGTCAAGAAGTAGGCTACGGGGCTTCTATGATGCTATCAGCTGCCGGTCAATCGGAGACAGCTGGAATGGGTGAACATGGCCACGATATTAGCGACGGCCTTGAAGCTGAGCACTTTGCAACATTGCTTGCAGCTGGAAGTGACACTAGGGTACAGCAAGCTTGGGAGTCCGGAAACCACATAAACCATACCTGGCGACAACAGGGCTCAAGCTCGGTTACTACTGAGGTGTCAAAGCGTCTTTTTGGTAGTGATGCTCCGCAGTCTACACTCACTATAACTCGTGACCAAGTCCAACGCGGACAGGCTATGCTCTTCTGGCATGAGGGTATGCGTAGTGCTGACAGT
This sequence comes from bacterium, assembly GCA_030426125.1. Lineage (GTDB taxonomy): Bacteria > Patescibacteriota > Saccharimonadia > Saccharimonadales > AWTP1-31 > JAGQMX01. The sequence goes on from JAUHZB010000011.1 coordinate 1,152, forward strand.
GGACAGCCGGAGTCAGCCACAAGAGACAAGGCTTTACTATTAGTTCAAAGTCTAGGCTTTGAGGCTCTACGTTTCTCTAATCCTAAGGGCATAGATGACCTAAAGAGGTTGATTGCATGATAGAGCTTGATCGTCAGATAAATAATCAGTCTAGCTTTGAACAAGAACCAGATTTTGGAATGGAGTTAGATTTTGGCGATACTGGTTTTGACATTAACTCAGCATTTCAGGAAGCAGTTCAGGGTATCGCTAGTGATGAAGAGTTAGCTCTGGATGAGAAAATTCGCCGTATGGAGAATATTGTATTTGAAGGTTCTAGCGAGATATATCGCGATTTTATAGATTTCAGACAAATGGCCGAGCAAATGCAGATGATCTGCAACCACGACCATAGCTTCAATGAGTCAATGCAACAAAGCAGTACTCTGAGTAGTTTTCTTGACCAGTATAAGGACCAGGATCAACAATCTGAAGGCAGTCGTTTCTCTTTTCTAGATTCCCGTAGTGGTGATGAGGATAAACAGGAATCAAGATCACTATTTACTAGTAAAAAAGATAAGAAAAAGAAGAAAAAGAAAAAGCCGACCAGTTGGCTGGACCTATTTGAGTAGCAATAAATAGCGCAAGACGGATATGCTAAAATTAGGCTATATCTATTAGCATGAAGATTAGCAGCCTATAAGCATACTTAATGAAGCGTATAAAGAACTTACTTAATAAACGATCAGCTATTGTAGCTGGGTTTGCTATTATTGGGCTGGCTACGCTGATTATCTCTTCAGCGGCAACCAGCTTTTTTAGTATAGAGCCAGAAAATGACTTGATATCAGGATGCTACCAGCTAAGTGATGATAATTTGGCCTCTGGTGGCCAGGCTGTAAAGTTTGGTAGTTCTGATGGCTGTAAGCTAGATCATAGCGGAAAAACTATACCTAGTAATAACTACCCAATACCGTCTGGTGCTGTTTTTATGTCGCCCTCTGGAAGCGATAAAGCAAGCAGCTCTGTTGACGGAAATGATAGCAACAACGGAAGTACAGTTAATACACCTGTAAGAACAATATCCAGAGCCATTAGTATAGTGCCAGACAATGGCACGATTGTGATGCGTGGTGGGGAATATCGGGATTGGCACACTAATACTGTCGGAGACACGGTCCATTTCGAGGGGAAAAGCTTTACCTTACAAGCTTATCCGAGTGAATCGCCTTGGTTTAATGGAGCAGATGTAGTTAATAGCGGTTGGGTCAGCTCTGGTAATAACACCTGGTCCCGAACTTGGGATACACCCAATTTCTGTGGAGCTGGTCAATATTACAAAGCAGTAGAAGGAGGTAAGCCACCATTTGCCCCCAATCTCACCGCAACCACCCCTTGTGCCTATTGGGATGCTGTTAAAGATAATCCAAACGTTGCAGGAGACCCGCAAAATGTTTTTATAAATGATACAAAACTATCCCAGGTTCCAAATATATCTCAAGTAACCACCGATAGCTTTTACTATGATTGGGGCAACAAAAAGATGTATATTGGCCAAAACCCTTCAGGAAAAAAAGTTGAGCTTACTAAGCGGCCACAAGCCTTGATGCTTAACAAAGGTACCTACGGCATTAAGGGCATTGGCTTTAAGCGCTACGGTAGTGGTGGCTACGGCGGTGGTGCCTATTGGTTTACTGCCAACGCAGTATTGATCAATGAACCTCAGTCGGCAATTATAGAGAACTCTGTATTTGTAGACAATTCACAGGGTGGCTTAACTTTCTCTAAACCAAAGAATGGCAGTAAAGTTATAAGTTCAGTTTTCGCTCACAATGGCGGGACTGCTCTTGGTTCAAATGGTAGTCGTTCCAGTGGTGAACGCAACGACTTTATTATAGATAGTAGTGTCTTTAATTCGAACAATGAAGAAAACTTTGATACTAACTGTAGCGCTTCCTGTGGGGCCGCTAATGTAAAACTGAATAATATGGTTGGCTTTACAGCCAAAAATAGTGTCTTTGAGAATACTGTCGGACGTGCTCCCGGTTTATGGTGTGATGTCCACTGTAGTGATGGCGTCATAGTCAACAATCTGGTCCAGAACAATGGTGACAGGGGCATATTTTACGAGATATCAAGAGATGGCATTATTGCTAACAATCTTGTCTTAGACAATGGAACAAGGGGTATATCTGTAACTTCAGCTAACGTTAAGATATATAACAATACGGTTACAGTTGACAGGACAAAGAATCCGGGCTCTATCGCTATCGATATATTTGATGATGATCGCTGTGCAAGTTGTCAGAATGATTCTGGCATTGGTCCTGACACTGCCAACATAGAATTAGTCAATAACATAGCTGTCGCAAAAGGCGATGCTCAGCTAAGTGTTTCTCTCCATGGCCCCCAAGTTGGTACCAATACTAAAGCCTCTCAATTCTATATTAAGTTTGACTACAATGCTTATCACCGCAGTTCATCGGGAAATTTGTTTTATACCTGGAAGAACGATAACGGCAGTGTAGACTACATAAAATCAAGCGCGGCATTTACTAACAAAACTGGCTTCGATAGTAATGCTCTAGATCTAAGCGGTAGTAGTGACCCATTCTTTGTAGACAAAGCAAATGGAGATTATCGGGTGAGGTCCAACAGTCAAGCTCATCTTAGTGGTCAACCGCTGAGCCAGGAAATTGCTCAGCTAATAGGTGTGCAGGCTGGCCAGCCGATCAATCGTGGAGCGATTAGTTGGCCAAAATTTTAAGACATAAAAGCTAAGATAAAAAAGACTTCGCCCTATTAAACTTAAACAGTATAATTAATCTATATGGCCGTTTCTAGCGTATCAAAAATAGATGAAGAAATACTACCAGTAAAACTGGTTATACCTTCAACAATAGTCGCAGCCTGTCTGCTGATAGCTCTCTATAACTTTGAGCTAACCTTTACCCGGAATTTGGACTTTGTGCTGGCTACCTCATTTTCTTGGATTACTCTATCGATGCTTTACTTACTTCCGAAGAGGTGGCTATTCCAGTCGCGCTCTGTCTATCTCAGTGCTTTTCATATAGTTCTGAGTTTAGTGCTGATCTTTATTACCCCAATTAACTCCGCAGTAATCTATATGTGGGCCCCGCTTCTATTTATGAGCGATTATTACTACCAAGTTCGTGGACTGTGGTTAAGTGCTAGCCTGTTGTTTATAGTGCTGCTAACCAGTAATTGGTATCAGTTACCAGTGTTTGATCGTAACGCGATCCTAACCATTATCTTTCAGTTTGTAGTTATTGTGACCGCTAGTTTCATTATTTCTAAAATGACCTTTGGTGATCGCAGTGAACGTCGTAAGTTAGATAGCCAATATGTTGAGGCCGAGTACGAGCATGATCGACTGCTAAGTCTAATAAATACCATGGCCGACGCTGTAATAGCCACCGACCAGCAAGGTAAGATTACTACCTATAACGCAGCTGCTTTGGATCTTCTTAATACCAATAAGACTTTGATTAATTCACCAATAGAAGATATCTTGAAGCTGACTGACGCAAATGGAGAGCCTATTAAGTTAATGCAACTAGCCTCCAAGACCCAGTTCTTAGAAAGACGCACTGACATTAGTATGCCAGTTAGCGATAGCGATAATATTAATTTAGATATTAGTATCAGCCGAATTGCGCCATCGATGCTAAAGTCTGAACAACAAGGCTTCACCTTCTTGCTACGCGATATTACGGAGCGAAAATCCCTAGAAGAAGAACGTGACTTATTTATTTCAGAAGTTAGTCATGAGCTTAGAACACCAATAACAATATCTGAAGGGGATATGTCGATGGCTGTTCTGCTAGCTGGTAAGCCAAAACCAGATGTTGCTCAGATAAAAGCTTCGATCAAGAAAGCCCATGAACAAGTTGTCTACCTAGGCGATATGGTAAATGATCTTTCGGCATTATCTAGAGCTCAGCTAGAGAATAAAGGCATGGAAGTAGTTTCCTTTAAGATCACCGACGTTATTGATGAGCTGATGCAAACTTATCGTCCACAGGCAGAGGCTAAAGGGTTGTATTTTAAAACTGACGTCACCCCAAATATTCCAGCCATTACAACCTCTAAACTTTATTTCAAGGAAATAATGCAAAACTTTATAACCAATGCGATTAAATACACCAAGAAGGGCGGAGTGGTTATCAAGGCTCAATCGGTGGACCGGGATAATGTGATGCTCAGTGTTATAGACACCGGGGCGGGAATTGCCCGCAGTGAACAGAATAAGGTTTACCAAAAGTTTTGGCGCTCAGAAGACCCTTACACCCGTTCTACTTCTGGCACCGGGCTGGGTTTGTTTATTACCGCTAAGTTAGCGCACCGGCTAGGTGGCTACTTAATGCTAGAATCAGAGATCAAGAAAGGTTCTACTTTCTCGATAGTCTTGCCAGTTATGGCTTTTAGGGAAGTTGATCGTGGTAGTGTTGCCAAGAACGAAGTAGCCAACCTATTTAATTAATCTAATTAGACAGCTTTATCTAACTGGTCTATAGCTTGGACTGTTTAAGCGCTTTCGTTTTAGATAGTTGGCGGTGAAGCCGGCAATGCCCGAAATTCCAACTATCGAGAAAATAATTGAAGTTCCGACGTCTTCAATATCGAAACCAACATCGAAAGTTAGTAGCGGTAGTGAGATATAAAGAATGGAGGCTATTAGGAAGGCAGTTGCTAGTGATTTGATCCTAAACTTCTGTGATTTACTGGTAGATTTATTAGCGCTTCGCCAAAAGTAGACAGCAATAAGTAGGAACGAAATACTGTTAATGGCAGTTAACGTGCTGTATATAGTAGTGCTAGTGAATACAATATCGTAAGAATTAGCCGATAAGCTTTCTATATAAGTTGGATAGGGTGGAAAAAGATTTACCCGGAATGCTTCAAAAATGCCTAGCAGGGTTATAAGTGTAATCGCTATGTAACTAACAATTCTAGTACGTTTTTTAATGACATAGCCTCTGACCACAATTAGCCAGGTCATTACAAACATCAGGGATTGGATACTGTCGCCAATGAAACTAAAGTAGCTTAAGATTTGGGGGTCTTTAGTGAATAGGCTAGGAAACCCCCAGCAGAATTGAGATAGAGCCAAAAACAAACTAGCCATGGCAATATATAGAGTAGTGACATTGCCACTTTTTCGGTACTTCAGGAAAGTGTCAATGGCTAGCACCATCAGCACTGGAAAACCAATAAAGAAATGGATATCATTTAGTGGCAACTGCATAACCGTTATTATACAGTACTACGTAAAGCAAATTCTGTTCTGTGTTGCTAAGAGCTACCTCTTATAGGGAATATAGTCTATAATGCAAGATGCGTTAAATCCACAGTGGCGCCTTGGCGGAGTGGTTACGCAGCGGTCTGCAAAACCGCGTACACCGGTTCAAATCCGGTAGGTGCCTCCACTTATATTCTGTATATTGAAATTGTTTTAGGTTATAATCTATAGCTAATAATGAGTGTCCTGAAAACAATTCACAAGTATTTGCGGTTCATTGTACTGATAGCGGTTCTAGCCGTTATATTTTTTAGCATCTTCAGTGAAGACTTTGAGTTTGCCGGCCAACAAGGCTTGGTCCTGATACTAGCCAGTATTTTAGGCTACATAATCTACGAATTTATTGGTTTGTACATAGATTACCTACAACACCGCAAACCTTTACTAGCTGTTGACCCAGATGTGCATTATCCACTTAGCCATCACATCAAACAGGTCACCTTTCCGCTAATTCGTTACCGGATGAGTGGACTATTCAGTAAGCCTAAGAAACAATCAACAAACTAGCTATCTTTTTCCGGTACTATATCTGGGCAGATAGCCCTAATAGTGGTAAAATCTTGTTAGGTTTAATTCATGACAGTCGGTTTGCGCGGGTGTTGTAACTGGTAGCCAAGTTTGACTTAAAATCAAATGCCTTTACCGGCGTGCGGGTTCGAGTCCCGCCCCGCGCACCAAGCATTAAACCTTTAGCAAAAATACGCTAAAAAATGCTACAATATAGTAGTAAAAGTAGAGGAGTTAATTAAATATGGTATACGTAATTTTAGCTATAGTCGCAGTACTAGCTATCGGGTTGGTAGTAATATATAACGGATTAGTTCGGGCTAAGGTGCGAGTTGATGAGGCTTGGAGTGATATTACAGTTCAATTGAAGCGGCGAGCTGACCTAATACCAAACTTAGTCGACACCGTTAAAGGCTATGCTAAGCATGAAAAGCAGGTATTTGAGAACGTTACTAAAGCCCGTTCAGCAATACTTGGCGCCCAGACGGTTGAGGAAACCGCTCAAGCAGACAATCAGATAACTGGCGCTCTAAAAAGCCTGTTTGCTGTAGCTGAGGCCTACCCAGATCTAAAAGCAAACGACAACTTTGCAAAACTACAAGACGAGTTGACAGATACTGAAGATAAAATTCAAGCGTCCAGACGATTCTATAACGGATCAGCTCGAGATCTAAACATTAAGATTCAAACCTTCCCAACTAATATGTTTGCTAGTATGCTTGGCTTTAAAGTTCGTGAATTCTTTGAACTTGATGAAGCAGAGAATGAAGCAGTTCAAAATCCTGTAAAAGTTGACTTCAATAAATAACAGATAACAATAGTATCCATTGTTTGTTATTAAAGCGGGAATTAACTAAAACTAGTAAACAGCGAAAAGTCATAAAAAGGGAGAGTTGTGTACGGACAAATAGCAGCCAATAAACGAAAGAGCGGATTTTTAATATTTGCTTTTGTGGTGTTTGCTGTCGTTATTGCCTATCTTGCCGGACTTTATCTCGGCGGTGAAAGCTTTGCTCCGTTTGCAATTTTCTTTGGTCTAGCCTACGTCGTGATTACTTACTTTGCTGGCTCCAAAATGGCACTAGCTCTAAATGGAGCTAAAGAGATCACTAAAAGGCAACAACCACGTCTGTATCGGATGGTTGAGAATTTATCCATTACAGTCGGTCAGCCGATGCCCAAAGTATATGTTATAAACGACCGAGCCTTAAACGCTTTTGCTACTGGGCGCGATCCAAGCCACTCAGCTGTAGCTGTGACGCAAGGTTTGCTAGATAATCTTGACGACAGTGAACTACAGGGCGTCCTAGCTCATGAACTTGGCCATATCCAGAATTATGACATCAGGGTTAGTTTAGTGGCCTTTGCCCTAGCTTCAATCGTAGGAATTATTAGTGACATTATTCTACGCTCTCTGATATGGGGTGGTGGATCAGACGATGATGGCCCAGGCTCCAATCCAGTTCTTATGATTATCGGAATTATTGCTATTATCTTAGCGCCAATAGTGGCTGCCCTAATTCAGATGGCAATTTCTCGCCAGCGGGAATACCTGGCTGATGCTACCGGAGCTATGACTACTCGTTACCCGGAAGGCTTAGCGGCAGCCCTAGAAAAGATAGCTAATAACAAGACGACAACTCGGCGTCAGAATAGCTCAACGGCTCATCTATATTTTGCTAACCCGCTAAAAAAGAAATCCCTAAATAATTTATTTAGTACTCATCCGCCAATTCAGGAACGTATAAAAAGACTTCGTAATTCGGACTTTGGCACTCCTAGCCAACGCTAAGATTGATGCTGAAGAAAACAATAGCTAAGCTAAAGCCAGTCAAAAAACAGCCAAAAACCAAAAAGGTTGCCACTAAGACAGAAGGCCCTAGGCGACTTAAACAAAGAACATATAAATCCTTTAAGCTGTCTAAGAAAATAAAGCCAGTTCAGCCACCTCTTAAGAGTTCGTATAAGATCTTTAAACTATCTTTAAAAACTTTCTTTAGTAATAAGAAAGTACTGATTGGTTTAAGTCTCGTCTACGGCCTGCTAACCTTAATTTTAGTAAATGGATTTGGTAATTCACTGAACGCTGGAGAACTGAAAGAAGCTTTTAGTGATCTAAGTGATGGACAGCTTGGTGATCTGACTGTTTCGGCCACTATTTTTGGAGCCTTAGTGACTTCAACTGGTAGTGCGGTTACAGCCACTGGTAGTGTCTACCAAACAGTGCTATTGGTCATATTTGCTCTAGCCACCATTTGGTGCCTACGTCAGGTATACGCCGGACAGTCAGCTTCTGTTAAAGACGGCCTGTATAAAGGAATGACACCCCTCATACCGTTTTTACTAGTTTTAGTTGTGATTGGTCTTCAGCTTCTACCATTGGCAATTGGTGGTTGGCTGTATGGGATTGTTATTAGCAATAACATCGCTATTACTTTCGTCGAGAAAGCCATTTGGGGATTATTGTTTGGCTCCATGGTTATTTTGTCATTGTATATGATCAGTTCATCAATATTTGGTTTGTTTGTTGTTGCTCTACCGGACATGAAACCAATGAAAGCTCTAAGGAGCGCTAGGGGTCTTGTGCTGCACAGAAGACTAATGGTTATAAAACGTTTGTTATTCTTGCCAGTAATATTAGTCCTTATAGCTGCAGTTATTATGATTCCAGTTCTACTGTGGTTAACAGCTATCGCTGACTGGTTGTTTTTTGGGCTTTCCCAACTGGGCGCTATATTTAGCCTGACCTATCTATATGCTTTATATAGGGAGCTACTAAATGAGTAACAAAACCGACATTGTTCAAGCTGAGAAACGAGCTATAGAGCTAAAAAGACTACTCGGTAAATACGATCAGCAGTACTACATTAAAGATAGCCCCAGTGTAGATGATGCAGTTTACGACGGACTAAAAAGCGAACTCAAGAAAATCGAGAACCAATATCCAGAATTAATAACTACCGATTCGCCAACTCAGAGAGTAGTTGGTGAAGTCTCTAGTGGCTTTAAATCAGTTCGTCATCAGACCCGAATGATCAGTTTAAACGATGTTTTCTCAGTCCAGGATATTGATGATTGGATAAAACGCATCACAAAATTAGTACCGGGCAGTAGTGATTTAGAATATTTCGCTGACGTCAAAAAAGATGGGTTAGCTTGCTCGCTAATTTACCAAGATGGTGTGTTGGTCCAGGCAGTAACCCGAGGTGATGGCACTAGTGGTGAGGATGTCACTAGTAACGTTAGGACCATTAGGTCAGTGCCTCTTAGATTAAATGTAGTCCAAGACCGGGATCAGGGATTGGCAGAAGGACGACTAGAGATACGCGGTGAAATAGTTATGAGAATCGCAGACTTTAAAGAATTGAATGAACAGCGAGCTAAACAGGGCTTGTCTTTATATGCAAATCCCAGAAACACGGCCGCCGGGACTATTAGACAGCTAGATAGTAGCTTGGTAGCAAAGCGTAAGCTATTATTCCTAGCCTACGACATCTTAGATAACGCTGATCAGTCTATTGCTACCCACGCGGGAGTTTATAGCCTTTTGCCGGAGCTTGGCTTTCAGGGTGCTGAGTATGCCCAGAAGCTTAAAAGTGTAGAAGATATCCATAGTTATATCAATAAGTGGCTAAAGAAGCGCACAGAGCTTGACTATAACATCGATGGTTTAGTGATAAAAGTTAATGACCGTAAACTTTATCAGGAGCTTGGCATTGTTGGTAAAACCCCCAGAGGCGCTATCGCCTATAAGTTCCCAGCAGAACAAGCAACCACCACTGTTAAGGATATTTTCGTTTCCATCGGACGAACTGGATCGGCTACTCCAGTGGCCATTTTAGAGCCAGTAGTTGTTGATGGTAGTACTGTTCAGATGGCGACACTGCATAATGAGGGCGAAGTTGCTCGCAAAGACATTAGAGTTGGCGATACAGTTGTTATTAGAAAAGCCGGAGACATTATTCCGGAAGTGATTAAGCCAGTGATTGAACTGCGCCCAAAGACTAGTAAACCCTTCAAGATGCCTAGTGACTGCCCAGATTGTGGTACTAAGCTAGTTAAGATCAAGCAAGAAGATGCCGCCTGGCGTTGCCCGAACGACAAGTGTCCAGCTAGAACTCAGCGCCATATTGAGCACTTTGCTTCTAAGGCTGCCCTAGACATTGAGGGCTTAGGCGAAAAAAACGTTGAGGTGTTACTGAATAACGGTCTAATAGCTGATCAGGCAGATATATATAGCCTAGACAAAGCAGATTTACTAAAGCTGGATCGTTTTGCTGAGACTAGTGCCACTAAATTAATAAAGGCTATTAACGACAAAAAGCAACCAACACTTCCTAAGTTTATCTTTGGTCTCGGCATTCGCCATGTTGGTATTCAGACAGCTATCGATCTGGCAAACTATTTTAGTTCACTAGAAAAACTAGCTAAGGCCGAGCTAGATGAGCTATCTGCCATAGACGGAGTCGGCGTAGTAGTCGCCGAATCAATTGTTGCTTGGTTTAGTAGTCCGGGGAACCAAAAGCTATTAGCTAAATTTAAGAGTCAGTCAGTTTGGCCAAAGGATCAGAGCCAATCCAGCGGTCCACTAAGTGGTAAGCGTTTTGTTATTACTGGAAGTTTAGAGCATATGAGCAGAACCCTAGCTGCTGATAAAATTAGAGCAAAAGGTGGCATTTTCCAGAGTTCACTCGGTAAAGACACCGACTATTTAGTAGTTGGACAAAAAGTAGGGGCCACTAAACTGGCTAAGGCTAAAGAGTATGGCACTCAACAACTAAGTGAAAAGCAGTTACTAGAGCTAATTAGCTAAAAATTACTTAAAGAAGCTCGGACTCATTGACAAACTATCAGCATAAGCGTTAAATAGAGGTATCTCGTGCGTTCCAGCGGCGCGTTGAAAATAAACAATTAAAACAAAAATACCCGCCGCGGGTGGGCACGCACGAACAGCCACTTTCTGATCATAACGGAGAGTGGCTATTGTTTTGTAGCTTTAAATATCTATTATTCTGGCTATAATACTGCTGATGAATCAGATTAAAGATTTCCAGCAAGCTAACCGGGTACTACGGAGCTATATAGGCTCTAGCGATAAGCTGAAAGCCGGTGGTTATAGCCTGGAGTCTATGAAAAGTCTTATGCGTTTCTTAGGAAATCCTCAGAATAAGTTGAAAGTAATTCATGTCGCTGGCACATCTGGGAAGTCTTCAACTTGCTATTACATTAGCTCGCTGCTGGCTAACGCTGGATTTAATGTTGGATTAACGGTATCGCCTCATGTTGATGAAATAAATGAAAGACTACAGATTAACCAAAAACCACTTCAGGAACCAAACTACTGCACTGCCTTAAGTGAATTTCTTAATATAATCGAGAAAGGTAGGCTCAAACCTTCGTACTTTGAGTTGCTGGTCGCTTTTGCCTATTGGTATTTCGCTAAGCAAGACCTGGATTATGTAGTGATTGAAGTTGGGCTTGGTGGGTTGGTTGATGGAACTAATGTAGTTGATCGGGCGGACAAGATTTGCGCTATTACCGATATTGGCTTAGACCACACCAAAGTCCTGGGAAACAGCGTTAGTGAGATAGCGAGCCAAAAAGCCGGCATAATTATGGATAACAATCAGGTATTTATGAACGAGCAATCAGATGAAGTTATGGACGTAATAAGAAACCACTGCAAAGAACGTAGTGCTGAGCTTGCTGTAATTGAAGATAATGATAGCCTTGGGTTTAAAAGTGAGCTGAGCCATATGCAAGGTTTTACTAAGCGTAATTTAAGTTTAGCAATATGCGTAGTGCGCGCAGTACTGAAGAGAGATAATTACCGGCCAATAAGCTCCGCAGTAGTTAAGCAGTCCAGCAAAACAATTGTACCTGCAAGGATGGAGATTATTTCCTATAAAGGGAAAACTATAATCTTAGATGGTTCTCATAACTCTCAAAAGTTAGAAGCACTAGTGCAGGCCATAAATTATAGGTTCCCGGGCAAAGAGACTGTCTGCTTGCTCAGTTTTGGTCAGGCTAAAGCAGATTCTTTGTTGGCTGGCCTGAGGCAAATTAGAAAGCTATCTGATAGAGTATTTTTGACAGAATATTTATCAGTTCAGGATGAAATACGTAAACCATTAGATATAACTGAATTGGGAGATTATTGTAAGCAGGCCGGGTTTAAGAACATTCACAAGCAAGAAATACCAGAAAAAGCTTTTAATGAGTTTATTGCACGTCCTGCCGATGTTTATTTGGTAACTGGGTCATTTTATCTGATGAACCATATTAGGCCTATTATTTTTGAGTAAGTTTGATTGCCGTATATTCTTACGTGGCGTTAACTAACTAAACAGACTAATATCTTATAT
>JAUHZB010000001.1 GCA_030426125.1 bacterium
ATATCTCGACGATGGCTGGAGTGGTGCTATATTAGAACGCCCTGCCCTAGACAAACTAAGACAAGATGCTAAGGACCACAAATTCAAGATACTCTATACCTTTGACAAAGGAAGATTATCAAGAAAATACTTACATCAAGAAATCATCATCGAAGAGCTATTAAAGAATGGTGTCGAGTTTATTAGTCTGCATGATATTAATGGAGCGACACCAGAGGAAAAGGTCATGGGTGGGGTTATGGGGCTATTCCACGAATACGAACGCACAAAGATTGCTGAGAGATTTCGTTTAGCGAAACTCAGCAAAGTCCGTAGAGGCAAATTGCTCGGCTATAACCCGCCATACGGTTATGACTACATGCCAATACAAGGAAAAGGTGCAAGTAAAACAAATGGGAAATTTGTTATTAACGAAACTGAAGCTGAGGTTATACAGATGGTATTTAACTGGGTAACAGTTGACAAATTGTCTCTACGACAAGTGAGGATGCGTTTATATGAAAATGGCATAGCGCCACGAAAGGCTAAAAAAAATACTTGGACTACAGGTCCTTTAAGAAGGCTTCTATCTAATGAAACCTATATAGGGCACCACTATTATTATAAAAGTGAAGCGTGTTTGCCTAAAAACCCCAGTGCTAGAACTAGCAAGCGGTATGCTAACAGGCACACGAATAAAACAAGTCGTATCCAGAGACCACGAGATGAATGGATAATGATTGAAGTTCCAAAAATTATTGAGCCAGAACAATTTAACGCCGTACAAAAGGTGCTAGATTTTAATACCAAACATAGCCGGAGAAATAATAAGAAAAATCGTTACTTACTAGTGGGGCTACTTAAATGTTCTTGTGGACACTCAAGAACAGGAGACCCTGGGGCTAATGGCAACTTATACTATCGCTGTACAAATAGGCTACATCGCTTCCCTCTTGAGCGAACTTGTTTTGAAGGTGGTGTATCTGCAACGATTCTAGACGCCCTGATTTGGGAAAAAATGCAGCAACTACTATCAAACCCCGAGTTAATCAACAAACAGGCTGAGAGATGGCTTAAAAAGCAGCGAGGGGCAGGTAAAGTAAGTAGACTGCATGATATTGAAACCAAACTATCCAAATTAAACGAAGAGGAAAAACGTTATGCTAGTGCGTATGGTAAAGGAATAATGTCTGCCGATTTATTTAATGAACGTATGGTTGATGTAAAAAAACGGAAATCCCAACTCGATAATAAAATGAAAGAAGCTAGCAAAGAACTGTCTGAAAAAACACAGATTAGCACTAAGGATTTGGCAGAAAAAACCTTAAAGAACATAAAGTACTTAGATTTTGAAGACAAAGTCGCTATTATAAGACAAGCTATTGATAAGATTGTAGTAAATAAAAAGGAGGCCATAGTATATGGTTATATACCTATCGGAACAGATAGAAAGGTTGGTTTAGATGCTAAGTATTGGAATAGTCGGCCTTCCAAACGTCGGCAAATCTACCCTATTCAATGCCCTAACAGACGCAACAGTCTTAGCGGCTAATTACCCCTTTGCTACTATCGAACCGAATACTGGGGTAGTTCCGGTACCTGACGAGCGGCTAGATAACTTAGCTAAGCTATATAACAGTAAAAAAGTAATACCTGCCAACGTTAACTTCGTAGATATTGCAGGTTTAGTGGCTGGAGCATCCGAAGGAGAAGGACTTGGCAATCAGTTCCTAGCTAACATTAGAACCTGTGATGCTATCGCCCATGTTGTTCGTGCTTTTGAGGATAACAACATTCAGCACGTAGATAATACCCCTGATCCAAAAAAAGATATTGATGTTATTAACACTGAACTCGTACTAGCTGACCTCCAATCAGTTCAAAAAAGACTACCTAAACTGCATAAAGAAGCCCGAGCTAACCCGAAACTTCAACCAATGGTTGACGCCTTAACACAAATACAAAGTCTACTCGATGAAGGAAAGCCCCTTTTCGAGCTAAGTAATGTTATAGCCTCCGAACTGTGGGCTGAGATACAAAAAGATCTTCAGCTAATTACCATGAAGAAAACTATATACGTATTCAACGTTGATGAAGAAACCCTTCAAAACCAGGCCAAAAAAGAACAACTAGCCAATATTGTTACTCCTAGCCAAGCTGTTTTTATCTGTGCTGAACTAGAAAGCGAACTAAAAAGCTTAGATGAAGCTGAACGTAGTGAACTACTTAGTAGTTATGGTCAAAAAGAATCTGGTCTAAATCAGCTAATAAATAGTGCCTATGATGTTCTGGGGCTACAAAGCTACTTAACAGCTGGCGAAAAAGAAGTTCGAGCCTGGACTATAAAAAAAGGTTCTACTGCCCCACAGGCTGCTGGTGTAATTCATGGTGATTTCGAAAAAGGCTTTATTGCTGCTCAGATCGTAAACTACCATGACCTGATATCAGCGGGCTCAGAACAAGCAGCAAAAGCAGCTGGCAAACTACGCACTGAAGGAAAGACCTACATCATGCAACCAGACGATGTAGTGGAATTCAAATTCAACAACTAAGACAGATATCTACTGGACTTTATCTTTAATGAATTTAAATATAAATTAATTATTGTTTATCGGTTTTCTGGCGATGCCAGAAACCTGGCTTTTCCTTGAACTTCCATTCACGCACTATATTCTGAACAATACTAATAATAATCGGGTGTTCGGGAATGTTATTGTCATCATAATAGTGATTGGTACCCATGAAATTAGATACCGTACTCAGGCATAGTAAGTCATCACCTAAGATATGCATTCGATCGACTACATCAACACTGGCAAACGGCGTAACTATGATTAACTTGTTATACTTGATGGATTTTAAAAACAAAGCAGCTGCATCAAGTGTTGAAACGTCCCCTAGCCCATCAGACACTAATATAATGGTGTGGTGTTTTAATAACTTTTTATTTATCAGTTCATTGTGCCCTATTAGTCGGTGCATCAATGACATCTTTTCCATCTTCTTTTGTTCAAACAGATGGTGGTATTCCATATCCAGCTCTTCATGCTGACCAGTAGAATAACTACTGTTATGACTATATCCACCAGACTGATCAATACTAGCCACAGCCTGTTCCTCACCAGGCGCTTCAATAGCCTCAGTTAATAGCATGGTGATCGGGCACTCTAGTGCATTGGCAATTTGCAAGGCTACAACAACTGCTCCATCAGATAGAGCAACTAGGGTACAATTCTCTTCCTTATATTTAAGTAATTGATCGGCCATTTGTTTGCCGGCATCAACACGATTAGTAAAATACATATGGTTATAATTTTACAGGTTTAAGGTCAATAAACGAAAGAATATCTTTTTCTTTTTTTGAAGGTTAATACAGCCGGAAAGCTATCTTACTGCTTTAAGCAGATAAAAGCGCTCACGGTTCCCTTTGGCACCCGGAATATCGGAATCTGCTTTATTAAGTATTACGTAGTGTTGTTTAACCCACTGCTCGAAGTCTGTTAGTATCTGGCGACGTAGCTTTTCATTCTTAATTACACCGCGGTGCTTAAGTTTACTGGCACTAGCCTCAAACTGGGGCTTAACCATAGCTACAACTTCGGTTTGCTGACCTATTATTTCCTTTATCGCCGGCAATATTTTCCTTAAAGATATAAAAGAAAGATCCATTACCACTATATCTATTGCTGGACGATCAGCCGGGGATAGATCGGTCACTGCTTTGGCATAATCTAAAATGTCAGTTTTCTGATGTAATTCTATGCGACTATCACCAATAAGGCTGGGATGCATTTGATCCTTACCGAGTTCTACAGCAATAACCTTTGAGGCCCCTTGTTGCAAGGCGAAATCAGTAAAGCCACCAGTCGAAGAACCAACGTCCAACACTACCTTATCCTTAAATCCTAAGCCTAGGGCATTAGCCACTGATTCCAATTTTAAGCCAGCTCTAGAAACATACTGCTGACTGACGTTTAACTTAATATCATCAGTCGGTCGGACTAAATATCCAGCCCGTTTTACGGTATTACCATTAACAGTAACTTTGCCTAGTTTAATAAAACTCTCGGCTTTCGAGCGAGACAATACTAACTCTACTTCAACCAAAAAACGGTCTAACCTTTGTTTAGGGTTAATCTTTGACTCTTTCCCGGTATGATCCATTGGTGGTATCAACATTAATTAAGTCACCAGTCTTAATAAAGGCTGGGACTTTTACTTCTATACCAGTTTCCAGCGTGGCATTCTTCATGACGTTACCACTAGTGTCACCTTTGACTACGTCTTCAGTATATGTAACTAACAGTGGTACATTTTTCGGCAACTCAATGTTAATAACATTTCCATTAAACAATTGAGCTTGGACTCGATCACCTTCTTTTAGGTAACCAGACTGGTCTCCTAGTATATCCTGATTAACTTCAAACTGTTCAAATGTTTCCTCATCCATAAAGAAGTATTTTGAGTCACTACTGTAGAGGAACTGAACATTTTGGTTAGTTACATCCGCCGATTCAATCGCTTCATTACCCTTAAAGGTCTTGGCTAGCACACTACCATCTATTAAGCTTTTAACCTTAACGTTAACTATTGAACCACCACGACCCATAACTTTCTGGGAATACTCAACTACCCGGTATGGTGTGCCATCCAGCTGAAAAACTTGTCCTTTTTTTAAATCTGTTACGCCAAGCGCCATAAATTTATTATCCTTTTTAGATTAACAAATATGTTTAGTTGCTTGCTACGAAAGGCAGTAATGCAATGTGTCGAGCACGCTTAATTGCAGTTGCTAGTCGACGTTGTTGACTTTCGGTCAAGCCAGTTTTACTACGAGACTCAATCTGCCCGTATACGTTTACGTATTTCTGCAATGTTTTGTAGTCTTTGTAGTCAAAAAAAGCTACATCAGTGCGGTGTTTAAATATCTTTGCCATTTATTATCTCTCTCCTGTTATATATCTAGAATGGAATATCATCTAGGTTAATTGTTTCTTCTTCATCTTCATTAGAAGTGTCTTGAGCTTTTGATTTGCTACTAGATTTAGGTTTGCTAGTTTCGCTATCGCTTGAGCTACCGTAACTACCTGAATCTGATCCAGAATCACCACGACCACCTAAGAACGTAACATCCTGAGCGTTTACTTCTATCTTGATTCGTTTTTGTCCATCCTGTTCCCATGATCGACTTTGCAAGCGCCCATTTACTAGAACTGGTCGGCCTTTGGTTACGTATTGAGCAACTCGCTCACCTAGTGGACCCCAGGCTACTACATCAACGTAATCTACAGCTTCCTTCCAGTCCCCATCAGAACCTTTATAGCTCCGATTCAGCGCTAAGCTGAAGGTACAAACACTCTGCCCACTGGGAATTTGTCTTACTTCTGGGTCTCTAGTTAAATTTCCCATTAATATTACTTGATTGAAACTACGTGCCATATGGCAATCCTCCTTTTATGGGAAACTATGTCCCTTTATTTGTAATTCTCAGCCTACTCCCAAATACATCTAGCCGTCAAGCTAAAGCCACTTCAAGCTTCGAGAATTAGCTATCCTCGTTATCGCTAGAGTCGTCTTTTTCGCTTCGTTCTGCTGCTTTTTTAGCTTTCTCTGCTTTGTCTGCTTCAGCCTTAGCAATTGCTTTTAAGTCTGGGCGAGTGATCAAGAAGCGAATAACTTCATCGGTGATGTTAAGTGTCGACTCAATCTTAGCAACACTAGCACCAGCTACTTCTATAGTATAGATTACGTACACGGCGTAATCTTGACCAGCAATAGCATAAGCTAGCTTTCGCTTGCCCCAGTTGTCTGCGTTTATCACCTTACCGCCGTTATCGGTAATTATCTTTTCTACTTTTTTAGTAGCTTTTTCTAGATCTATCTCTAGATCTGGGTGATACAACACAGCAATTTCATACTGATTCATGCATTTCCTTTCTCTGGTTAAAGCCTACACTCACTAGGGGATGTAAGCCAAAGTTAATATTACCAGTTAATTATAGCCTAATTACCTCTGTTGTGCAACCATAGGATGTTTTCGATACTATATTAATTGATTAATACTTATCTTCTTCATCAGGCATATCATCGTAGACATCAGCCTCTTGCTCAGTGTCAGCTGGAGCACCACCAAACACTTCATCAACACTAGATACCAGAACTTCTCTAGGTCTTGAGCCATCCTGTGCGCCAACAATACCCTGCTCTTCCATAGTGTCGATTAGTCTCGAGGCTTTGCCGTAGCCAATTCTTAACTTCCTCTGAAGCAAACTGGTGCTGGCCTTACCAGCGCTAATAACAGCTTCAACGGCATCTTTCATCTCTTTATCGTCACTAACGTCCATATCCGGTACGATACCACCTTTACCGTTTAGCTGTACTGGTTGACTAGTGATTTCATCATCGTACTGAGGTTTACGCTGTTCACGAATAAAATTAGTAACTTTATTGGTTTCATGGACATCTATGAACGCACCTTGTATACGCTTTGGCTTAGGCATTGCCGAAGTTTGCAGTAGCATATCTCCTTTACCGAGTAGTTTTTCGGCTCCTGCCTGGTCAATAATTGTTCGTGAATCTACTAGACTTGGAACCGTGAAGGCAATCCTAGCTGGCACGTTAGCCTTTATTAGACCGGTAATAATATTTACACTTGGACGTTGAGTTGCAAGAATCAAGTGAATTCCAACAGCTCTAGCCTTCTGAGCAATTCTAACTATAAGAGATTCAACATCACGTGCAGCCATCATCATAAGATCGGCCAACTCATCTATAACTACTACAATATATGGCATTCCTTCTTCATTCTTTATTTCGTTATACTCAACAATATTTCTTGTTTTGGAAGCACTTAGTTCTTTATAGCGCCGTTCCATCTCAGCAACTGTCCATTTAAGGGCACTAATGCACTTCTCTGGCTCAACGATCACTGGAGTTAACAGATGAGGAATCTCATCATAAGGAGCTAATTCAACTCGCTTTGGATCAACTAGTATTAACTTAAGGTCCGATGGACTATTCCTATATAGCAAACTAGTTAGAATAGTGTTTATCATGACGGATTTACCAGAACCGGTCTGACCAGCTACTAGAAGGTGCGGCATAGTAGCCAGATTCTCTAGGACTGGCGCCCCGGAGATATCCTTTCCTATAGCAAATGTTAGTTCACCATTACTTGAATCTTCCCACTGCTTAGATTCTAGTAGACTACTCAGTCTTACAGTAGCCGACTTTAAGTTAGGCACTTCGATACCAACTAACTTCTTTCCCGGAATCGGCGCTTCGATACGAATGGAAGTTGCTGCTAGATCTAAGGCGATATTGGTCTCCAGCGCAGTAATTTTAGTTAACTTAGTTCCTGATGGTGGTTTAAGAGTATATTGAGCAACGCTAGGACCGATGTTAACGCCATCCATACCAACGTCGATATTAAAGGTTTGCAGAGTCTCTTTAATGGCTTTAGCATTCTCTTTGACATTGCCTGGATCAACCTTATCTTCTTTATGGTTTAACAGATCAGTGGATGGTAGTTTCCAGTCTGGATCACTGGCTGTAGTAAGTGCGGTATGCATTTGCTTACCAGATAGCTTCTGAGCAGTATTCTTAAATGAGGAATGCTTAGAAACATTAGCATCAGCCTTAGGTCCATCGACAGGCAAACCTTTAATATTTAATGTTTCTTCATTTTGCTTATCTTTTAGCTCAGCTAATTCGCTATCGGATTTTTCAGACTTGAAGAAGTCCACAATTTTAAGTAATACCTTCGGTGAAACACCAAATGCAAAGAAAAAGGATAGCACGGCGAATATAAAGAACATTAGGGCTGATGGGAACTTATCTATGGCGCCAAGAACAGTACCACCGATTAGCTCCCCGCTACGACCACCATAACCACCCTCGTATGCCCCACTAAAATCTTTGCTAGCAAAAGCCACAAACAACCAGCAAGCTGTAAACAACAACCCAGATAACATACTCACTAAATTAGATAACGGGATTTTATGATCTTCTGCTGTGAACTTAATTACTCCAAAATATATCAAAGCAACTGGTGCTAGATAAGCTGACCAGCCCAGCACCCAGAAAGTTGCCTCGAATAAACCTTTAGGTAATGGTCCACCGGTGTGAAAACCGCCAAGGAGCATAAATAAGGCTAAGATAATTAATACAATAGCCCCTGCCATTGGCCAAAAAAAGGTTGGCTCTTTCTCTGGAGCTGCCTTCTTCCTTGATCTAGTTTTGGTTTTTCTTTTTGCCATAATGCTTGTTTATTATATCAGTTATCCTTATGTTACGAATAGCAAATATCAGTAATATGGCTATTATAGCAAATATTACAACGTTTGTCAATTAGCTTATGCTAATCTGTTCTAGCGTCTTGGTTCAATAACTTGGCGCGCATTTGCTGGAAGCGCTTCTGTAGTTCTTCAGCTTCCTGTTCGGGTGTTTTTACTTCTGGCTTAGAATTACCTTCCGACTTATTTCCCTTACTAGAGTTATTTTTGCCATTGGCTTGCTTGTCGCCACCGTTGCCACGAGCTCCACCTATGACGTTTACTACTGGAATAACTATCGGGCTACGACCAGTTTCTTCGTACAGGAAGTGGGTAACATGCTCTTTAAGTTCTTGTTTAAATCGATCAAGATCAACTCGCTTGTAACGTTGTCCGACTGCTCTTTTTAGTTCAGTCCTAAAATTATTCATTAGTTCTTCATTATCACGCATGTAGATAAATCCGCGACTAATAATATCTGGGCTAGTAGCTAGATTTCCAGAACGTTTGTCGATAGTTAAGACAACCGCTACTAGGCCTTCTTCGGCTAACATTAAGCGGTCTTTAACTACGATGTTACTAACGATAGCCCCAGTTTGATCAACTAATACTGTGCCGTGTGGAACAGTTCCGGCTGGTTCCATGGTATCGGCCGTAAAGGCTAGCATTTCACCATTTCCAACATTGGCGGTGTGCGATCTTGGCACTCCCTGCTCGATCGCTATATCTATATGGCGCTTCTTAGCAGTGTAGTCACCATAAATAGGCACAAAGAACTTTGGCTTAGTCATGTTTATCATCTCGGCATATTCTTCGATGCTAGCATGACCAGATACGTGCAGTGGACCATGATGATCTAGTTCAGCAGTAATGTGTTGGAATATATGTACCCCTTTACGCATGAAGTCGTCAACCATAGACCGCACTTTTGCGTCATTTCCAGACATCGGAATTGGGCTACTAGATAATATAACGGTGTCTTGTTCCTTCAATTTGACGTGGCGGTGATCGCCTGAGCCCATACGCTGTAAGGCTGAGCTTGGTTCTCCTTGAGAACCAGTACAAACTACTACCAGCTCATCGTCCTTCATAGTCGAAGCTGAAGCAATTGGAACAAAAGTTCCTTTTGGAATCTTGACAAATCCATGTCGAACGGCCATTTCTAAGGTACTAACCATACTTCGACCATCCATAGCTACCTTCCGGCCATGAGCTACGGCAGAATTAATTATCATTTGAACCCGGTTCATGTTGGTTGAGAATAAACCAACAAATATCCTACCTGGGGCATTACTAATAATGTCATTGAAGGTTTGCTCAATAGTACTCTCACTAGGAGTTCGTCCAGGACGATCAGAAGTAGTACTTTCACTTAGTAGTGCTAAAACTCCTTCATCGCCAAGTTGCTTTAAGCGCTCCATGTCAGTTCGCTCATGATCAAGTGGATTAGGGTCAAACCTAAAGTCACCAGTATTAATTATTCGACCGACTGGGCTGTCGACAACTATACAAGTCGAACCTGGTATAGAGTGAGTTACCCGAACTAACTCGACAAAGAAATTGCCGATCTTTAGCCTTTCATGAGTATCTTCATTCATGGTTACTGTTTTTAGTTCAAAACCTTCGGGCATCGGTAAACCAAAGTTACCAAAGATTTCTTCGACTCGACCAATAGTAAACTTACTACCATAAATTGGAGCTGGGAATTTTGGCACAATGTGCGGCAAACCACCAATATGATCAAGGTGCCCGTGGGTAATTACGTAAGCTTTAATTTTGTGCTTAATAGATTCTAGATATGAAGTATCGACAATTCCATAGTTAATACCGGGCAAATCTACGCCTAAATCGTTTCCACAATCCATAATAATAGCGTCATTCATATACTCAACAACGATGGTATTTTTTGAACCACCGCCGTCTTGACCACCAAGCCCTACGATACTAAGACGTGGTTTATCGTCTATAAAGTTAGCTCTTTTATGTTTTTCGTTCTTACTACCAGCATCAAGGTGCTGTGATGCTATACGGATAGCATCATCCTGATTTCTTCTCTGAGCTCGCATTGCTGCCCCTCTAGAAGAGCTTCGGCCATTGGATTTTGACCTAGACTTTGAATTGGAGTTCTTATTAGGTTTCGCTCCAGGTTTAGGACCCTGACCTTTATTTGGTCTAGGTCCGTTTGTTTTCTTATTATTTTCGTTCATTTTCTCCCTTTCTGTTTAAGAGAATATTTAATTATTTACTTATTATTTCGGCTAGCTTCACGAAATCTGCATTAAGTTCGTCTCGCCGATTGCGGTTATAGATTGCAACTGCTGGATGATACATCGGAAATATATTTAGTTGCATAACCTTATTTTTGCCAATTGTTACTTCCCTTTTGTGTAACTGGCCATGGATTTTACTTATTTGTAAATCCGGCAAAAAGCAATTTGTACTGTGTCTACCTAAAGTTACAACCACTGCTGGCTGAATTGCTCTTAGCTGGGCATACAAGAAAGGTAAAAATTCTTGTTTCTCCTTAGGGCTCGGATCCCGATTATTTGGTGGTCGGTATTTTACAATGTTTGTTATATATACCTGCTGACGATCGATGTTAATCGACTTCAGAAATTCATCTAGTAACTTACCTGATGCTCCAACGAATGGCTTACCTTGCTGGTCTTCATTCTTGCCTGGAGCTTCACCAATAAAAACTACGTCTGCTTCTGGATTACCCTCCCCAAAAACTAACTGTTTGGCTGTCTTGGCCAAATCTGAGCATATATTTTTTTCTAATATATATGCTCTAATCTGATCAAGACTGGCTAATTCAGCACTACTGCTCATTTCCCTTTGATTTTAATTTTAGGGTACTTCGGAAAAGCTGACCGATACAAACTGTTAAGCCCTAACCATAGAAAGCCTAAGGTGAGAGCCCAGTGTTGGAGGCTACCACTATCGGTAGCCACCAAAAATAGCAACCAAGCCATAATAAATGCCGCAATAGCTCTAACTAATTTACCCGGTCTAGTTCTTAGAAAATCTGTTAGAGTCATCATGTCTATTTTCCTTTGTTTTGTTCTCTAGCTGCTGCTTTCATACTTAATTGTAACCGACCACGATCGTCTATGGCTACTAATTTAACGTCAACTTTATCACCCTCACTGACTTCGTCGCTGGGCTTATTAACTCGTTGTTCACTCATTTCACTAACGTGCACTAAACCGTCTTTACCAGGCATAATCTGAACAAAGGCTCCAAAATCCATAACACTTACAACAGGAACGTTACGGTAGATCTTTCCTACTTCTGGTTCAGCGACAATAGTTTCAATCCACTGCTTAGCAGCATCGATACTTTTACCATCGGGACTGGCTATCATGACCAAGCCATCATCATTGATGTCAATTTCAGCACCAGTCTCGGCAGTTATCTTCTGAATAGTTTCGCCACCCTTACCAATAATCTCTCGAATCTTATCTGGGTTTACTTTTATTGATTCTACTCTAGGAGCGTAAGGACTCATCTCTTTCTTAGGTTCGCTAATAGTTTGCATCATGCTGTCTAGAATGAAGGCCCGGCCTTCCTTACCTTGCATCAATGCTTTCTCTAAGATATCGACGCTTAATCCATGAACTTTCATATCCATCTGTAAGGCGGTAATACCCTTAGTAGTTCCAGTTACCTTAAAGTCCATATCTCCAGCAAAATCTTCAGCATCGGCAATATCACTCAAAATAACCGGCGTACCGTCTGGCTTTAATATTAGCCCCATAGCTATACCGCTAACTGGTCGAGTTAATGGAACTCCGGCATCAAGCATAGCCAAAGTACTGCTACAGGTAGCAGCCATTGAAGTTGATCCATGTTGACTCATGATCTCTGTTACCGAACGAATAGTGTATGGAAATACCTCCTCAGAAGGTATAACAGCCGCTAAAGCCCTTTCAGCTAGCGCACTATGTCCAATCTCCCGACGTCCCGGCGAACCCAGTCGCCGGATTTCGCCAACTGTATAAGCTGGGGCATTAAAGTGATGCATATAGCGCTTAACGCTGTCTTTTTCCATGGTATCTATTAACTGTGCGTAGCTCAGTGGGGCTAGGGTTACAATATTTAGACCCTGGGTAATACCTCTGGTAAATAATGATGAACCATGGGCTCTTGGTAATAGTCCGATCTCATGGCTGAGCGGCCGTACTTCAGTGAACTTTCGTCCATCTGGCCGAGCATTGTCGTTTATGATGCCATCACGGACATCTTTATTGGCGCAACTAGCAAACGAATCTTCATAATCTTGCTTTACTTCATCCCAATCATCTGGATGTTTAGCTTCAAAGTGAGCTAGCATTTCTTCACGAATTAGGTGCATTTTCTCGTGACGAGTTGGGTAATCTGTACGAATTTTATCTGCCATTTTACCTTCAAGATATTCACTAACGGTTTTTTGAATAGCTTCATCTGGAAGACTAAGCTCGTACTCTTGCTTCTCTACGCCAACCTTTTCTACTAGTTCCTGCTGTAATTTAATAGCTGGCTGTATAGCTTCTTGGGCAAACTTCAAGGCTTCAACGACTTGCTTTTCGCTGACTTCATTTGCTCCAGCTTCAACCATCATAATGGCATTTTCGGTACCGGCAGCTACTAAGTCTATATCGCCGTCATCAAGCTGTTCAGTAGTTGCAAAGGCCTGGTACTTACCATCTACAAGCGCAACCCGCACACCAGCAACAGGACCCTCAAACGGAGCACCAGTTAACATTAGAGCAGCACTAGTAGCAAGCATCGCTACCATATCTGGTCTAAAGGCTGGATCCATACTTAGCACCGTAGCTACACCCTGAACTTCATGGCGATAACCTTTTGGCCATAGTGGACGGATCGGACGATCGATTAAACGACCGATTAAGATAGCGTCTTCACTAGGTCGGCCTTCACGCTTAATATAGCGACTGCCACTAATTTTTCCAGCGGCGTACATTTTTTCTTCGTAATCTATGCTTAGTGGGAAATAGTCCATCGATACTGGCTTTTTACCTACCATTGCTGTTCCCAGTACTACAGTATCGCCATAACGAGCAATTACACTAGCGCTAGACCTAAAACCTACTCGGTTTACCTCTAAGCTAAGGGTTTGACCACAAAATTCTGTTTCTACTTTTAGTATATCTTTTCCAAAAGGATTGATAGTTTTTGACATTTTTCTCCTTAATTTTCGTTGCAGGGTTGCAAATATACAGCTAACTTGTGCTGAACAAGTGTATATCTGTTGCTCTACAACGAAAGGCTATTTAGTTTAATGTGCACAAGCTTGTGACCATAGCCAGTGGCTGGTCAAGAGTCTGGGCAAATTAGCGGCGAATGCCAAGTTTTTTAATGATGTCTAGGTAAGCCTGACTATCTCTATCGGCAATATATTTTAGATGACGCTTTCTCTTACCTACCATCTGCAGTAAGCCACGTCGAGCCATAAAATCCTTCTTATTAACCTTCAAATGCTCTGTTAGTTCATTAATACGAGCAGAAAGAATACCAACCTGGACAGCACTACTGCCAGTATCGTTCTTGCTCCCCTGAAGGTCAGCTATAATCTTACTTTTCTTCTCAGTTGTTATCATACGTTGGCAATATACTAACAGATTGAAAGCATATTTGCAACAGTCTTTTTATTTTTTAAGCTACTTAGGAATCTGAAAAAGTAACAACTCCAGGTTCATCCAAACTATATTCCCCTATAGATGTACGCCTCAGAGCACTCATATAAGCTCCACAGCCAAGCTCTTCTCCTATATCTCTAACCAGGGAGCGAATATAAGTTCCAGAAGATACTTTTGTAGTGAAGCTCACCCTAGGATAACTATAGGAAACATCAGAAATTGAATATATATTTACCTCTCTGGATTTCATCTTTACCTCTTGTCCTGCCCTGGCCAGCTTATAGGCCCGCTTGCCGTCTATCTTTATAGCTGAATATGCCGGTGGTACCTGACTTTGCTGGCCAATAAATTTATTAAGTACCTGTTTAATCTCAGTGTCATTAGGTCGCCGATTGGAGACTTTAGTTCTCTGCCCCTCTGCATCATCAGTAGAACTGGTTTCACCTAATTGCATTTCTACCTCATATACTTTGTCTTGCTTCATGAAGCTATCTTGTTTTTTAGTAGCTTTCCCGACCAAAACAATTAAGAGCCCACTAGCTAGTGGATCAAGTGTTCCGGCATGGCCAACCTTCACTCGTCGGTTGTACTGCTTAGAATACTGGCTTCGAATCTTTGCTACCACATCAAAAGAAGTCCAACCTATAGGTTTGTCGACTAGGATTACTTTATCTAAGCTTTGTTGTTGATCTGTCACCTTAGCTTATACAATACACCACTACTAGACATTAGGCACAATTGGTGGAGGAACTGGAGGTGGCGAACTAGGACTATCATTCTTTGAAGCTGTTGGGTCAGGTCCTGGCCCTTTATCTGGTCCGACTAGTTGCGGCGGGAATACCTCCTCGGTAGTTAAATCTTCTGCCTTTGGTTTTTCTGATGATGGAGCTTGATCAGCAATTGGTGTTGGTGGTTTCTGATCAT
Source organism: bacterium (assembly GCA_030426125.1). GTDB lineage: Bacteria > Patescibacteriota > Saccharimonadia > Saccharimonadales > AWTP1-31 > JAGQMX01. The sequence continues at coordinate 14,819 of JAUHZB010000001.1, forward strand.
TAGCATCAGAAGTAGCTTTATCATCCTTCTGGATATCTACTGGTGTTGCATTAAGAGCTGCTATTGGCTCAGGTCTTTGGCTGTTACCAAATGTTGAGGCTTTTTGAACCTGTTCACGAGCAGCATCTGCACCAGAGTTTTGAGCAGTATCAGTCTTATTTATGTGTGGGCTATTAACAGCCTGTTCAATATCACTTAAAGTATTCGGACTACTATCATTCAGTGGCTCTATTGTTTTTGCTCGTTTAATATTAGTAGAGTCATCTGTCGCTGGCTTATCTACTGCCGCAACAACCGGCTCTTCTTTATTTTCTTTGGTAGCAGAACTCAAATCACCGCCAATTGAGGGTTTTTCAAGTATCATATTTGATGGCTTTTTCGGGGCGTTATCTTCAGGTTTATCGGCTTTTTTAGGCTCTTCACCCGCTAGATGCAAACTACCGTTATCGTCAATGTGAATTTTAGCTAAACTACTATCTTCGTCAGCATCTCCATCAACCTTACTTTTATTTTCCTTTTCTAGATCAAACAAAGTTTTTGAAGGTTTCTTTTCATCAGGCTTATTGTCTCCAGGCTTGTGTTCGATCTCGAGAGATCCATCTTTCTTAGGAGTTGGAACAGGAGTATCGGTTGGATTCTCTTTAGCTAATTTATCTAGCTGATTACCATCAAAACCCTCGGCAACAGGCTTAGGTTCTTGTAGTTTAGTGGCTACTAATTGCTGATTAGCCCCAGCCTTCATAAGGGTAGCTGAAACATTCATGGTTCTAGGGGTGGTCTTGTTGTTACTGAATCTTTCGGTTTCGGCCACCACACCAGTTAGGAAGCCGGTAGCAATCTGCTTGTCTAGTAGTGCCCTGTCGCCTTGTAATGGCTCAATAAGTCCAACTAACATTTCACAAATACTACTAGCATCAGCCTGATACCAGTTAACATTGCCCAGCTCAGCTGGTTTATTGTTATTCACGCTAATTGTTACAGCATCATGCAAGATACGACCGTGAGCTGTTATTGCTTGATCTAATTCTGTTTTTTGATGAACTCCGAGTGCTAAGACCACATCAACATTAAAGTCACCCTGGCTAAACTCTAGATCTTCCTCGTTAATACTAGTGTGATAAGGGGTTATAAAGATCTTCACAAACTGATCTTCGACCTTATAGCGAAGCTTATCGGCCTTGGCTTTATCTAGTGCGATAATGAAATCGCGCAAGCTATTGGTGTTCTTTTCAATGGTTTTTTCAGGCTCTAGGAACTCTAAAGTTGAAGGAGTCTTACCGCTATAGACAGCTGTAGCATGCTTATTTAACTTATTTAAAACTAAAGTAATAGCAATTGCTGCTGACAACTGATCGGCTGAAGGGTTATTACTAACTGTAACTAGAACATTATTGGCTTTTTTTAGATGCTCAATAACTTCTTGGCGAACATTTGTTGGTGGCAAATTACTAGCACCAGCCTGTCCCTGTGACGAATTAGGTGGGCTACCAGGTATTGGCAAATCCGGAAGATTGGGTGAGCTAGCACTACCTGGTGGCGGGAAAGGACCGTAGCTATTGGTTGGCATTCCCTGGCTAGCTGGACCAGGATTGCTATAGCCTTGTGGGCTAGGACTAGCAAATCCTTGTTGTCCAACTCCATTTACTGGGCCTGGCGTAAACGGTTGCTGAGCAGCTGGCTGACCTGGGTATGCGGGCAGTCCATTAGCACCACCAAAACTGCTGTTTTGGTTAACGGCCCCACTATTTGGCGAACCATTCTGCGGTAACGGAGACGGTCCAGCATTGTTTGCTCCTTGAGGAGCATTCTGAACTGGATTAAAAGGTTGTGAATTGGTTGTTTGATCGTTTGGATTCATGTTTTTATTTTTAATTTACCTTTTGAAAAATAGTATCATATCTACTTATGCTTGTCTATATTAGACAATATAATTTCTAGTTTCTTTTGCTTCAAATAGTTGTTTATCGGTAGACAATCTGTTATAGTAAAGCCTTGAAATCGTAATATTATCAATAAAATTAAGGATTAAGACAATTTATGCCAATCATTAAGTCAGCTAAAAAACGAGTACGTACTGCCAAAAAAGCAGCTATTCGTAATAGTAAAGTTAAGCGCAGCATGCGGGAATCTTTTAAGAAATTCCAAACTACCTTTTCTGGAAAAGACGCTGCCGAAGCTATTAGCAAAATTGATCTAGCTGTCAAAAAAGGCATCATCCATAAAAACAAAGCAGCTCGTAAAAAAGCTCAGATCGCTGCTCTTGGTAAACAAAACAATACTAAGCTAACTGGTTCTAAACAGACTACTAAGAAAGCAACCTCACCAAAAACCACTAAGAAGACTACAGCTAAAAAAGCAGCTAAAAAATAGCCGCTGGGTTGAACCTTCCCTACCCAATCACATAAATAAATTAAGTACCAATAATTTGAGTTCTTAGGCTAGTTTGCCTATCTCTATCAGTTTCAGATTAATGGCTTCATCTATATTGATAGGTTTTGACTTTGAAGCAATATCTAGAAGCAGTATTTCTCCAACCAGCTTCTTTAAATCATTTTTGGAAAGCCTCTTAGCCAGTCTTTCAGATTTTCTTAGTGAATACGGGCTAAATTTAGATAATTTAGCAGTCTGATTGATATCTAGATTACTGTATTTTATTGCTAGCAAAACTCGCAATTGCCAGACAATAGCCCCTAGAATTGGCTGTGGTTCAACCCCTAATAACCTCTGCTCTTTATAGTACTCTATGGCTCTGGCGCTATGACCGCTAAAAGCGGCGTCCAGCATATCGAAAGTATTGCTACTTATTGATTTAACAGCTAATTTCTCAATTGTTTCCCGCGTAATATGTCTATTGTAGCTACCAATCTTAACCAGTTCTGTTACTAATTTCAATTGATTATCTCCTACATAATCGATCATAAAACGCGCATCGCTAGAATTTAACTGATAGCCTTTTTGCTTAGCTAAGTCAGTCAACCATTCTTGAAGCTTATTTTCAGTCAATTTATTTAGTTCTTTGAAGCCAGGCTGTTTCTTCAAAGTCTTATACAACGAACTACGTTTATCTACTGAAGGTAAATAAATTAACAGATGAACCTCATCAATTACTTGATCTAGGATATTCTCAATATTACTGACCATATCGGCATTATCGGCGATATCGTCAACAACCACTAACTTGGCAGAAGCCAAAAACGGCATTGATTGTACGCTGGCCATTAAATCGCCTAGCTTCTGTTTGGAGCCATCTACAAATTCAACAGAATGTTCGCCATGCTCAGTATTGAATTTATTTACAATATCCGATCTTGCACTTTTTAGTAAGTACGAGTTATTGCCAGTTAAAATCTGAATCATTTTAATAGCCTCTGACATTTAGGACAAATATGGGTTCCCCTGCCGGCCACTCTGAGTTTAACGATTGTCTCACCACACCGCTTACAAGCCTGTCCTTGGCGCCGGAAAACATTAGCAAATGTAAGAAAGCTACCCTTATTGCCATCGGCGTCAACATAGTTTTTATCAGTAGATCCACCACTGTTAATAGATAGTTCTAGCACATCTTTTATCTGAGTAAATAATTTATTCATCTTTGAATTTGAGATTTTGTTTACCGGTTGTTCTGGATGTATCTTGGCTAGCCATAAACTTTCATCAGCATAGATATTCCCAATACCTGCGATCACAGTTTGGTCTAACAACACTGCTTTAATCTTACTATTTTTTCGCCTAACAACACTGCTCATAAACACATCTGCTGTAGTGGTTTCTGCCAACGGTTCAGGACCCATTTTTTTAAGGAAATTAATACTAGGTAATTCAATGGTAGGTAGTAACCTCGCCCAACCAAACTTACGTTGATCATTAAAAAACAATTTCGAAGCTTTACCTGAACTATCTACCAACTTAAATGTTACTCTAGTAGACTTGTCTGGTAGCGCCCCTTGTAGTGATTGACTAGGGTGACCAGCTCCAAAGCGCTGCTCTGCCCCTCTATAGACTAGTTGACCAGTCATTTTTAAATGAATCACCAAACTATACTCAGTATCTAAATCAATAATAATGGCTTTACCGCGTCGTCTTAGGCCAACTACACTAGCACCAAGCAAATAGTTATCTATGTACTGCTGAGAATTTGGAAAGGACTTTGGCCAATCAAAATCAACAGAAACTATCTTTTTTCCTGGTAAATATTTATCTAACCCCCTTACGACGGTCTCTACTTCTGGCAACTCTGGCATACTATATATTATGACAGATATAGACCCATTGTAGTAACAATAAGCTGTTGACCGGCTATACTAGGACTGGTCTATTAGCTATAATACGGCTATGCCAGAATCTTTAGCCGAACTACTAGGACGTCACCGACGCTCAGAACCAGATGAAATTAAACAAATTAAGACTTTTGTTAAGAGTAAATACAATCATAAAGTAAGCGTAAAGCTAAATAACGAGCAAATACGCATCGAAACCAACAACAGCGCTCTTGCCGGTGAGTTGAGGCTTCAGAGTAACAATATCCAAAGGCTTATTAACACCTCAAAAAAAATAATAATTAAAATAGTCTAACTAATAAATTTATCTATTTGTTCTTTGAAACTAGGAAAATCGCTGTAGACTATAGCTTTAACGCCTAGATCATTAGCTGCCTGGACGTTGCCCGCCGAATCATCGATAAATAGCATCTCCGCTAGTTCCACTCCTAACCTAGAGGCAGTTAGCCTAAATATCTCTGGGTTTGGCTTTATTAAACCAACCTCATAAGACAATATAAAATCATCAAAAAGCTGGATCTCTGATGGCTCTAAGAACTCTTGTCGAATCCAATCATTGGAAACATTACTGAGCACCGCCAGCTTATACTTCCCTTTTAACTGTTTAATGTATTCAAGAAGAATGTTGTTTTTATGCATTTCGCTATTAATTACAGAGTCAACTTCAGCAACCGACCGACTGGTCAGTTTATTAATCTGCTCATAAAACTCAGCCTGGCTAATTACACCTCTATCTAGCGCTCGATTAAGGTCACTGGCGTCGGCTTGCTGTTCACCGGGCAAAGAGGCTACAAATTCTTTCCACTTATCACCAGTTAATACTCCAAAACAGTCAAAAACAACTGCCTTTATTGCTAACTGGTCATTAGGGCTATTTTGCTTCACCCTACTATTCTACCAACTAAAACAATTAGTATAGAAAAAGATTAGATATTATCTAAATCTTGAGTGATCTCGCTATAGTCAGTTATTTGCTTCTTAAACAAGTTTAGAACTCGTGATGTTTCAGCACTGTTCTGAGTATTTCCTCTAGTACAGCTACCAGCCCAAGTATCACTTACGACTTTAGAATCATCGTATACTACAAAGTCATACAAACGGCCAGTAGCACAAGCACCGGCTTCTTTTTCATTAGTCTCACGAACCTTTCCAAATTCCTGAACAGCAAGTGCACTTAGTAGCGCCTGGTAGGCTGAGCGATTATTGGAATATGTTTTAGAGCTAACTACTTTACCCTGATAACCACTAATAATATCTATAGTTCGACTTTTAGGAGTAACACTGATGCGAACTTGTTCAAACTGATCATTCCCAACTACAGGGCCACTAATTGTAGCTCGAACACTGGAGTTACGATCGGCGTAATCATTTATGTTGAATACTTTGTTGGCTGTAATGATGCCATCAGAAGAGCGGTCACCATTTAATCCAATGACTACAATTAGGAGCAATACAATTCCCAGCAAAAAACCTAAAAACAATAGTAATCTTCGCATTTAACTCCTTTCTCCATTTATTAATGATAGTATACCATATAAAGACATAATTAACAATTTGTGCAAGAGCTCTCTACAACTCACCCCAATTATCACCATGGACAGTGTCGACAGTAAGTTTAACGGGTAGCTTATATGCGTCCTCCATCACTGTTTTTAGAAGCTCAGCCGTCTGCTTAGCCTCTTCTTTTGGGCACTCCACTAAAATGGAGTCATGGATCTGCAGTAGCATCTTAACCTTACTATTTTTACCAAGCTTTCGATCTATATCTACCATTGCCTTTTTCATAATATCGGCGGCACTTCCTTGAAATGGCATATTAACCGCTGCTCGTGTAGCGGCCTCACGTACTTGAAAGTTACTGGACTTAATATCTGGTGTTGGACGCCGTCTACCTAGTATTGTCTCCACGTAACCGTCGGTTTTGGCCTGCTCTTTCACTTTTTCAATATACTGCTTCAACTTTGGCCTGGTCTCAAAATATTTATCTATAAACTTCTTAGCTTGATCATACCCCATACCAGTAGCCGCTACTAAGCCATGGGTACTTAAACCATACATTATGCCAAAATTAACAACCTTAGCCTCCCGGCGCATGGTCTTGGTAATATCTTCCGGACTACGATCATAGACTTGAGAGGCTGTTAGAGTGTGGATGTCAACATCCCTATTAAAGGCATCTATCATCTGCTGATCTTCAGCCAATACTGCTGCTAGGCGGAGCTCAAATTGACTGTAATCAGCACTAACGAAGGTATTTCCTTTACCGGCCACAAAGGCAGTTCGGATCTTCCTGCCTAGCTCTGTTTTTACAGGTATATTCTGTAGGTTCGGATCGGTACTGCTTAGTCGACCAGTTTGAGCGATAGTTAAATTAAATGTAGTATGCAAACGTGAATCGGCGTCTACTAGCTTAGGTAAGCTGTCTATATAGGTGTTTTTTAGTTTAGATACCTCTCTAAACTGACTTATCATATCTATAATCTGATGGTGTGGCCTTAATTTATCTAGTTCGCTAGCTGCTGTAGAATAGCCGGTTTTACCTTTTTTAATGCCATCGGTTGGCAACTTTAATTCCTTAAACAAAACTTCAGATAGCTGACTAGGAGAAGCAATATTAAATTCGCGGTTGGCGTAGCCATAGATTTGCTGGGTTAAATCATTTATGGTGTCTTCCACCTGGGCTGACATTAACTTTAGGTATTCAACATCCAACACAATTCCATGATTTTCCATCTGTGCTAATACTGAGATTATCGGCCAATCAACAGTTTTACTTAATTCTTTAAATTTGGGATTCTTATCTATTTCTTTTTTCTGTATATCATATATGGCTTTAATCACTGCTAAGTATTCAGCCGACTCAGCAACAGATTGGTCTAAATGAATACCGAGCATACTATCGGCTAGCTGACTTAGCGAATTATCTCTAATCAGACTATTTAGTAAAAAGGATCCTATTAAGACATCGTGCTTAACCTGAGGTATTTCAAAACCTGCCTTCAGTAGTTGTTTAAAGGTTGTTTTTAGATCATAGCCAACTACTTCTGGGTACATCACGAATAAAGAAGATAGATAGTTCTTTAGTGAACTAGACTTAATACTAGCAACCTCTATCTCAATATTTCGATCGTCAAAACCGAGAATTAACTTCTCCAGGTCTCCCTTATCATTTGCTGTTGAGCTAAGGAGTAAGTCTTTACTCTTTACAATTGACATCTGTTTGAGATCGTCATCTGAACTAATTACAGTTGTCCTGTGAATCTCTAGTTTTTTGGCTGTTATTTGCTGGTCCTCAGAATCATCACTGCTTATACTATCTGGCAATTGTCTAGCTAGGGTCCTAAACTCTAGTTTCTTTAACACTTTGGCTATTTTACTTGGATCATGAGCACTAATATCTAGCTTAGAAAGATCCAACTTCACTGGCGCATCAGTCCAGATGGCTGCTAACTGCTTACTCATGTAGGCCGAATCTTTACCGGCTACTAATTTCTTCTTAAGTGAATCTTTTATTAGTTCAATGTTGTCATAAATTCCGTCTAGGGTGCCGTATTGTTTCAACAACTCAGTAGCCCCCTTCTCACCTATCCCTGGCACACCAGGAATATTATCTGAACTATCACCCTTAAGAGATTTTAGGTCTAAAAACTGAGTAGCGTTTATTCCATATTTCTTCTCAAAGCTTTTTGGCTCAAATAGTTCAATATTGCTCAGTCCTTTTTTAAGGGCATAAACACTTACGTGCAGGTTAACCAGTTGAAGCATATCCATATCACTGGTAATAAGCATCGTTTCAATGTCTTGAGCTGTGGCTTGGACAGCCAGGGTTCCCATAATATCGTCTGCCTCGTAGTCGTCGAATTCATACAGCGGCCAATCGAAAGCATCTAGCAGCTCATGAAGCAAAGGAATTTGTTCATAAAAGTCAGGTGGTGGTGGTTTGCGCCCTGCTTTGTACTCCGGGTAAATCTCTTTGCGCCGTCTAATATTGGTCTTTGGCTTATCCCAAGCTACACAAACATAATCTGGCTTCAGCCGTTTAATCACCTCCAGAGCCATTACTGCAAAGCCGTAAACCCCACCTGTTGGCGTTCCGTCTTTAGTACTAAGGCCAGGCATAGCATAATAGCCCCTATAAAAGACACTCTTCCCATCTATAATAGCCAGTCGCTTCTTATTGGTATCCACTACTAGTAGTATACGTCATTAGCCGCTAAATTTGGCAAGAATAGTAATATATTAGCTAGATAAATACTTGTCTAGGTCAATTAGGATTTGATTTTTAAAGGCCTCAATATCGTTACCGTTATTACTAATAAAGATATCGGCTTTAGCTTTAACTCCGCCGGAGTTAAGAGTTGCACTATCACCTTGGTGACTCATTTCCTCAGCTTCTTCAGCTAGAAATTTTTCGTAAGTTTTATCGTCTTCACTAGAACGCTGTCTACTCATCAGTCGCTGGTAGCGAACCTTTGGATCAGCATCCACCCAGACAACCACACCGCCCTTCTCATGAACAGTATCAACTTCACCCGGATTTCGAAGACTAGCTAGTACTAGGCCTTTATAGCCGGTTTTAGAGTTATACATTTCGACAGCTTTTTCTACTAACACACCAAGCCCCGACTGTCGTCGCCACTCGGCACTAATCGTTCTAAGTACTTCTCTCTCAATTGGTTGACCGCGCCTCTTTGCTTCATCGCGCAGTAAATCAGATACCGAAACGAATAGATAATCCTTTTTCTCCTGGAGAACCTCTCCAACAGTGTCTTTTCCACTTCCATTAGTACCAGCTAGTCCTATTAAATGCATATCGTCTCTTTTAACAACTTGGTTTTTTAATCTTTACTTTATATAGTCGTGTAACTTACGAGCATCACGATGTTTTCTAAGCTTGGCAAGTGCTTTAGCTTCAATTTGTCTAATTCGCTCACGAGTTACATTAAATTCTTGGCCAACTTCTTCTAGTGTATGGCTTTTCCCACTTTCTAGACCAAAGCGTAATTTTAATATTTTTTGCTCTCGCTCAGATAGAGCGCCCAGCATGTCTTTGACGTGCTCTTTGAGTAACTGTCCAGTCGCTGAATCTTCAGGGCTAACTGTATCTTCGTCTTCAATGAAATCACCAAGGACACTATCTTCTTCATCGTCGCGCACACTAGCATCAAGCGAGCTAATGTCCTGTTTTATCTTCATGATGTGTTCGACTTTTTCAACGTCAATTTCCATCTCTTTAGCAATTTCTTCGTTAGTTGGCTCACGATTCAAATCTTGAGTAAGTCGTCTTTGAGTTCGCAGTAGCTTATTGATGGTCTCAACCATGTGTACTGGAATACGAATGGTTCGAGCCTGATCAGCAATGGCCCGAGTAATTGCCTGTCTAATCCACCAAGTGGCGTAAGTACTGAACTTGAATCCTTTATCTGGATCGAATTTCTCAACAGCTCTAAGAAGACCGGTATTTCCTTCCTGAATAAGATCAAGAAGATCCAATCCCCTACCAACGTAGCGTTTAGCAATAGACACCACTAGACGCATATTAGCTTCAGCCATTAGATCTTTAGCGTCTTTATCTCCAGCTACAACTCGCTTAGCAAGTGCTAGCTCTTCATCGGCTTTAAGTAGCGGTATTTTTCCAATTTCCCTTAGGTAAAGACGTACTGAGTCATCAGCCACATCATCTAAATATATTTGATCTGGAACTACAACTTCTTCTTCATCATCTTCAGCTACCCAGTCACCGTTACCGCTGTTCTTATCGGCTGGACTCTTAATCTTTAAGTTGTTATCTGCTAGTTCAGTGTATAGCTTATCTAAGATGTCTACATTTTCTGGCACATCAGGAAATACCGCATTAATATCTCGCTGATCAATACTGCCATCTTTTTTTGCCTTAGCTACTAACTGATCTTTTTGCTCATCTGGTGTTTTATCTACTGGCTTTTCCTTTGGTGCTTGTTTTTTCGGCATTATTTAGATGTCTCCTTTGCAGTTTTTAATAAGATGTCTAGTTTTTTTACTTTTTCAAGGATTAATCCAGTCTGTGTGTCATCAGCTTTTTGCAAAGCCCTGGATAATGCCCCTTTTTGCTTTTTTACATATGTTTCTATCTGTCGGATCTGCAATCGAGCGGCTTCATAGCGAAGCTCTATAACCTCGAGATTCTTATAAAGTTCTTCATAAACTAATGACAGAATATTAACATAATCCTCAATATCTTGCAATTCCTGGGGTAGTTTCTGACTATCGAGGTTATAATCTGGATGAGCTTTTAAATATTGCATCATTTTTTTGCTCGGTTCTTGTAGTAACATCTGTGGCGCTAGTTTATCTAAGTATGAACGCAGACTCGGGAAGAACAAGACTAAGGCTAGTAGTTTATTCTGTGAACGGATGTCGTCAACCGTCAATTTGTCTAAATTCGGCTGTTTGGCAATCGGCTTCAAACGAACGGCTTTTTCTTGCGGTTGGCTTAAGGCTTTTTGTCGAAGCGCATCCTCATGAACATCAAGTATTTTAGATACTTTCTTGTAGTAGTGATCTTGTTCAACGCTATCTGTAAGCTGTGTTATAACAGCCAATATTTTATCGCTGAACTGTTTTTTGCCGAGGCTAGAATCAATATCTAGTATTTTCTGGTAGCGCTCGATGATCCAATCAATCACTGGATCAGATTTTTCAATTATATCCTGCCACAGGCTAGCATCGTTTTGTATTAATTCATCAGGATCTTTTCCACTAGGTATAGTAATAATACTCAAATTTACACCAACTTTTGCAGCAATTGGGATAACCCTCTCTGTGGCTTTCAGTCCAGCTTCATCTTGATCAAAAGCTAAGCGTACGTCAGAAGTAAACCTAGCCAGAGCTTTCAAATGAGATTCAGTTACGGCTGTACCAGCTGTGGCAACTACATTATTTACTCCAGCCTGATGACTAGCCACCACATCTAGGTTACCCTCCACTGCAACAGCAAAATCTTGTTTGCGGATTGACTCTTTGGCTAAGTGCAGACCATAGACATGTCGCGACTTATCGTACAAGGGGCTAGCCGGAGTATTAATATATTTGGGAACATTAGTCCGAGAGTCCAACTGCCGGGCAGTAAAACCAACCACTAAACCACTAGGATCCATTAATGGAATCATTAGCCTACCTCTAAACATATCTTGAAAACCACGGTAGCGCTTAGTACCCAAACCGGCCTTTTGGATAATACTATCTTCAATTTTCTTACTACGTAAAAAATCTACTAGAGCGGTGTCCTTATTTGGCGAATAGCCAAACCGAAAAGTATTAATTGTTTTTTTGTTATATCCCCTTTTTTCCGATACGTAACTCAGCGGCATTTTATTCTTCTGCAAGTAGAGCTCATAGAACTTAGTAGCTAACTCCAAGCAATCCAGCATTTTCTGTTTTTCTTTACTGCCACTGCCAGATTTTGAAGTTTTGTATTTGGATAAATCTATTCCGGCCTGTCGGGCTAGTATCTCCAGAGTTGCCACAAAATCCAGCCCCTCAATTTCCATAACAAAACTAAACATGTCACCACCCTTGCCACTACTAAAGTCATGCCAAATTTGTTTTTCGGGGCTGATCATTAAACTAGGCGTTTTTTCCTGACTAAATGGGCTTAGTGCTTTAAAGTTCCTTCCAGAACGTTTTAGCTCTAGATATTGACTGACAACATCTTCAATACTCAGCCTAGCTTTAATATCGGCAACTGCATCCATAGTATTAGTTTATATCTATAACTATAAAGTCGAAAGCATAACAGATTAGCCAAGCTACAATAACTAAACTATAAATTTAGTAAGAAACCCGATTAACTGATAAAATAATGCTTATGCAACCCAATCAAAATCCGCCGTCGCCACCACCGACGCCACCCCTCCAACCAATGCCTCAGCCCTCGCCTACTCCAGAGCAGAATCCTTATGGTTTCATTATGGACGATAAGCCGACACAGAAACAAAGTCCTTTCAAGCTACCTGGTGGCGGATCCAAAGCTTCCAAGATAGCTATCTTGGTTGGTGGACTGTTTTTCCTGCTAATTATTGGCTGGATGTTGTTATCGCTTATTGGTGGCGGTTCTAAGGCTCAAACTGAAAAACTTCTAGACATAGCTCAACAACAAACCGAAATAATCCGAGTTGCTAAAATTGCCGATAATTCCAAAGCCATTCGTCAAACTTCAACTAGAAACCTAGCTGTAAGTACCGCTCAGATAGTAGAGTCTGACAATAAACAAATTATTCAAGTAATGGCTAACAACAAGGCTCAGCCCAAAGCTAAAGAGTTAAATGCTACTGCCGATAAAAAAACTGATGCTTTATTAGAATCAGCAACCAGCAACAACACTTTCGATGAAAGCTTTGACCAAATATTTACTACACTACTAGTAAACTACCAAAAGACTGTAAAAGACGCCTATGACAGTAGTAGTAGCCAGAGTGAAAAACAGGCACTGGAAGTTTCGTTTAATAACATAGCTATCTTAATAAAAGAATAGCCGTAAACAGTTTTTAGTTATATTATTACAGCATTAATTACTAAGATTCATATTAGCTTAGGCTGGAGATCATTAATTTGGACAAACAACAAAACCTCAATCCAAACATAAACTTTGACAAATTAAATGAATTGGAGCGCAGACCAAACGCAAAAGTTCTAATAGCAGTTGCTCTTAGTATATTTACAATTTTTCTATTCTCCCCTATTGCAGGGGTTTCTGCTAATAGTGCAGCGATCTGGGTATCACTACAACTACTGTCCTTGTTCAGTATATTTGCGGTTTGGCTAATTATTACCATTAATAAACGTAAATTCAATAAACAACGCTCCGTAATTTTTCAATCATTTGCTAAAGACAATAATTTTAGCTATCTAGAAACAAAAGAACTAACAAGGAGTAGTAGTGGCACCATTTTTCGTATTGGCAGCAATAAGAAAAAACAGCATATAATTGACGGTACTTTTAGCAATCTACCATTTAGCACTTATCAGTACAGTTATGTCGTGGGTAGTGGTAAGTCAAGGCGTAAAATAGACCTTCAAGTTTTTGAGTTAACACTACCCCGCCTAATGCCACATATGGTAATAGACTCCTTGATAGAGCAAGGCAACAACAGAGGATCTACTCTACCAATTAGCTTTGACTCATCCCAAAAAATAACGCTTGAAGGAGACTTCCATAAGTATTTTGCCCTCTATGCACCAGATAAATACGCCGTTTCTGCCCTAACGATATTAGCACCTGATGCCATGGAGGCCCTTATGCAATTTGCTACTATGTGCGATATTGAAATTATTGATAACAAAATATACTTCTATTGGCCAGAAACAGTAAACAAGCGAGATGAATATCAAAATATGTTCAATACTGTAGGGTCAGTCATGTTAGAGATACAAAAGAAATTAACCACAGCTGATATCTTCTCCCAAAAATCACAGGTTGAACTTCATGCTACCACGGCTCAACGTGGCATAAGATTAAAGCAAAATAAATGGGGATCAATAATTTTAATAGGAATTATACTTACTATCTTCGTCACTAACTTCACTAGCAGTTATACCGACAATACAGCGTTTGACGTAATCTACCTATTTGGATTTGCAGGAATATTTATTTTTTTGGTAATCAAACACTCTTTCAGCCAACGACGAAAAAGTCGCCTAAAACGTGAACTTAGTAGGCGCAGTTTCGGAGGCTAATAATAGCCGTATTTAGAATTTACATATTATATAGATTAACTTTCAGAAGCCCTGCTTTTAACAATGGCCAAGCCGCCTGCCAATACACACACTGCTAGTAGTAGCAGTTGAAGCAAGCGAATTTCCGAACCAGTATCCGCTAACCTGCTACTAGATTGTAGTAGTTGCGTATCAGATTCTGTTGAGCTATCCGAATCACCGAGCACAGCAGTAGTAAATTGCCAAGTATTAGGTGAACTTATGCCAGCAAAATATATACCATTATTGGCTCGAATAGCACTTGAGTCTATAAGGACATAATAAGTAGTGCCAGCCTGTAGACTAACATTCCTGCCTATTGTTAGAGTTGTGGTGCCGTTGCCGAGAATCGAGCCACCGGCTACGTCTATGGCCTCAACCAACTGGTTGTCACTGGCTCTATAAATATTAATATAGCCGCTTGAAGCACCAGAGGGAGTGTTAAAATTCATAACAAGATCATCATCTACAGCAATATTGCTGGCATTACTGCTAGGTGAAATACTCAAGATAAGTGGGGTTAATTTTTGTGATGTTAGGAACGGATAGCCATCATTGGTAACACCGTCAATCTTCCAATCGTCATCATTTGCTGCGTCATCATTCGGCGTCCCTTCGAAGTCCCAAGCGCTAGAAAGACCAGTAGTTGCGGTGTTGGTAAAAGTTGCCAAACTTTTCATTTCAGCAGTCGTTTTACCGGTTGCAACAATTAAGTCCGAGCCAGCTAAAGACTGACTACTGGTCTGGGTATCATAGAAGTTATTCAAACAACTAGTGCAAGCATCAGCGTCATAAATAAAGCCTCCGTTTGTTTGACCATCTACTGAACCTGTCGAATATGAATTTGTAACTGTACCCTGTTCCATAGAATTCATAAATGAACCACCAAACCCGGCTACACTAGGAGTAACATCACCTCTTGAATAGCTATCCCTAATAGTAAAACTACATGTTGGGCCGCGACCAACAAAACCACCTAAAGTTGTGTGGCCACTAACATCGCCAGTAGCAAAAGAGTTTTCTATTACGCCGTTGCAAAGTTGACCAGCAAATCCACCGGCAATATACTCTGTTCCACTATCGTCTTTGTCTCCAACAACATTGCCTGTTGCCGAAACATTAGTAAAAGTACCGTAGTTAATTTGTCCTACAAAACCACCTACAGCAGTGGTGCCAGTTACCAAACCACTACTAGATGAATCAGTTACTGTCACGGTATTATCAGCAAATTGTAAATAACCAAACGCTCCCCCCGTATTGCTGCCATCACCCTCTACTACCACATCGGCATGCACATCAGCGATGTCCTCGCTGTTGTTTAGTGATCCGCCAATACCCCCGCAATCACCGTTGGTACAGGTAACTGTTCCAGATACATCAATATTACTCAGAGCAATAGTACTACTACTATACCCAATAACACTACCAGTAAATACAGCGCCAGAAATGGAAACATCAATCATACTAAAATTACTAAGTTCAATGTTCTGGTAACCATAGCCTATTATACCGTTATAATTCTCGGCTGGCCTGTTAATAGTAAAGTCTGATATAACATATCCATTTCCTTCTAATGTACCGGAAAACCGGTTGCTGGAATCATAGCCAATAGGGTCAAAACCAGCACCACTATTCCAGCTAGATGAAACACTACAATCAATATCTGACACTAATTCATACGAGGCCGTTAAGTCCAATTCCATGTCTTGTAAATCAGCGCAGCTACTTATTTCGTAAGGATCTCCTGGCGACCCATCGCCACCATCAAAAGCTACAGCCGATCTGGTGTCAACTAGCAGCAAAACGGACAGCATCAATACTACACCAACTACTAACGTAATCAGCCCGTTAAAAAGTTTTTCTGTTTCCTGCAAAGCTACCTCGCATTAAAATACTTTAACTAAAGTATAATGCTTTAGTTAATAATTACAAAATATGCTATTGCTTACTGGTCTTGGTAACTAAATCATAAGATAATCTAATAAAGCCCTGAATCTCTTCCCACTCTATTTCCCCGCTGAGTACTATAGTGTTCCAGTGTTTCTTATTCAGGTGGTATCCGGGCATCACTGATACATACTTTTCTCGCAGTACCTCAGCTAGCTGGGGGTCACACTTTAGACTAATCCTAACTGGATCTGAGCCTTCAGCGATTATTGCAAACATTTTTTCATCACTACCAACTTTAACTTTGTAGACTGCCGCTTCAGGACCAAAAGGATAATCTAATCTAGTATCTCCTAGGCTTAATAAATATTTCTCTACTTCCTTATGTTTCATAATCTATTTACGTTTTTTGTTATTTATCTAATTAATTACTACTATTTATTCTTCAATGAACCCAAGTAATACTTAAGTTCATCAATAGAAGCTAGAATATCTTCCATTGCCCGGTGATTATCCTGCTTAACAAACTCTTCGTTGTATTTAGCCTGCATGAGTATTTTAAAGCTACTAACATCCAGCATTCGGTAATGAAGTAATTCATCTACTTCTGGCCACCACTGCTTAATAAACAAGCGATCATTATATATTGAGTTTCCAGCTAAAATAGCCATCTCACCACTAATATTTTTGTTTATTAACTCAACAACATCTTCAATAACTTGTTTTTCTGTTTTATCGCTACTACGAATCTTGGCAGTCAAACCACTGGCAGAGTGCTGTGAAGCTGCCCAAGGATTCATAGACTTTATTACTTCTTCAGATTGACTTATAACTGCCTCATATTTGTCTAATACTTTAAAGTCAAAGTCGGTCACAATAATTGCAACCTCTACAATACGATCTGTTTTTGCTTCTAGACCAGTCATTTCTAGATCCACCCAGAGTAGCCTAGTAGGCTTAATGTTCTTATCTAATTGTTTTGTCATGATTTAATTGTACAGGAACGTCTCAGCACAGAAAGTCTTATAGCTTCCCTTCTAGGGATTGTCTGGCTTGTTCAGTCAATACTTCAACCCGACTAGTGATTATAAAACTATCGCCTGGGTCTAGAGCACTAAGCTTTTCAACGCTCATATTATTATCTTCAGCAATAGCTTCAACTATCTTTAGTACTTCTGCATTTACCTCTTGACTGGCGTCAGCCCGTGCTCCGTGCTCGCCAACCAAACGATCTTGAATATCGTTCCACGGACGATAACCTACTCCAACTTCGACCTTCTCAAATGTTGCAGCCTGTTCGCTAACCTGAGGCTCAATGTTTACTATTGCTTCTTGGTCATATATAGCCGGAGCTTGCTGACTTTCATCTACCCGCTCTTGTTCGGTTGTAGTCGTAGACTCAACAGCCACTTCGTCTTGATCCAAAAACTGATAAACCGTTGTTGGAGTATTATCTGAATTGTAGCTTGAGCTAGGCGAATCAAGCTCATAACTATTTGCGTCTGGTGTAGTGTCTACTGAACTAGAATCTTCATTACTAGCTCCCAATAAGCCGAAACCAAGGGCAACAACACTAATTCCAGCCACCGCAACCGCCCCAACTTTGGCAAATCTTGATCTTAACCA
The DNA here is from genome assembly GCA_030426125.1 of bacterium. Classification (GTDB taxonomy): domain Bacteria; phylum Patescibacteriota; class Saccharimonadia; order Saccharimonadales; family AWTP1-31; genus JAGQMX01. The sequence continues at coordinate 32,341 of JAUHZB010000001.1, forward strand.
ACTACGACTTTTCTTTTCTAGCCGAGCGTTCGGGCTATGGTTCATAAATGCATCAACCTGCCTATCAAGCTCTGGGTCTTCTGTGGTAAGCGAAGCTGCGTCAGCTTCACTAATCGTCTTGGAGGCACTGGCCATCTGACCAATGCTAGTGTCAGCCGGTTGCTCATCAGCTAATTGTTGGTCTGCTAATTGGCTGTCGCGACGATCAACTATTTCGGTTACCCTATCCCAATAATCTCCATTTTTTACAGCCAGTCTGGTTCGCTCAGTCATAACCCCACTCAGCAATATTTGGTTTGGCACAGAGAATAATCCAGCCTGTTTCCTGACACTATTAAATACATTAACTGGCTGTCCACCTTCGAAGCCCTCGCCGCGTAAACCCTGGTCAATGGCTAGAACTGTCCTTAGTTGGCCTCCCTCACCTTCATTTTGAACTTCAGCAAGCTTAACAGCATAATAGATACAATCTTCCTTATATGCAGCTTCTTGCCTTCTATCTAAGTCGCTCATGTCAGCTTTATCAGTACCGTAACTTCCAATAAGATTGTTTATAGAGCGATTTAGTTTATCGAATATTAAAGATTCGCTACCATTAATCGTTTCAGCTGTTTGCCTAACCTGATAGGCATTATCTACTGATTGCTGTTCGCTAGTTGGATCGTTGGAGCCAATACTGGCCGGTTCGAGACTAAAAGGCCCTTGCCCGACACCGAAATGCTGATAGTCATATACTGGATTGTGCGGAGCACCTCCAAACACCTTAGACGCCGCCCTACCAATAAATTGTTTTACTCTTTCAAATCTTCCAAGCTCTGGAGAGCTGACTGGTAACTGTTCTGGTGTATTTCTCTGGGTCATAACTTCCTCTATAAATATAGCTATACCATACTATATAAGTGTATATTTAACAATAAGATGGCCAGAGATAAAGTTATTAGCTAAAACTGTTGTTTGGTATTATTCGCCTTACGGCGCAATACAGCAATAATCGTTAGGCTAGTTATTAGCACCCAGAAGAATAAATATTGCTCATTAGAACCGGTATCTGCCAACTCGGCCGATGCTCCTTGCGCCAAATTCACATTAACCGTACCACTAGAACAAAGCTGACTGCTACTCAATGAACAAACTTGGTAGTTAAAGCTATCTTGATTATTATCGGCATGTACCACCGGGAAAAAGACACGCGATAATCTACTAAGCAAACTTACACTCGATTCACTACTCTGCTGATAACTAACTATACCGTTGTCATCCACAGAAACTGTTCCCTGACTTGGATTGGTTGTCACCGATACTGAACTACTATCAACCCCATCATAGGAATCTGTATACAGGGCTGGAATATCTATGCTAGCCGAACCATCACTATTTACCGAGATCTCTGGATTGGGTTGAGTGGAGGTTGGCGCAATAGTTAAAGGCCGGTACACTCCCCAATAATCAACGGTATTTTCGTCCTCAATCAGTAAACTCGGGCTACTGCCATCAATATCCATTATGTAAATATCAAAGTCACCGCCGATATTCGACGAATAAATTATCTTTTGTCCATCCGGGGTAACGCTGGGCATTATAAAAGTATTTCCAGAATCACTAGTCAGACTAGTTTCATTGTCTCCATTTGCATCAATAACGTATATTGCATGATTACTACCAGTTCGTTTGGTATAAACTATCCTCTCTCCGTCTGGAGTCCATGACGGATGATAATCATGCGAACTATCATCTGTTAGTTTAGTGGGATTTTGACCATCAATATCCATGACATAGATTTCATTGTCTCCATCGGAGTCATTACGATATACAATTTTGGTACCATCTGGAGAAATACGAGGAGCGGTATCATTATCTTCGCTGTCAGTTAAGTTTGTAGTAATCCCTTCACTAATATTGTGAATATAGATATCCCAATCCCCATCTGCTACCGACTGATAAACCAGACTATTACCGTCTGGAGTCCAATCCGGAAATTCATCGTCATCACCATTGTCTTGATCGATGGCTATCTGGTTACTGCCATCGGCATCCATATACCATATATCCTGCGCTCCTCCACCAGTCTCGGTTCTTTCAAAAGCAATTTTTCTACCATCTGCAGACCATGATGCATTAGTGTCCGATTGACTTCCATCAGTTATAGGTACAGCTGGATTTGAACCTAATTTGCTATAAATTGTGTAGTTAGCTATATCCCCACCTTGCTTTGAGTACAGTAAATTACCATTTACACCGGGATAAGTACTGGCCTTCACCGGACTATTAACCCTCAGTACTAATAACGATAAAACTACTCCAAGCATCAACGCTATAGTTAAAGTTAATGCTGAAATGTTCTTACATCTATAAACCATAATTACCCAAAGCTATTCTTACTAGATAGTATAGATGCATAAGCTTTATCAGTAAACAGTAGATTATTGCCTAGCGTTACATAGAGCCCTGGAATACCAAACTAGCTCTTCAACTCTAGGAACAATCGCTTTATGAGGCCCTTTTTCTTGGCTAGTTATCCTATCAGCAAGATTACCCTGTTCATCAATATCTTCGGCCACCCGACCGGTGTAAGTCAGTGGGTCTGGTAGACTAACAGCTTTAAGACCACCAATAACACTTCTTAGCACCACTACAGCTTGGGTCCCACCAGTACTTCCGTGTGACGCTAATAATACTGGCTTTCGCCTCATCTGGTAATCTACCAAATCCAGTGCGTTCTTTAATACCCCAGGTATAGAGCGGTTATATTCTGGGCTAACCACCACAAAGCCATCAGCTCGCCCTAAGTCTTCCAACCAGCGTTTAGTGTTTTCACCCAACTGTCTTTCTGGGTTAGCTTGTGGTGGTAACTCTTCATCGAATAGTGGTAAGTTATACTCCGCTAAATCAATAATTTCGGCCTTAACATCTGTGATTTCTTCTATTTGTTTAGCAATCCATTTAGCTAGGCGCGGTGTTACCCTGGTTTTTCGGTTACTTCCAATAATGACCGCTATATTAATTGTGTTCATTTATTTACTTTCCTCCCTTTCCTGGTTGTTGTTGAGTAGGTTTAAAGTCCAAACTAACAGAATTAATGCAATAATGCTTACCGGTAGGTGAATCATCGGCATCGAATACGTGACCTAAATGACCTCCACAATTCGAACAAACAACTTCAGTTCGCTTCATCATTAATTTATTATCTTCGACAAACTTAACAGCTCCGTCTTTGGCAACTTCACCGAAACTTGGCCAACCAATAAGGCCTGGTGTTTTAGAATCATACTTACTATCGCTACTAAACAGTTCAGCACCACAGGCTCCACAGACATACATACCCTTATCGTTAGTGTCTAGGTATTTACCTGAAAAGGGAGCCTCGGTTCCCTTCTCAACCAGTACCTTATACTGTTCCTCGCTTAGTTTGTTTTTGTAGTCTTTATTTATCATGGGCGCATTAGTCAATTTACTTCTTTTCTTTGGTGTCTATCTTGAGTAGCTTAACTGCATAAAATACGACGGCAGCTACACCCAGTAAAGTTATAAGTGCTGAAAATATTAAGCCCCAACCAATCACTAGTTGTCTATCGGCAAGATCGATCACTGTCCAACTAGCCGACTCTAGCCCACTAGTATCACCAACAATAAAAGCAACGATCGGATTAATTAAACCCTCAACTATAGCTGACACAGTATTTCCAACTTGAACACCAATCGCTAGTCCAACCGCCAAGCCAATAACGCCTTTGTCTTTAATAAACTGCAGAAAATCTTTGAGTTGTTTATTCACCATTACTCCTTATTAGTTAGCTAATATCTTGATTAAAAAAACTTTGTATATGTTAGGTAGGTTAACCCAGCAACTGCAGCACTAAGGACTGTACCCCAAACTAAATCAATAGCCACGATCTTCAGTGGGAAGTGTTTTAGGGTTGCATAATTGGTTAAATCGTAGGTGGCGTAGGTCACTAATCCAAACAAAGCACCAGCTAATAGTAAATTATTCATGGCTCCAGATTTAAGTGTTGGCGCAATTACAAAGTAAATTAACCCACCAACAAAAATAAGATAAAAGATCACCGCAGCCAACCATTTTACCTCGTTTGTCATAACGCTTTTTAATTCACTAGCATATAGATTTTTGGCAATAACTCCTAGCCAAAGTGCGTCAAATAATATAAACCAACCAAACGTTATACCGTATAGTGCTAAGTAATTAAGCTCCATGTCCGCCCCCTTTACACTTTAATTTACCTGTCTCCCCTATTTTACCATCTTACCTAGTATTATTTGGTTCTACTTCTTCTTTAGATAGTACTGTCTTTGCTGAGCATCTAATTTTTCTAGTGAGTAACGAAGCATTATCCTGGGCATTTTCGAGGCATACTTATCTAGAAAATCTATTAAGGTCTGTCTATCTTTCTTGCCAACCTCTCGAAGCATCCAACCCGTTACTTTCTGAATATAATGATGGTCATCTTCTAGGTATTGTTCGGCTAACCTTAGAGTCCAACTAAAATCGTTCTGTTTAATGAAAGTGTAGGTAGCCATCATAGCAATTCTACGATCCCATAGGTAATCTGAATTACTTAATCTCTCTAGTACCTTTTTATCTGGGTCATTAGATCGCTGAGGATCAAGTAGCCAATCGCCTACAATCTTATGGGCACTGCTATCGACTAAATCCCAGTTATTGATAAATTTAGTATTCTTTAGGTACAGCTCATAGATATACTTCTTAGTATCATCATCCCCTTTTTGATACTGTTTAACCCAAATCAGTACTGCTGTCAGGCGGACCTCGTGAACCTTGGATTTAAGTAACTCCAAGACTTGATCGGGAGTAATATCCTTATAGTATTTTCCAACAACGGCTCTTTGTTTTGGCACCGTAACCCCAAAGAATTGATCCACTGGTTGGCCCGGCTCAGTAGTAAAAAACCTTGGAAAAAAATCTGCCTTAACTGGATCAGCTTGCTGTTGAAGTTCGTCAATTATTTGATCTACAACGTCACTCATAGCTACATCTTTTCAGGAGCCTCAATACCAAGCAGTCCCAGACCGTCTTTAAGGATATCTGCATATTTTCTAATTAGGCTCAGTCTAAATTCTTCCTTTTTACTGCCAAGAACCGGAGTATTCTCATAGAAACGGTTAAACTCTTGGGCTAGTTCATAGATATACAAAGTAATTAAATGGGGAGCCAATTCTCTGGTAGCGGTTTCAAGTACTTCCCTGTATTCACTCATCTTAACCACTAAATCACGTTCACCACTATCAAGATCAACTGCTGGTAATTCCGCATTAGATTGTTGGTGATTATCACTATGCTTACTTAAGATTGAAGTAGCCCGAGCATGAGCATACTGAATATATGGTCCACTATTTCCTTCCAGTGCAATAGATTTTTCTGGATCATAAATAACGTCGCCTCCCATTTTGTACTTTGCAAAAGCATACTTTATGGCCGCCAACACGCTACTGGACTGCACTTCATTTGCCTGCTTAGAAGCAGCTAACTGAGCCGAAGCAATAATGTCGTTAGCAGATACTATACTACCCTTCCTAGAACTCATCTTTACACCACCGGTCAACTTCACAAAACCATGAGTTAAGTGAGTTGTACGCTTAACAATTTCTGGCTGAAACTTAGCTAGACTAGCTAGTACCACCTGCATATATTGGCTCTGTTCATTGGCTGTGATAATGATTGACCTATCGAATTGGTAATCTTGCCACTTCAACAGCATCAGGCCTATTTCTTTTGCTTCATAAGTCGGTAGTCCAGCTGAGTTAATAAACACCCTAGTATGCAGATCCTGGTCTTCGCCCTTAAAGACAACCGCCCCGTCGGATTTCTGGTAAACCCCATTTTGGAGTTGAGTCTCTACTTCCTTCAGGCCACTACTAAATACTTCACTTTCTGGAATAAAGCGATCAAACTCTTCAACCTTAAGTTCTGAGTATAGTTGTTTTAGGTAGTCATAACTCCAAGAGCGACATTCCCAGTAAATCTTGGCGAATTCAGACTGTTTGTCCTGATCTTCATGAACCTGATAAATTTTCTTATTAACTTCAACTATTTCCTGATGCGCAGATTGATCATCCTCATAAGCAGTGCTGCCTTCTACATAACGCTCACCCAGCCATTCAGCTCGCTGATCTGGGCTAACTTCAGCCAACTTACTGCTATCCTCCGCTCCCAGATAGTTAATTATTGACCACATCGCTTTTGCGGCATGTAGTCCTACATCGCCACCATAATTAAGCCTGATTACTTCTGCTCCAGACCTCTCTATTAGTCGGGCAACAACGTCGCCAACTACTGTAGAGTAAAGATGCCCAGCATGCAGTGGCTTAAAGGGATTAGGATCCGAGTACTCCACTAAAATTTTCTTACCAGAGTTGGTCTGATCCAACTTACTATTATTAATTTCTTCAATTAAAACTTTGTCGGTCAGAAAAATATTTATAAAGCCGGGGCCGGCTACTTCGATCTTACTAACTAAATCATTCTTATTATTAGACAAAAGTTCAGCTATCGACTTAGCAATTTCTCTAGGCGGTTTGGCTGTTTGTTTAGAAATCTGCAGAGCTATGTTGCTGGAGAAATCACCAAACTGTTTATCTGGGCGAGATAAATCGACTTCTACCTGAAGGTCGTATATATCTTTTACGGCACCACTAATTAACTGTTTTAATTTGTTCATTACCCATATTTTAACCTGTCTAGCTGAGTAGAGCCAGCTTAAGCTTTTTTAGACTTAGTAGTCTTTGCTTGGAGCTTTTTATTATTCGCTGGTTGTTGCTTAAGTCCACTGTAAATTTGCCAAGCAACATAGTAAAAACTAGCTATTACTACAAAAAACAAAATTGTAGTGGTGTAAGTTTGCTGGTAACTATTAGGATTAATAATCCGATCCGAGACATCAAACAATAGTCCAGCTGGATTTAATAAAATGTCCCAAGTGTTCCAGCGTAAGTATCGGCCTAAGTAAATTGCAAAGCTACAAAGCAACAAAACCCCAGCTATTAAGCCACTGGAATAACTAGCTTTAATTCGCTTGTTCAGCTGATCGTGAATAGCTATTACACTCAGGTATCCAATTAGAAAACCGTTTAGCGTATAACTAAGAATTAAGGCTACGTCATATAACAGAGTTAAGGTACTAGCATTTTGCAGGTGAATGAAATCGGTAGCTAGATAAAAGCTATTAGGCAAAAAAACTAGCCATAGAAAGGTTAATAGCAAACATTGCCAAGATAACCACAGATGCCTCTCTAAACTAGATACTAGCGTCACTGCAAAGAACAGTGGAATCCAGGCTAAAAATAGATTCCAAGCTAAAAACCAATAATCCAAGTCCTGATACCTAAAAATACGAACCAACAATAACCCTAGACTGACTAGGCTAGAAAAAATAAGTGCTTTATAGATACGCTTCATCAACATTACCACCATTATACTACCTTTCGCCTGCTGGGTAATTTAACTTAAATATCCCCAAACAAACAATATTAAAGCGATTCAGGGTATAATACGTTTATGAAATTTATTAGCGAAGTAATTAGTGTAATTCGTGACATTGTTCGCAACATCATCTTCCAGCTAGCCAAACGACTAAACAAACTAACTTCTGGCAACATAACTCCCAATTCAGTAACCTACACCAGTCTCCTAGCCCATATACCAATTGCTGTACTTATAGCTCTAGATTACCTGGTGCTAGCTGGTGTTTTATTAATAGTATTCGGCCTTTTTGACTCTTTGGATGGTGCCTTGGCTAGAATCCAGAAAAAAGCCAGCGACAAGGGGATGCTGCTTGATGCTTCTACTGATCGAATGAAAGAAATTCTGTTGTACTGCGGTAGTGCCTACTACCTAGTTAATAACCAGGAAGCAAACTACGCTGTTTGGGCAGTCGCTGCCTGTGGAGCGTCTATTCTAGTGAGCTACATTAAAGCCAAGGGCGAAACTGCCATAGCTGGCAAAAAACTGAGCGCCAATGAAGTCAACCGAGCCTTTGCTGATGGCATTATGCGCTTTGAAGTCCGAATGGCCGTATTAATAATTGCTCTGTTTAGCGGACAATTAAAATACGCCGTGGTATTTATCGCCATCACTTCGACGTTCACAGCCTTCGGAAGATTAATCTCTATCTCCAACAAACTATGATAAAACTAGACCTCCATAGTCACTCGGTACTATCGGCTGATGGTAGCTTAAAAGAGTCAGATTACCGCCGTCTGTTAGAGGAAAATATCTTAGACGCTATCGCCATAACCGATCATGATCAGATCGAATACGCCTTAGCAATGCATAAAATATTCAAGGACAAAATAATTATTGGCCAGGAAATATCCACTAAGCAGGGCGAGATAATTGGCCTTTTCTTGGACCAATTAGTAAAGCCAGATCAAGATATCAAGAAGACTATAGCTGACATCAAAAAACAAAAGGGTCTAGTATACATCCCCCACCCTTTTGAAACAGTCCGTAGTGGCATAACCCAGCAAACTATAGAAACCATTAAAAACGAGGTCGATATTGTTGAAGTCAACAATGGTCGAGCTTTTTTCCAGAACAAAGGACCTCAAGCAACAACTTGGGCTCGACTAAACAACAAAGTGGTGGCCTCCAGTAGTGACGCTCATGGACCAACTGGCATTGGTAGTTGCTACACCTTAATAAAGCGTCCCCCAACCAAAGAAAATCTAGTAGACCAACTTAAAATGGGACGTCTTTGTGTCGATAAACCACCACTACTCAGTCTGCTCTACCCTAAGTACAACCGCATCCGTGCTAAACTAAAAATATCTAAATAACTATGAATCATTTTTTTCTTGTATTAATTTTCTTCCTTCCAGCCGGGTTAGCCAATTTAGCACCGGTAATCGCTAACAAGATTCCAATTCTTAATCAGTGGAAGACTCCTATAGATTTTGGGATAATGCTAAACGGCAAAAGACTACTTGGGGATAATAAAACTTGGCGAGGGCTGGTATTTGGTATCCTGGTTGGCGCCGTAACCGGATGGCTAACTTACCAATACATTAGTGATGTTGCCGTCCAGCAATTGTCTCATTTCTGGATTGGCGGACTACTCGGTGGCGGTGCTCTGTTTGGGGATAGCTTAGAAAGTTTTTTTAAACGACAGCTAAATATTCCATCTGGTAGTAGTTGGTTTCCATACGATCAGATAGATTATGTGCTGGGAGCTATACTATTTAGTCTACCGATCGTAAGATTTTCGGTACTCGACTACTTCTCAGTAATTGGATTCTATTTTCTAGCACACCTGCTAACTAGCTTTATTGGCTTCAAACTGAAGCTCAAAGATAAACCTATTTAAGACTTAAGCCAGCTCTTTCTTCATCTTCTCAACCAGATCAACTGGGGTTGGGTTCACTCCATTTAACAGTGCCATGTAAATAGAAACAAAATCGCCATAAAGTACAGTGCCCAGCAACTGATCGAGCTCTGTCTTGCCAGCAACTTTTATGGTGTGGGGGTGAGGTCTGTTGCCAGAAAGAAGTTTAGCGCTAATTTTTATGCGTTTATTTATTTGTGGGTGATCGAAATCGGAAATTAAATCAATAATACTATAAGGCTTTGTGATAGGATGACTACTCCAACCAATGAATTCATTGTGACTAAACTCTGGATATATTCCCTGCCAAGCAACGTTTTTGGCATTTTCATTAAAACTAATCTTCCATTTATAGCCGGCTGGACTTAGTTTTGGCCCGGAGTAAATTACTGGCGTAGTGCCAATAAGCTCCAGAGATAATTTTTTGGCTGAATTCTTTTTAACTGCTACTGTTGGTAGCCAATCAGTTTGTAGTTGTTCTAGGAATTTTGCGGTGGCCTTTAGGTCTTGGTCTATACTCTTTGCCTTAGCTAGCCCCAGACTTTGGATAACCCGCACTACAGCTAAAAAGTTAGAAAAGGTTGCATAGCGAGGCTGACTAATTTTTGGAAGACGTAGCAAACAGAGCTTTTTTTCCTTAGCAATATCCACTAACTTACCGCCTCCAGCTATTATCACTAGCTGGCATTTCTTAGCCAGTGCCTGCTTAAGACCGCTAAGAGCTTCTTCGGTATTCCCTGAATAACTAGAACAAATTACAAGTGTCTTCGATCCAACGTAGGCAGGAATGTCATAACCCCTGCAAATGTCCAATGGTTTGATGTAACCCGGCCACGAAGTACTCAAACTAGCACCTAGTGCAGAACCACCCATACCAACAAAAACAATATTATCTATATCTCCTTTTATTGTCTTCAGTCCAGATAAATCAAAATCTATTAACAGCTGTTCCCACTGTTTAGAAGCGACTCCTAGAGCATCATCAGAGTCTTTGGAGTGAATATACTTTAGATCATCTAGCACAATAACTACCTTTCCTTGCTTATGCTAATAGTATAGCAATACTAAAGTCATTAAATAGCTTGAAGTTATTGTTTTAATGCTTATTGTGGTTTAAACTACTAGGGTAATATCTTAATAATTAATCTCTTAGCGTTAGGTCAATAAAGACTAACCAAGAGACCATAGATCTAAGGGGTGGGAAATGTTCGACAATAATGACCAACAAAATCAACAAGCAGCAAGTCCAGCAGGACAACCTACAGGTATTCAAAACACAACAACACCTGACATTGCTGACCCAAATCTGACAAGCACTAATCCCTCAACTGATACAACCGCCAGTGCACCATCTGCGCCAATGCCTCAGGAGCCTAGCGCTACAACAATTCCAGGAGCCGCATCTACAACTGATCCAGTCTCAACTACCGACCAAGCTAGTAGTAGCCCAATGTCTACCCCGACACCCGAACCTACATTAAACACAAATACCCCAGCGGATACAGCTAATCCTGACCCTGCCAGTTTAACCAGCGAGGATAAGGCCAGCAGCAATACTGCTCCAGGTGCAGACCTTCCAGACTTGTCAGCTCCTTCGGCCACTTCAACAGACACATCTACTTCTAGCCCAGCTACTGGTAGCGATGATCTTCTAAGTATTAAAAAGGGTGCTCTAGAGAATCTAACCCCCTTACTAGATCACTTAGACCAATCTCCTGAAGAAAAATTCAGAACTACTATGATGCTTATCCAAGCTAGCGACGATCAAAGCCTAGTTCAGTCTGCCTACAAAGCTGCTCAACAAATAACTGATGAAAAAGAAAAAGCTCAGGCCCTACTAGACATTGTTAATGAAATTAACTATTTCACTCACAACGACAAGAAAGACCAAGAGCCAAAGATTAGCTAATTTAGCTAAATTGCCAACTATAGATTCACTATAAATCTAATTCAGGACCAGTTCGAGGTAATGCCTCGGATTGTTCAGCGTCTGCTGGACCAGTTCGCGGAGTGGTTGTTGGAGCATTAGAGCTACCGCTTCCACTCTCATCTTCATCAGCTGAACTATTGTTTGAGCTATCGATATTATCATCAGACTGACTAGAATCATCATTGGCACCAGAATTAGCCTGATCCTCATTTTGGTTAGCAGAACTATCATCCTCGGCAGACTGCTCGGTAGTCTGACTAGTAGGAGTATCAGAATCGTCAGAATCAGTAAGACTGTTGAATAACCACCGTCCACTAAAGAATAAAGCTAGCAGAATAAGTACAATTACGATCAAAGAAACAATACCAACTACCCAGGCTAACCCGGTACGTTCTCGCTGTTCAGCTTGCGTGAAACTACGAACCTCTGGCGGAAGCTGACTATCTATATGGTCATTTGATTTGGATTTACGAAAATTAAATAGCTTCATTGCACTAAACTCCTCAACAATATTAGTTAATAGATATAATAGTACAATTTGGCTTATTGTGCAATATACTTACTTAGCATTAGCTAGATAGTTTTTTAATCGCTGTATTGGTAGCGAACTACATACCCATCATGCCGCCACCCATACCGCCCATTCCACCGGCGCCGGGAGCAGATGCTGATTCTGCTTCAGGGATGTCAGTAACTAGTGCACCCATAGTCATGCTGGTTCCAGCAATTGATACCGCATTCTGAATTGCTTCTTTAGTTACTCGAGCTGGGTCAACTACACCACTAGCTTTTAGATCAACTATTTTAGTAGGATTGTTTACATCAACACCACTACCCGCTTTGGCTTTCTTTACAAGTGGTAGCCATTCGTCAGAATTTACGCCAGCGTTTTCTAGCAATATTCTAAAAGGTTGCTCTAGAGCATTCTGGAGCAGTGAGGCACCAGCCGATTTAGCGTCATGACCTGTAGTCTTAATTGTGCCTGCTAAGTTAACCAACGTTACGCCACCACCAGGCACAATACCCTCATCAAGAGCCGCTTTGGTAGCAGCTACGGCATCATCTACCCGGAACTTCTTTTCTTCAATTTCTGTTTCAGTAGCACCACCAACCTTAATTACGGCTACTTTTCCTTCCAGGCTAGCGCGTCGTTTCTGTCGATCTTCACGATCAAATTCGCTAGTTGATTCTTTTATTTGAGTATTAATCTGGGCAATTCTAGCTTTTACCTCACTAGCCTTACCGCCACCTTCTATAATGGTTGACTCATCTTTGCCGACAATTACTTTTCTAGCTGATCCGAGAGCGTCTAGTTCGACTTCTTCGAAGCTAACACCAAGAGCATCACTGACTACCTGACCGCCGGTTAGAACGGCAATATCTTCTAATCTATCGGTTTGTTTGTCGCCATAGCTAGGCGCCTTGATAGCTACCGTATTGAATACCCCTTTTAGCTTGTTAAGGATCAAGGTACCAAGAGCTTCACCTTCTACATCTTCAGCAATAATTAGCAGATCTTTTTTACCAGCGTTAGAGAGTTTTTCTAGTAGTGGTACAAATTCCTGAACTGAACTAATCTTTTTATCGGTAATTAAAATTGCTGGCTTATTAAGTACCGCCTCCATTCGAGCAGCATCGGAAACCATGTAAGGGCTAACAAAGCCACGATCCATAGTAAAACCCTCTACAACTTCACTTTTTAGTTGCAGACCTTGACCCTCTTCAACAGTTACGACACCGTCTTTGCCAACCTTCTCAATAATATCTGAAATTAATTTACCGATCTCAGCATCGCCGGCACTAATAGTAGCTACTTCAGCTACGCGGGATTTCTTATCTTTAATATCTTCAGCCATTTTATCTAGCGACTTAATCACATCACCAGCTGCAGCTTCCAAGCCTTTTCTTAGTTGCATAGGATTGTGCCCAGCAGTAATTAATTTATTGGCCTCATTTAAGATATGGTAGGTAAGGACCGTGACAGTGGTTGTACCATCACCCGCTACGTCATTCATCTTAGTAGCAGCCTGTTTTATTAGTTCAGCGCCAACTTTATAGCCCAATGTTTCATCATCAACATCAGCGATTTCAACCCCTTTGGCAACAGTCACACCGTCATGAGTAACAGTTGGACCACCGTAACTCTTTCCGATCACCACGTTTCTTCCACGCGGACCCATAGTGGTCTTTACCGCATCGTAAAGAATCTGGGCTCCACCTAATACTCTTCTTCGTGCATCATCGTTATAAAATACTTTGTTTGCCATCTAGCTACCTCCTATTTAACAGTCGCGATTAAATTTTTTGCTGAAACAATAATATATTCTTGTTTACCAGATTTTACTTTAGTAGTTTCATACTCGTTCTTATAAAGCACCTTCTCACCAACTTTAACTTCAGTTACTGCACTACCAACCGCTACAACCTTAGCTGTTTTTTGCTGGTCTTTAGCATTTTCTGGTAGGTACAACCCACTAGCTGTTTTAGTCTTAGCTTCTTCAGGTTGAACAACAATGTAACCAGGCATTGGTTGTATATTCATAAATTACTCCTCACTTAAAGTTTGTATCCGTTAGCACTTAATATGTTTGAGTGCCAACTTTCAGCACTCATAATATCTGAGTGCCAACTATTGGTCAAGATTAAGCCGTTATTATCTAGAATTCAGCTGTGACAAAAGCCACGTATAGCGCTTTCATGACATCTTCATGAGGCGCAAATAGATACTCACGGCCATCCTTTTTTATATATTGCCGTAACCCTTCACGCGTGAGTGTAAACTCAAATTCAGTATCAGTATGTGACACAAATTCATCTGATCCAAGCATCCTAGTGCTCATTGAAATCGGACCAGATAATGGCAAAAGGGTTACCTCGAATTCTCTATTAAAATCTTCTACGTCTAGAATATCGCCAATTGAATCAGCGGCATCAACCTCTTCAGCTAGTACTCTATATAAGCCAGTCCGTCGTTTACCGCCCATAAACCCCTCTGCAGATATTATGGGTTCTGGAACGCAGTCTTCTTGACTAACTATTTCATCAAATCGACTACAGAGGTAGGTATAAAGTCGCCCACTTGGTATACGCAGTAAATCTGCGTTTTGCTGAATTTCATAGAATTGATGCAGTGTTCTTGGTGTATCTAGTTCTGGCAACTCAGGTTCAATAATTGGTGGCTGAACTCGTGAATCATACTCAGAATGAGGATACGGTTTGGTTTGAGGCATATCCAACATATGCGCTAACTGTTCAGCGTCACCTGCCAACCACTTGCCATTTCGGGGGTTCTTTAAAAACGGCTGAAAATTACTAGAAATCTGAAACAGTAATTCACATTCCTCGATTATTTCTTCGCCCCAACTAATCATAGGTGGATTTTCAACATTTCTGATCTGTACTGTAGCACCCAAAAAGTCTACAGGATCGAATGGTAATTCGGTAATTACAATCCTATTACCAGTTCTTTGATCAACAAAAACCGAGCAGTCATCTTGAATACGATCTTCAAATAATGCCCACTCAAGCTGTCGGTCAGCTATTTCGCGAACAGCCTGAAAATTATATAGAGTATCTTCTAGATACTGCTCTGGGCTAGTTGGACTATATGGTCCGCTAGGTCTATCATTTGACATAAGTCATAATTATAACATAATATCTGTACTTTTTCTAAGCTTAATATTTTCTCCTTTGATATACTAATGCTTAATGACAAAAACCATTCTAATGTGCTCACCTACCTACTTCGCTGTGGAGTATGAAATTAATCCCTGGATGCATACAGATAATCCAGTTCAGCTGGATATGGCTAAGCAACAATGGCAAAAACTACATGACATTTACACCGAGAAGTTAAACTGGGAAGTTAAGTTGGTTGAACCAGTTGAACACCTTCCAGACATGGTCTTTACGGCTAACGGCGCCTTGCTATATCAGGGCAAAGTAGCTCTACCAAACTTTAGACAGCCCGATCGTCAGCCGGAAACCGCTAAGTTTGAAGCTTGGTTCAAGCAACAAGGTTATGACCAACAATTCTTACCAAAATATAACTTTGAGGGTGAAGGAGACGCCCTAATTTGGAATGACCTACTATTCGCAGGTTATCCTTGGCGTACAGATAAACCAGCTCACCGTGAAGTAGCGGATTTCCTACAAATAAAAACAGTTAGCCTGCAACTAGCTGATGCTCGGTTCTATCACCTAGATACTGCTCTGACAATAGTAGATAAGACAACTGTGGCAATATATCCTAAAGCCTTCACTAAAGAATCCCAGCAACTAATTCACCAAATAGTGCCTCACGTAATTGAGGCTAGTGATCAAGACGCCGTAGCTTATGGTCTGAATGCTATGAGCGATGGGAAAAACATTGTTATCCCAGAGGGAGCTAATAATCTAATTGCTAAGTACCGTGAACATGGCTACAGTGTGCACCCTACACCAATATCTGAATTCCAAAAATCTGGTGGTGGCGTTAAATGCTTAACTTTAGAAATCAGAGTCTGATGGACCGTGGTACCATAAGCTATCTGCTAAATCTTGTCGAATTACTCTGTTAGTAAATTTTTCATCCAGCACCTGAGTAGTTAATACACTATCATTCAACACATACGGTTCTCTATCCATTAAATCAACGCCTGGGAAATGTTCCAATACCCTCATTACAGCCTCATCCGTATCCAAAGCTTCATCTATTCCTTCATTCAGGAAATGCGCTTTAGTAGTAACTAATAACGAAAAGCGTCCTATTGGAGGCACTGCTAGCATCATTTCAGCTCCAACCCAATTTGCGTTGCTATCTAATTCTTTGCCATATACATCAAAAGACTGAATCGTATGACCAATCGGATTGTGGTTTTCGGCTCCACCGTCTTTTTCAGCTCCAAGTTCATTCATTAAGTCTTATTATACAACATTGGTGATATAATTACAACTGTTTTTTAAACAATCTTCGGTACAGATTTTCTTCGGATTTTGGGTTATCTGCGCTATCACCTATGCGGGCAATAATACTATCACTACCATCTTCAAGTTCTACCCCCATCCAATAACCACGAATCTTACTTCTGCCGAGTTTAGTATAATTTACGCCCTTTACAGATGTTACAGTATTTTTTGGGTGTCCATGCTCTGCAAAAAACACTAAATCTTTTAAAAATGCTCTGTCTAACTTACCAACCTGATTATCTTCTGGGCCACCTTTTCGAATTTGACTAGACATAAAGGGACGTAAATCACAGTACTGGACTGCAACACCCGAATCACTGACGAGCCTATGAACATCTAAAGACATCTGATCACTTTGTCTGTCTAAGCCAAAAATTCTACCTCTAAATTGGTCTGTTCTAATACGAGCCCCATTTTGGATTACTACTTCCGATTCAAATCCAGTGGGTGGCGTTACTTCAACCGGTGGAAAAATATCTTCAATCGCAAGAAGCCTGTATCCTCCTTGGCGAGCTAGTTCATTGGCAGCGTCTAAACCCTCATTAAACTCATGAGAACGCGGATCGAACATACTTAAATCCTCCCATAACTCCAATGGTAGCTGAGGGAGTTCCGAGGATAGTGTTTTTGAATCTGCCATAGATAATTTTTTATGTTTAATGTTTTTATAACTAACATTAAATGTATCATTAATTGTTGCTTTTGTCAATATTATGTACGCTTAAGTGCTGATCTGGCAACCCGTACTTCATCGTAGTCACGTTTGACTACCCTTTTTGGATCATTATCATTCTGAAGTTCATGGCGGTGTTTGGCCGCTTCTGGCCCATTAGTTAGAATAGATTTTTCGTGACCCTTACCGAGTAGTAAAATGACATCGTCTTTCTTAGCTATCTCGACTGCCTTAGCTACTGCTTCTTCACGTTTATGGATTTTAAATAGATCTTTTCCATCTGTCTTTCCTGACTCGCTAGCTCCACCAGCGATCTGATCCAGTATCTCTAGACCGTCAACGTCACGATCATCTTCTTCGGTTACTATTACGATGTCACAGTATTTACCAGCTATTCTTCCCTGCTCTGCTCGCTTAGCTTCATCACGTCGTCCAGCACTACCAAAAAGAGATATCAGGCGTCCCTTGGTGACTGGTTTAATTTCTTTGAATACTTTCTCAAAACTTTCTGGAGTATGGGCATAATCTACAATAACTTCAAAGTCTTGTCCTTCATCAACTCTGGTCATCCGACCTTCAACCGTCTTTAGACTAGCAATCCCCTGCTCTACCTGCTCGGTAGTCAAGCCGATGGCTCTACCGACAGCCACGCAAGCTAGCGAATTATATACATTGAAACTACCTGGCAAATGACACTGTATTGCATAACTATCTTCCTCAATCTTGGCGGTGTACTTGCTACCAGCCGGCGTGGTTTGAATATCTACAGCCCTAAGTTGCCCGTTTTCTACTCCATAACTAATTGGGTTGGCAACTTCTTTAGCAAATAGCTCTCCGCTTGGGTCATCAGCATTTGCCACCCCAACCCTTAAACCTGCCTTGTTCTGATTTACCTGCTTAAACAGTAGTTTCTTAGCATCTCTATAACGTTCAAAAGTACCGTGGTAGTCCAAATGTTCATGACCAATATTAGTCATCACCCCAATAGATATGGGCACCCCCCAGACTCGGTGCTGGGCCAAAGCATGGGAGGTAATCTCCATTATTAGCCAATCCACTTCATTGGCTTTTATTGTCTTTACAATGGTCATCAACTCACCGGCACCCATAGTGGTCATCCGGGTGGAGTTTGGTTGTTCCCCTTTGCCGTCACCATAGTCAACACTTATGGTAGTAATTACTGCCACCTTAAGTCCGGCGTTTCGAAGCATTTGGGCAATAAGTGTGGAAGTGGTGGTCTTCCCATCAGTGCCAGTAACTCCAATAATATTCATGCCTTTAGCTGGAAAGCCGTGCTGATACTGGGCAATTACTGCCTCTGCTAAGTGGCCAGTCGGTTCTATTCTCTTAAAAATAGCGCTTGGTATTACTTTCTTTACTGTATCTCGCAAATTCATAGCTACATTATTCCACGACCAAAGCACATTAGCCATTGAATTATGCAATTTAGTCCTTTCTTGGTTATTAGTTCCCTTTTTAAGCTATAATGCAACAGATATGAGAGTTCTTGGAATTGAAACTAGCTGTGATGAAACCAGTGCTTCTGTAGTTGAAGATGGCAATAAATTGTTGTCTCTAGTTACCTCCACTTCACTGGATCTACACGCCCAATATGGCGGAGTAGTGCCCGAGATTGCTGCTAGAAGCCACATTGAAGCCATTATGCCAGTTATTGAACAAACATTAAGCGAAGCTGGTAATAATGAACCTAAACTCACTGAAAACGGCCTAAATATCTGGGATAGCATTGATGCTATTGCCGTTACCTACGGAGCTGGTTTAGGTGGTTGCCTGCTAGTCGGAGTAATGACTGCTCGAACTCTTGCCATTACCAAAAACAAGCCCCTATATGCCATTAACCACGTCGAAGCACATGTATATGCCAACTTTCTAACCGAGCTAGCGCCCGGACTAGCTGATGCCTACAAACTGCCAAGTAGTCAGCCCGACTTCCCTTGCCTGGCTCTTATTGTCAGTGGTGGTCACAGTCAACTTGTCTATTTTAAAGATCACTTTGACTATATCTTACTAGGCCAAACCGTTGATGATGCCATCGGTGAAGCCTTCGATAAAGTAGCTAAAATCTTAGGTCTTCCCTACCCTGGCGGACCAAGTATTGCCCAGCAAGCAGTCTCTGGTAACCCCAAGGCTTTTGATTTCCCTAAAGCCAAACTTCATACCGAAAATACTGATCTAGAAAAATTCCGAAAAGAAATGGACACTAATCCCAGCAATAATAAAACTAACTATGATTATTCTTTTTCTGGCCCCAAAACTGCCGTTTTAAGGACTATTCAAAAGCTTTGCGGGAAAAACCACGACTTCCCTTCTTTTAAGCTAGCAGAGCTGCTCAGTGAGTCTCAGAAAGCAGACATAGCAGCCAGCTTCCAACGCGTTGCTGTTGAAACGGTCGTAGACAAAACAGTCCAAGCCTATAATGAATTCCAGCCGAAATCGGTGGTGATTGGTGGCGGTGTAGCTGCCAGCCCAGAGCTAAGAAGACAACTGGCTGAAAAATTACCTATTAGCATCCAGTACACCGATCCGAAGCTATGCACCGATAACGGTGCCATGGTCGCTACTCTAGGCTGTTTTAAGAGAGAACACCAACAACCAACGGCCGATCCTTACAGTTTAGATATCCAGCCGAACTTATCGATGTAGGCCTCTGTTGTAGATATACTTACAACATATATGGTTATGCTTGTCAATGTTGACGCTTATGTTTTATAGCGTTACTCTATTATCGAAAACAAACATTTTGTGTAGCTCTAAAAAAACCTTGGAGCTACACACAATTCAGAAAAAATTAGTTAAATCGGTCGTGTGGGCGACGTTAAAGAGGACTTCTGCGACAATAAGTCTTGTTTTTGGTTGCCTATTTTTCACGTGAAACGGCTAATGTTTCAACTATTGCAGTTTCTAACAGAGGTGCTATGATGTAAGCAACATAACTAATGTGTTGATGTGTAAATATTAATCCCCTTGGAGAACAGTTGTACCGACTTATCGAATTATGAAGTTACCAAAAACCTACGATCCTCAAAAAAGCGAAGCTAATATCTATAAGCTTTGGGAAGAAAATGGAGCTTTTAAGCCAAAAAACAGAGGTTCCAAGGCTAGCTTTAGCATGGTTGTGCCACCACCAAACGCCAACGGCGATCTACATATGGGCCATGGCCTAACCCTTGGGATTGAAGACATCGCCGTACGCTACCACCGGATGAAAGGTGAAGCTTCCCTGCTCTTGCCTGGCGCCGATCACGCCGGCTTTGAAACTTGGGTAGTTTACGAAAAACAACTAGTCAAAGAAGGCAAAAGTCGTTTCGATTTCTCTCGTGAGGAACTCTACCGTCAGATTTGGGATTTTGTAGCCCTAAATAAAGACAATTACCAAACACAATTCCGCCAACTAGGTGCCAGTGTCGATTGGTCTAGGTTTGTCTATACCCTAGATGACAAAATTATTAAGCAAGCCTACAAATCTTTCAAGAAGATGTGGGATGATGGATTAATCTATCGGGCCAACAAACTGGTGAATTTCTGTACTTACCACGGTACCGGTTTTGCAGATATAGAAGTAGCTCATAAAGACAGTAAAGGACACCTTTGGTACATTGAATACCCGCTAACCGATGGTAGTGGAGTTATTGAAGTAGCAACTACCCGTCCAGAAACAATGCTCGGTGACACCGCTGTAGCCGTTAATCCTGAAGATGAACGCTACCAGAAGTTTATCGGTAAAACCATAAAATTACCGCTGACCAACAGGGAAATCCCAATCATTGCCGATGACTACGTCGACTCTGATTACGGAACCGGCGCCGTCAAGATAACTCCGGCACACGACCCCAACGATTTCGATATGTCTGAACGCCATGATTTAGCCAAAATAACAGTTATTGGTCATGATGGGCTAATTACTCACCAAGCTCCTGAAGAGTTTGTTGGACTAGACGTGGACCAGGCCAGGGAAGCAGTAATCAAAGCTCTGACTGATCAGAAATTACTAAAGAAAAGGGAAGAGATCGAACATAGCGTAGCCCATTGCTACAAATGTGACACTGTTATTCAACCCCTACTACGTGAACAGTGGTTTATTGACACTAAACCTCTAGCGAGTGAGGCTATCAAGGCCTTAAAAGATAAGAAAATTAAATTCTATCCAGACAATAAACGAGTTCAACTTATTAACTACCTAGAAGGTCTTCGGGATTGGAACATTAGTCGCCAGATTGCTTGGGGAATACCGATTCCAGCCTTCCGCAGTGCTAGCGACCCAGATAAATGGATATTCAACGAACAAGTTGATCAGGAAACCATCACTGTTGATGGCCAGCAATACTATCGTGATCCAGACGTATTTGATACTTGGTTTAGTAGCTCCAGCTGGCCCTACGCCACTCTAGATTTTCCGGGTGGGGAAGACTTCGATAAATTCTATCCATTAAGTACCATGGAGACCGGCGCCGACATTCTCTACCCCTGGGTCAGTCGCATGATAATGTTCGGCCTCTATAACACCGGTAAAATTCCTTTCGAAAACGTCTACCTACACGGGCTAATCCAAGACGAAAATGGTCAAAAGATGAGTAAAAGTAAGGGTAATGTTATTAACCCAATAATTAAAGTTAAAGAATTCGGCTCTGATGCATTTCGTATGGGCATCATTTCTGGTGAATCAGCTGGCAATAACAGACCCTACGACGAATCTAAAATTATTGGAGCTCGAAACTTCTGCAATAAGCTATGGAACATCGCCCGTTTTATTCAGGAAAAAACAACTGATACAAAAACCGACCAAGAACCGCAAGCTGTCACTATAGCTGATCATTGGATGTTGTCTAAGCTACAACAAGTAACAGAGAAGGTTAGCAAGAATTTAGATGACTACCGCTTCAGTGAGGCCTACGATAGTATTTACCACTTCGTGTGGGATGACTTCGCAAGCTGGTACATAGAAGCTTCCAAGACGAAGCCAAATCTAGGGCTTCTAAAGTTTGGGCTACAGTCAATTCTAAAACTTACCCACCCATTTGCTCCATTTGTAACCGAAACCATCTGGCAAGAGCTAGATTGGAGCGATGAACTACTAATTACCTCCGCCTGGCCAGTAGTTGATAGCGCCGATAAATCTGCTGCTAAACAATTCGAAGATTTGAAGAATATAGTTACCGAAATTCGGCAACTCAAGAAAGCTATTGGTTTCAAGCAAAGCAAGCTACTGCACTCCAGTAAACTAATTAGCGAACAATCTGAACTACTAGGCCAACTAGCAAAGATTGACCAGCTCCAGAAAACAGACGAGGGAAGGGGATATCGCTTAAAATCTACCTCGCAACAAGCCTGGCTAGACATCGATGAACAGACTCTAAAGTCCTACCATAAACAACTACGCGAAAAACTAGGTAACACCAACCAGCAAATAGATAACCTAGTTGGTCGCTTAGCTAATAAAAGCTACTTAGAAAACGCTCCCGCTAAGTTGGTTGAAGACACTAAACAACAACTGGAAGAAGCGCGCACTAAAGCTGATCTACTCAAAAAAGAAATCGGGCAACTGTAACCCTAACCTTTGGCCGGCTCTAAAGCGATTCTAGCCCTTTTAGCTGATTCAGCGCTGTCATAGTCGTTAAACCACATTACATGCCAGCCAGCCTTCTGTGCGGGCATCAGGTTAGCCCTAGTATCGTCAATTAGTAGTATCTCTTCAGCCGCTACTCCAGCCTTGGCTTCGGCCACCTGGTAAACCTTTGGGTTGGGTTTAATCTCGCCGACTTCGGAAGAGTCGACAATAGCGTCATATTTTACCTCAGGTAGTAGTCCGGCATTCATCATCTGTTTAATGAAGCCTTGGCCAATATTGCTCATTAGCCCCACTAAGTAATGTTCTGAGGCCCAACGCACTAGATCGTGCATTTCTTGAATCGGCTCAACTGCTTTTATGTAGTAGTCTTCCCAATCTATACGCTCAATACCAAGGTCTTTAGCAAACTGTTTGTTGAACTGGCTTATAGTCATCTCGCCGGTACAAACGTCATCGTTATATTTCCAGAAGGTAGATTCAATTATGTCGGGAGTTAATTGGTAATCCTCAGCTATCGCCGTGAAAGCTCTATGGAAGAAGCGCACTAAACAGCCATTAATGTCGAAGTAAATAAAACGGACACCGCTTTTGGTGACTTGCTTTTCACTATTATTGCTTACGGCCTTAAAACCGACTAGATCATCTAGCGACACTCCTAAGACTTCGGCAATAGAACGAATGGTAAAGATAGAAGGGGATTTAATAGCCCCTCTCTCTATCTTTGCTAAGGTAGAGTAGCTAAGATTGGCCTTCTGACACATCGCCTGTTGAGTCAGGCCGGCATTTTGCCGGGCCGACTGCAATCTCTGACCAAGACTCTTTTCGTCCACCACACTCATTAGCCATATAATACCAATTCGTGACCAAAAAACCTAGTGTTTTATGTACTATGTGGCTATCTGAATTAAAGCCTAGATCAAGGTCGTTTAGCTCTCGATTAGGTTTGTTATGAAAATCAATATGCTATAGAAG
This sequence comes from bacterium, assembly GCA_030426125.1. Classification (GTDB taxonomy): domain Bacteria; phylum Patescibacteriota; class Saccharimonadia; order Saccharimonadales; family AWTP1-31; genus JAGQMX01. The sequence goes on from JAUHZB010000001.1 coordinate 55,803, forward strand.
AGAATAAAGGCCATAACGCCAACAACGCCAGCACCAATTAGTGAGCGCTGGGTTATGCCACCACTGCGACGCTGGAATTTACTATAGACCCAAACAGATACGCTAATCGAGAAAATAAAAGAGGTTAAAAAGTTGCCCATGTTACTTAAATTATAGCACTTTCGGTAATTTTTTTAGCAACTTCTTCTAGAGCTGACAAGTCTGGCTGATTTTCCGGATCGGGAACAAACAGGTATTCCTCTAAGGTGTCGAATGGCAACACATGAACGTGAGCATGTGGCACTTCAATTCCAACAACTTGAATACCGATTCTTTTTCGCTTAAAGACTTCTTTTAGTTTTTTAGAGACCTTGTGTACCGTACTCCAAACCGCTTGATAGTCTTCAGGTTCTAGATCATCAATATGGTCAATCTGTTTTTTGGGAATTACTAGGGTGTGTCCCGGTTGTGAAGGGTTAATAGTTAAAATGGCGATTGTTTTATCGTCTTCATAGAGTTTAAAACTCGGTAACTCATCTTTAATAATCTTGGTAAATACTGAATCAGTCATAATATAATTATCCTTAATTTACTGCTAACTACTGCTATTATATCGCAGCCTAAAGACTAGAGTTATACAAATACAATAGTTACGCTTATGTATATAGCCTGAAATTTAGATATACTTCTACAGTGAATAGTCTCAAACAACCAGAGTGTCTGAACGAATTAATACCTGAAATACCCGCACCAAACGAAGATCACAGTCGACTAGAAACAACAACTAGACTACTAAAGACAATTGGCCGCGGCACAGTAGCCCTATTTATTGGCATTGCTGGAGCTAGCTTGGTTGGTGATACAACCGTTGAAACTGAGCACCTAGAAGCACAAATTAGTACTGAAGTTACTAGCAATTTCTCTGGAGATTCTAGCATTAACACTCCTGGATTTAATGTAGATTATCCAACTCATAGTGGACCTCTAGGTTTAGAGCTCACAGTCGAAGACTTATACATGGATAAGGTAATCTCAACTCTAGCTGACGGGGCAGACGACAACCCAGAAAAGACAGCCAGCCCATCAAGCGCTATTGAAGAGGAGGGCCAACAAATAAAGCAGGCTGCATCTGAGCATAGCATTAAGTACTTGTCACTTCTAGGAGTGTTTACAGCCGCTGGCTACATTGCTACTTCCAAGCGTGGTCGACTAATGTCAAAAGATAAAATATTGCAAGGCGTATTGGCAGGTGGTCTAGCAGTAAGCATTCCACTTGGCATCGGTTTTACTACTTGGGATTCAGACGCCTTTGACAAACCAACTTACTCTGGCAATCTAGCCACCGCATTTAAAAATGCCGACATTATTAACGAACTCGATGAACATGATGAGAGAATATCTGAACAAGCCCAGTATTTAATCAAACTAGTTGAGACCATCGAACAACAGAACTCTAATCCCAGCGAAGACATTGCGGTTAGGGGTTTAGTGGTTAGTGATATTCACCAACGCAATCCCTATCCAATCGTTAAACAAATAATAGACAACTACGACGCCTCATTTGTGATCGACAGTGGCGATATTGTTGATTGGGGTAGCCCATTTGAAAACGGTTTTTTCTTAGGAACACCGACCTCCATATTAAGAGAGAACAAAGTCGGAATACCAGATTTAGGAGTGCCATACTATTTCGCTGCCGGAAACCACGATAGCCCCCAAAGAACAGTCTTACCCCTTAGTCGACTAGCTAATGTTCGAATTCTTGAGCTTGGGGATTCCTTCCAACAAAACGGCTTAGTAATAACTGGTGCTAAAGATCCAGTATTTACACCCTCCTCAAGTCTGAGTAAAGATGAGCGTAGACAAGCCCAGATTGAAACTGGAACCGCCCTCCAACAACAGCTAAAGGAAAATCCAGCAGATATCGCGGTAGTCCATAATCCAACCGCTGGGGAACAAATCACGGAAGGCACACAACTAAGAATTAGTGGCGATACTCATGAATTTAAGTACTTAGACCCCTTACCGATAAACCATCCTGCTTATCTAAACACTGCCTCTAGCGGTGGCGTTGGTTTACGTAATTTTAATAACCCGCTTGGTGAGGAGACACCACAGACTTTTACACTAATTAACTTTGGGTCTAACTGCAGGTTAGTCTCAATAGATAAAATAACCATAACTTCGCTAGAAGATGATCCTGAATTCAACGTCCGCCACATCCCAGTAAACGGAAGTGTTGACCCCGGGCTTTACGAAGGTCGTAGTTGCCAATAACTGTGACTGCACCTAGTAATATCTCCACTTTTTGAATTATTAGCTTAACTGGATTAGTATAGAAGCAGTAATAAACTGAAGTAAAAAATGGCAAAAACTAAATCCAAAATAGAATCCGACGATCAACAGCCAGTCGGAGAGGGAACAACCAAACAGAGTATAATTCGTAGGCTCGTCGGACACCACAACGCCCACTGGTGGCTACTTACCATAACTAGCCTTATCCTATTTCTACTACTAACCACTTGGTTGGTTGGCTCTCTAAACTACAAACAAACAGTTGTCGGAAATAGCCGTTTAGCCCATGGGCAACTAGATTCTCAACTTCAAACTACACTTAGCGGTGAAATAGAGGAATACAGATTACAAATAGCGTCCTTGAAAGAAGAGGAAGAAATAAAATCCTACAAGTTATCCGAACTAGGGATTGAAATTGATGAATCCGCCACCGTTAACAGCACCAAAAACAATTCTAATTATTGGCGTAATAGATTGCTTTGGTGGAAGCCACTAAAGGCCGACATTTCACTAAAGATAGATAAAAACAAACTAATTAACTTTGTTAACGATAATACTAGATCAATATCTAAACCCGTAAAAAATGCTAGTCTGAGCGTCGGACCAGAAGGAGAAATTGTAGTAACAGCCGAATCTACGGGTGCTGAAAAATCACTTGGCAATGGTCAGCTAGTCATAACCCAGGCTGTAAAAAGCTTGGATAGTAGCGTACTCGAACCTAGCGAAAGGGAGGTTAAACCAACAATTACCACAGAGTCTATTAGCGATAGTCGGCAACAGCTAGAAAAACTGCTAGCAAAACCAGTAATATTTAAGGTAGCTGAAAATACTATAAAACCAAGCGCTCACGACATTGCTTCTTGGCTGAATATAACTCCTGATGAAGACACAAAGTCATATAAAATATCAGTTGAAAAAACTAAACTGTCTGACTATATAAATGGTCAAGTAGCTAGATTTATCACTAGACCGGTTAATCAAGTAGAAGTAGTACTGCCTAGTGGCCAAAAGAGTATTTTAGTAACTGGGAAAAACGGCAGTGATGTAACCAATATCGATGAGGTGATCGCTTCAGTTCAAGAACGACTCATGAAAGATAAATCTCTGTCATTAGAACTAACTGTCGCCTACACACCCTTCAAAACTATTAGTGCACCGGCTGGTAATAAGCTAATTGAAGTAGATACCACCAATAAAGTAATGTACGCCTATGAGAATAAAGTATTACTCAGAACAATGTATATATCAGCTGGAGCAGCAGCTACCCCAACAGTAACTGGAACATTTTCAATTTATTCCAAACTACCATCACAAAATATGTCGGGCTTTAACGCCGATGGCTCTACCTATTACCAACCAAATGTACCTTATGTTAATTACTTCTACCGTGACTACGCCATCCATGGTAACTACTGGAGACCAACTAGCTATTTTGGTAGCGTTAATAGTTCACACGGCTGCGTTGGTATCCTAGATGCTGATGCAAAATGGATATACGACTGGGCACCTATTGGGACTCCGGTGGTAGTCCATAATTAGAATCTAAAGGGTGAACAGCTTTAAGCTCATCACCAACCCTAACTGAATTCCAGTCAATAAAATACCCTTCAGCTTTGCCTAAAATACTATCTCCTCTAACTTTCGCTCTCGTATCTTGCGGCGGTGTTACTATACGGTGATTTTTATCAGTATCACTGTTTGGCATAGTGAACCCATCCCAACCGACATTCTTCACATTACGAAGTGTCTCAGCAACCCCACCTTGAAGCATATCCCAGTAGTAGTCGTACCGGCATATTTTTTCAGAATCTATGCCGTAGCCACTAGCCTCCATCTTTCGCTCAAGTGCCATTTTTCGAGCTATTGATTCCACTTGAGTTGCCACCGACGTCTCGTCTCTAACCATTCTATCGATTACATCAATTATTTCAGGTATAACCTGCTTCTCTTCGTCATCAAGAAAATCGTACAAACTATCCGACTCAAGAATATCGTAACAAATCGCCGATAACTGTTCCGCAGGTGTTAAGGCTAAATTTTCGTTATCTCTATTATAAGCATCTAATAATGTGTTATTCCCATGTCGTCCAACCAACTGTGCTTGCATCTCAGGAGTATGCAAAACCGGAAAATTGTAATCACCATCCCGCTCTAAAAGTCCAATAAATGCATTGGTTAGAACCATACTTGCTCGCATCGGCCAGGCAAAATTTAGTGCATCTGCAGTTATTGTCTCAACTCTGGTATACTGGCCATCATCTTTCCCAATATCTCTAACTAAAGCTTTTTTTGCATGTCCATCTGAATTCAACATAGATGAAACAGATAAGCGCGGAGAGTGATGGTATTCGGTCTCACCTTCCGAATTTATTAACAAACCCCCTGAGCCGAATATAGCTCCTTTTGCAACATTCAGAGTCGCGAGAAGTAGCGTGGTTTCAACTAACCTCCCATCATAGACTATACTTTTATCCGCATTGTTATTTAAATGAATACCTCTCGTTTGTCGATTATGATCAACGATTCTTCTATTGACTTGGTAACCCCTGATAACTTCTGAGCGTCTTAAACCCTCCAGAAGGCTTAACATAATAGTATCCCCGTCAAAACACCTCAAGACCGCTTCTTCGGCTGTCCTGGTCTCGGGAGTACAGTACTCTAAGCCACTTTCGTCTGTATATAGCCTTCCTCCATTGGATAATAAACTGTACCTATCACTACGCACGAGACCAATTCGCGCGAGTTCATTGTTTATCTCTTGGTTAGTCAGGCTACCACTACCGCTAAAATTAGCTGTACTTCGTAGTGAATCACCAGCAAATCCATCAACTGAATGGCACTCACCCACCAACTCGTAATATTCATCCTGACTTGGGTCTGAAGTGATAGGAAAACCGATTAGACAATTATACTCTGTCTCTATCCCATAGACGTTGGGGGATCTATAAATTTCATGCATAGCTATAATAGTGCTTCAAACAGGGGTAACATGCAAGCATGAGCAAGATTGGCGGAGAGGAAGGGATTCGAACCCTCGATACTGTTGCCAGCATACTGCTTTTCGAGAGCAGCTCCTTCAACCACTCGGACACCTCTCCATATTTACTGTAACAGATGCCTGGGTGTTATTTCTTGCGTTTATATATCGTAAATCTATAGTTTATAGAATTGTCGGTTTTAGTTTCCGTTTGGCTAGCTAGTTCAAAATCTTCGCTATAATCCGGGAAAAACTTAGTGCAATTAAAATCACCCTCGATTTTAGTAATATACAGCTCATCAGCATTGTCTAGCAGTGAGTCGAACAAACCGGCTCCACCAATTACCCAAATATCTTTAGTCTGATCAAATTCGTCCAAGAACTTAGCTGGGTGAGTTACCGCCGTAAAACCTTCCTTAAGTAGCTTATCTGTTCTAGTGGCCACATAGTTTGCTTTATCGTTCATTGGCGAATCATGCTCAATGTAGGTGTTGTAACCCATTAATATTGGGGCTGTTTTTATCTTTTCCCGGTAATACCTTTTGTCTTCCGGTAAATTCCAGGGGATGCCTTTATCATCTGCCAGGCCACGTTTACTATCAATAGCTACTATAAATCTAATCATGAATATATTTTAACAGTTTAAACAAAGAGAACAGACAACGCTTTAAATAAATCCTGTATAGTAAGCTCATGTTATCCATTGCTAAGCCACAAATTCCTAATGACCTAAATACCGTTACCAAGCCTGAAAACGAATTAAAGACTGAAGTAAGTATAGTAGAAGCAACCTTAGAAAACACCGACGCTTCCAATAAGATCATTACTAACCTGGGTGTTAAAGAATCACGCCTTATTAAAATTAACTTCGCTAACTCTAAGCTGCATAAACTAGACTTTTTAGACATTGAGCTCAGCAACAGTCAATTTACCGCTAGTAATTGTAGCGAAGCCTCCTGGCAACGAGTTAAACTTAGCAATATCCAAGGTAGTGGTTTATTACTACATGAAAGTACCTTAAAAGATATCGTATTTGAAAACTGTAAATTAGACTTCGCTAACTTTAGATACGCTAAGCTAAAAAACGTTAAGTTCATAGACTGCAACCTCATTGAAGCAGACTTCTATATGGCCCAATTAAACAATGTGTCTTTTTCAAATTGCGAAATTGAAAAGGTTGAATTCTCCGGAGTTAAAGCCAGTAAAATAGATTTACGAACTTCAACCCTAAGTCAGCTAAAAGGTATTGATGGACTTCATGGAGCAAAAATTGATTCCATACAACTTGTCTCCCTAGCCCCTCAGCTAGCCCATAATGTTGGCCTAATTATAGAAGACTCTTAGATTTATAAAGAAAGACCCTAACATATTATTCAGGGAATTATTCACAGGTTTGCTATTATATAAGCAGGCTATCAAACTACGGTCCCTGTGCGCCTACAATCATATACAAGTTACTTCCTGTAACGGCTAACTGGCGAACGGCCAGAGCACCTAACAGGCAGTAAAAACCATAAAATCCGTTCGACTGTTATTAACCTTTTGTATGCTATGGAGCTTGTATATGGATCCAACCATTGTCTTGAATGAAGCCGTCGATGTTATTGCCCTCTACAAAAAAGAGGCTAGTTTAGAGACTCTAGCTTTTCCCTGCAAAATGAAATACCAGGGCAGGGAGATCACTTTTACCAAGCTTGGCATGCGACACCCTACCGCTCAGGGCAAGCGGATGATTCACGTTTTTGACGTAACTGATGGTAGTAATGACTATCGTCTAGAATTTAATGCTGAAACTCTGCGCTGGACTTTAGTAGCCATAATACCAGGAGGCGCGTCACGTGAGCTATAACCTAAACAAAGCCAAACCAGAAATAATGTGGATTGATCTAAACAGCGCTTTTGCTACTGCCGAACAACAAGCTCATCACTCACTACGCGGAAAACCGATGGGAGTGACTAATAGACTATCTAAAGAATGCTGCGTTATTGCTGCCTCCTACGAAGCTAAAGCTCTAGGTATTAAAGTTGGCTGTCGCCGAACTGAAGCCCTGGCCCTTTGCCCAGATTTTATACTGCTAGAAAGCGATCCACCTAAGTACCATACTGTTTACCAGAAGTTACTTAGCATCATGAAAGACTACTCTCCTAACGTAAAAATGAAGAGCATTGATGAGGGAATTATAGATTTTCAAAACAGCAGGTCACTTACAAAAGGTAGGTCCTTAAGCGACATTGGAAGGGAAATCAAACAAAGGGTAAGAACCGAAATAGGTGACTACACTAAAATAAATATCGGTATTGCTCCTAACCGTTTTCTAGCCAAAACTGCTGCCGGACTTAATAAGCCCGATGGACTAGATGTCATAGATCACCATAGTCTAATTGATGTTTATGGTTCACTAGAACTAGAAGACCTCAACGGTATAGCTGAGGGTTACGGCAGTAGACTAAGAGCCCATAATATATCTACGCCGATAGAATTCTTGGGAGCTTCCGAACAACTACTAACCAAAAGGGTGTTTAAAAGTATTAACGGGCGACATTGGTATAACCGACTCAGAGGCTTTGAAGTAGATGACTACCAAACTAATCTAGGAATGGTTGGTAGGCAATGGGTAGTCAAAAAGCCAACTAGTGACGAAGATTACCTAAGATCTTGTCTACACTTTCTAAGCGAGACAACAGCCATGAAACTGCGCTACCGTAACGTTGAAGCCAGAGGTGTTTGCGTTTGGTTGGCTTTTAATAACGGTGAATTTTTTACAGATAAGAAAATGTATAAAACAAATTGCTACACCAACCAAGACATCTGGCTACGAGTATCTAGACTATTCAATAATCGCCCTAAGCATCTAATAGTTAGAACTATGGGGCTATACTTGTATAAACTAACGCCTTCCAGTCGCAACCAACAAAGCCTGTTTAGCGAAGTACAGAAGGCCGACTTTTTAACTAAAGCGATGGATGAAATAAACGACTACTACGGTACTTTCACTGTATATTCAGCTGACACACTGGAAGGAACTAAAAACGTAAAACAAAAAATACCTTTCGGTGGCACTGAATACTTCAACTTACTATTAAAACGAGCCTAGGTGTTATAGTAAACAATGTGAAAAGTCTAATATTCTGTACCGGAAATAATATGAAGTTTAATACTGCAAAGGATGTTTGCAGTAAAAGGAATATTGAACTAGTCCAAAAAAACATAGATATTACTGAGATACAAGAAGAAGATGCCAAGAAAGTAGCAATAGATAAAGCCAATAAAGCCTACGATATCATACAAAAACCAGTAGTAATAACCGATGATTCATGGGGATTCACGGGCTTAAATGGCTTCCCCGGCGTCTATATGCACTCCGTTAATGAATGGTTTAGTGCTGAAGATTTTCTAAGACTAACCTTGCCTCTAAAAAACAGGGAGGTAATATTTACCCAACACCTGATATACAGCGACGGCCAACAACAAAAAGTCTTCAAACGAACGAGCAAGGGAACTCTTTTAAAAGAAATTCGAGGTGAATCTTCACACCCCTGCTTGACTATAATTTCCCTAGATAGGGAAAGCGGCAAAAGTATAGCTGAAAGTTATGATCCTAAAAAGGATAAGTCTGGTCGGATAGCAGCTAATATCTGGAGGGAATTTCTGGATTGGTATCAAGACGTTGCAACATAAGATGCTAGTTTTCGCCGAGGATAATCTTATCTGAAATATCTAAGGTATTATCATCTTCTAAGGCAGCAGATTGGTCTGCTCCTTCAGGTGAAGCAGGTTCACCATGTTCAGTACCACTAACCGGTCCATCATCTAACGGAGCTGGAAGATCATATTCTAATCCTGATTCCGGATGATCTGCTGTATTCATGGCTCCATTAAACACCTTTGATAATGATATTGCAAGGTACGCAAGTATTTCATTGACGATTTTAAATTTTTATACTATAATTTGCACATTATGTCAGAGGTTTCAGTCGGAGCTTGGAACGCTCAAAATTCATTTGGTGATCAACGCGTTAGTGATGCTCTTGAAGTTGTCAAAGAAATGGATAGCGACGTCCTCTATCTTAGTGAAACGACTACAACTACTGGAGCTAATACAGAGTATTTCGCTGAAGCAAGCTGTGAACTAGAAAGTTTAGGCTACAGACACCAGCTAATAACAAATTATGGGGCTAGGCCGGAAACTAGAGATGAACACACAATGTCGCTTTGGAGTAGAGTTGGTGGTGATGACTCTATATCCCGCCAAACCCTCGGATCAAGATATGGCACTAAACTTTCCCTAGACAGCTTAGGAGTGGACATTTACGGTGTTCATTTCGATGATGCTAGTACAGCTAGTCGTCTAGAATCAGCTGACATCTTACTAGGTAACGTTTCTTCAAGTCAGCATGAAGCAGTAGTTATGGGGGATCTTAACTCCATGAATCGAGCAGACCCTAAGTCATTTCTACCCAGAGCACTCGGCTTAGCTGTGGCCAGATTCGAGCCCAAAGACTTCTACAATGACGAAAATAAAGTTCAGCGATTTGTCGGAAAAGTAGTCAGAGTCTGTCGTATGGCTGGCGGGCAAACCGTTCAACGTTTATTAGATGCTGGCTTTATGGAAGCTGATGACTCTTTTCAGGACACTATCTCTGTGGGTCGAATAGCTTTCCAGATTGATCACATCCTAACCACTGCAAGGTTAGAGGTTAGTGATTTTGCTAGACACGATCAAACAAGACTAGGACGTCGAACTGCCGTTTCTGATCATCACCCAATATCCGCAACTGTACGCAGATAGCATTCTCTTGCATACATTAGCTTTTTATACTATTATATAGCAATGCTAATTCAGTTTATTGCAATTAACCAGACCAATACTGTTCGCCGAAGCCACCGTATTCACGGGGGTTGTTCTTGAATTTGTAAATAAATATTAGTAAGCCTTAACAGCCCCTGACAACCCAGGGGCTTTTTATATTTAAGGAATACTCATGTTAAACCAACCACCAAAAATAGGAATAGTATCTGGCATCGGACCCTTAGCTGGGGCTGATGTACTTACAAAAGTAATTAAAAATGCTGCTAAGTATTTTAACGCAGTCGAAGACTACGAATACCCCGATGTAGTGTTGATCAATCATGGAATAAAAGGAGTCGATAGCAGCGCTAAGCTAAGCGATGTTTTTGAAGAAGAATTAATAACCATGGTTAGTCAGTTAGAATCTCAGGGAGCCAATATTATTGGCATTGCCTGCAACACCGCTCATCTATACCTGGATAAGATCCCGATTAAACCAAACACAAAATTACTAAACCTAATAGATCTAGTAGCAAAATGCGCAAGCGGAACAAACAACAACCTGCTACTAACCTCAAGAACCACTAAAGAAAAAGGGTTATATAGCAAATACCTAAGTAAGTATGGTTGTTCATACTCAGGGACTAACTTCACCCAACAACAGTTAGTTGATCAGGCAATAGCTGCAATTATGGCTCATGATTTAGAGAAGGCAGGGAAGCTCGTAGCAAATATATTTGATTCTGTTAAACCTTCAGAAGTATCTACAATAATCGCCGGATGTACCGAGTTACCAATCGCAATTGACAATTGTTTGAGCAAAAAAAGATTTAAAGTAATTGATTCTAATGATGTTCTAGCCAGAAATTTAGTTGAAGAATATTACAGGTCTAAGCTCCAGGCTGACTACTAACTTTAACTACGTGTGCTTCCCGCCATGAATCAAAAACCCCGGGCCTTCCTACCACCTTCTTTGACTCAAAAACAAAACCATTCTGGCGTTTAGATCTGTAAAAATCCAAGAAACATATACTGTCTTCAAGCAGATAAGGGAAATCTGGAGATTCTTTTAGATCATCAGGCATGCCTAGTAGCCAGTCTATCTTGGCTTCCAATAATTCAATATTGGCCTCTAGCAACCAACTCATAGTCTGATGGTCGTCTTCGAACTCCGGAGCTTTTTTCCATCTATCTATTGGCCACCAAGTAGGAAACAGGTTGCCCTTGTCAGTGTAATATTCTGTGAAAAGACGATCTTCGCCATTAGCTTCACCGTTTCCCTCAAAACGAACCGTACCGTCACTAGCCAACCCTCGGCAAATCGCAACCTCTCCAATACTACTGCTGTGTCCATAGTAGAGGTAACCTTCCTCGCAATCTTCCATAGCTACGTTAACCGTGTCGGTCTGCCAGAACTCACGAAAATAGTCTGTAGCTAAATCTTTATTCACTTCTGGTGAAAGTGATGAATCTAACTGTTTCATAAAGTATATTATGAATTAAAAGTAATTGTTTAGCAAATTCTCTACTTCTTCCAAACCCTAACATAATCTATCTTAACGTCTGATGCTGGACCAGCTTTAGGTGTCTTACCGCTTTTATATCCAACATTAAATATTAGATATTCTTCAGCTCCACCATCATAAGTTGGGTATCTTGTAACCTCCTGGCCGTCGACATAAATAACATTCAGTCCTTGACGACGATCAACACCATAAATATGGTAGGTATCACACCAATCACTGCCAGGACCTATAGTAAACTGAGTAATTTCACGGCCATTCCCACGATCAAAATGATAGTTACTAGTCATCCGTCCAGTTCCACCAATTTCAGCTACATCTATCTCGCCATCGCCAAAACCGCTCTGATTACCATTAATCCACCAGGCTGGCCAGTTATAGCAATTAGTTCCATTGCCAGGGAAGTGAACCCTCGCTTCTGCAAAATGACCATCAGTCATGACGAATCCTTGACCCTCAACTTCAGAAGGTAGGGACATGATTAATGCACCTTTATCGGTGGAGTCATTCTCCGCAACCGTCGATTGCCTCAACACTGCATTGCCCGACTCAACTCGTACATTAGACTTCAAAGTCTGTGAATCATTCATCTTTCCACAAACATCTGAGCCGGGAAACGCTCGAGGAAAAAAGCAGGGCGCCCATTTATTGGTATTTAAGGTTGTTCCATTAAATTCATCACTAAAAACCATGTTCGTCCAACTTGTCCCCGTGCCATTGTCCACGCAGGGAACAAAAGAATCTCCACTTTTACAGCCCTGATCAGAAGAAACGCTCTCTTGTTTAAACTCCACAGCTTCGCCACTAGATGCACTTGCATCAATAAATTGCATTGCCGGTAATCGAACATCACCTGTCTCGGCCTCAGTAGCAATAAAGTTACCACTAGCACCTGAGATACCGAGTATTATTATTCCAACAAGCGCAACTATTACTGAAGAAATTAGAATAATTGTTTTTCTTGAATAATATTTTCTTTTTATAGCGAGAAGTTTATTAAACATAACCAAAGTATAGCAAAATATCTAAATGTTAAGTCAGCTCTGAATACTTTTTAGCAAACAATTTAATAGCCTTGGATCTATGACTAACTGCGTCCTTTTCGGCGGTATTCATTTCTCCGTAAGTCTTACTGCTGCCTTCAGGAATAAAAACCTTGTCAAAACCAAAGCCATTATCTCCACGCGGCGCCACAACAACTCCTTTATTTTTGCCAACTACTGAGAAAGACCGTTGGCCATCGTAGTAAGCTATAGCGCAAGCAACTCTAGCGGGTTCGTTTTCTCTTCCAGCCAGTAGATGTAGTGCGTTTTCACCGATTGTTTTTAAAAAGAACTTAATAAAAGGACCAGGGAGCCAACCTAACTTCTCAATTCCAGCGCTAACGTCTTCTACGATTACTGGTGTTTTTAGGATATTGTAAGCACGTTTTGCTTTATCTAAAACAATTTCTTCAGGATCAAGGGACTGTATTTCAGGGATATCTAAATCATGGATATCAATGTCCAATCCTAATTCCGAGTCCAGTATTCTGCGCCATTCCGCTAGCTTACCTGTATTACCGGATACTAAAGTTAGCTTCATTGGGCACATTTTATCATAAGCATAAGCGGTACAACATTATTGCATAGATTAGAACCTTAATCTTTGTCAGTTTCTACACACACATTCCTCAGGGCGGGTGATCCAATTAAGTTTGGACATTCTTCACATCTACGAAATCGAGGACAGTTAATTCTAGTATAATCAAAAGATATGTCGCTGATAGCCATACCATGCTCAGCTATTGGCTGAACAACTTCACTGTAGGCGTGGTACTCTCCATCTCTGTCTGGTATACATCGCTTGGTCTTAAATATACCTGAAGCTAAAACATCATCGGCAACCTCTAAAGGCTCTTTTAACCAAACAACCCTATCATCGCCTATGACGTGCTGAGATCTGTCAGCTGATCTTTGCTCATCGATTCTTCTTAGCTCTTGAATCCATTGTTTTTCGCGTTCATTTAGCCACTCTACCGACATATACAGCCGCCATCACTATCACTCTTCTGTTCGAAATTTACCATAGATAAATTATCTCAGACTTTGAAGTAATTAAAAGCAGAAACGAAATAGTACAGCATCTTGATCGATACTAGAACGTTATTGGTGTAACTATTTACTAGACAATTATTATAATTTTGTTATAATACAACTGAGAAAGGTTGTTAAATTATGGCACAAAAAGTTATAAAAATCGGAAGTTCTTTAGGCGTTACTATTCCAAAAAAAGAACTTAGCGAACTCAACATCATAGCTGGAGATGAAGTTGAAGTAGCAATAAAGAAAAAGTCTAGTAAAGCTATTAAGCACGAACAGTTACTAAAAAATCTCGAGGGTTTTATGGATACATATGACCAAGATCTCAAGAATTTAGCAAAAAGGTAATGAAATATTTGACGGCCGAGGAAATCTTGTTGATTCACCACCAACTCATCGAGCGATATGGTGGATCGCACGGTACTCGTGATTTATCCAGAATTAAATCCGTGGCTATCGCGCCGTCTCAATTTGTTTTTGGTGAAGAGCAATACAAAACAATTTTTAAAAAAGCAGCCGTTTACGCACGCAATATAATTACTGATCACCCGTTTCATGATGGAAATAAGCGAACAGGAATTACAACTGCTGCAATGTTCTTAGCTAAAAATGGATATAATCTAAAAACAGGTGTAGGTGAAATAGAAAACTTCGCCGTAAAAATTGCGACTAAAAAGCTGAGTGTTGACGATATTGCCAACTGGCTTAAGCAACACACAAGCACAATCAATTAGCTATAAGTGGTATGGTGCAGCATTGTTGCTGAGGTTAGAACTAATCTTCAACATAATAGCTATATATATCCACAGCAGCCAATGAGCCAGCAAACCTAACAATAATACCGTCTTCGGGTAGAAGTGATTTAAAGTGTTCTAAGTGATCTTCTCCAGCCCTGCCAATTATTGCGTCTTTAGGAAAATGCAAACCAACTATACGTACATCTTTTAGCCTTGTTTCATCTACAAAGATATTAATATCATTATCACCGTCAACTTCCAGTGTATGCTCATCTCTAATACCCGCATTAAATTGATCACTAACTGGGTGTATATTAATCTTGCCAGAAATCCCAAAGGGGTTTTTTCTATCACCGCCTAGATGACCGTCAATAAGACTGAATACTTCAGGCTCTGAAAGGTCCAGGAATAAAGCTTTTTCGCCAACAGTTACATCCATTCCTAAAATCTAATATCTGTTAACTATTAATGCAAGCATAAGCGATATGGTACACCCGACAGGATTCGAACCTACGACCTTTGGCTCCGCAAGCCAACGCTCTATCCAGCTGAGCTACGGGTGCATACTGTGTTGTGCTCTAATTATTAGAACAGGGGTTATCTTAACATATTTAATCTGTTAGCGCTAGAATCTAATCTTGTGCATTAGGGTGTCAACAAAATCAGGTTTTCGTTCTTCTATCGGTAAATAGCCACTTAATATGTCCACTATTTTATCTCTGTCATTAGGGTCAAAGTAAATACTAAGTCCAGGAGCAAAGCGCTGCAGGGGAAGTAACCAGATAGCCTCCACACCTCCTTCATTTACGACTGAAAAAGACTTGAAAGAAGCAAATGGGTATAGCTTCTTATCTACGGTTAGACCATTATTATCTATTAAATAGGGAAGTTCTCTAGGCTTCCGAGCCGCTGTATAACCAAAGATTACAGATATTATTACTATTACCCCAACAATAAATAAGTCTCCACTTAAGAAAAAGGCGCCAACAGCAGTAATGGCCGTTATTACCATTAGGCCTAGATACCATAGGAATGTTTTTGAGTGAGCAATAAACTCTGAGGCCGTCCAACCAATAGACTCAGAAGGCTGGGGGTTACCATCAACAACAGCCGGCTGATCGGTTGAATCATCTCCGCCATTATAGGTCCAGCCCGCTTGTTGATCAGTAGCTTGACTCTGGTCATTACTCTGGTCATTATTGGATGGTTGCATAAGCATATTGTAACCTAATAACTTAATCCTATACAACGAATATTAAGCACCTTTGTAGCAAACAACAAACAACACTACACTTCTTAAAGAAATGTGCTATAATTTACCTCTGTTAATATATCAATTAACATTGCTGCTACAACAAATGTGCCTGGAGGGGTACCCAAGTGGCTTAAGGGGACGGTTTGCTAAATCGTTAGTGGGGCGCAAGCTCCAGCGAGGGTTCGAATCCCTCCTCCTCCGCCAGATTCAATCAAATTTCACCTTATACGGAGAGGTGGCCGAGCGGTCGAAGGTACCTGTCTTGAAAACAGGCGTGCCGGAAACGGTACCGTGGGTTCGAATCCCACCCTCTCCGCCATTTATTATTACGTTTCTTTTTATCCCTAATCTTATAGTTACATTTATCAGCTAAGCCCTAGCAAAAACCAGAGCGTCTACTCTTCTAGCTCCTGAATTCAATAGACAACTGGCAGCAGCTTCTAGCGAAGCGCCGGTGGTTAGCACATCATCCACTAGCAACACATCTTTATCTTTAACCTGAGCACCAAACTTTATCCGAAAAGCACCCTCCATTTGACTAAGTCGGTCAATCTTTTTAGAACCAACCTGCCTGGCTTGCCCTAGTCTGGTCAGAGCAGGGCGATAAGGAACACCCAAAGAACTAGCTAATCTTCTTGCTATTAGTTGTGAGTGATCATAGCCTCGCTGACGCCTACGACTACTGGCCGTTGGCAAGGGTACTAATATTTGCTCTTGGTTAACCGACTTTTGGTCGATAACCAACTCCAGCATACTATCAGCAATTATACTCGATGCAGCTTTGGCTCTTTCAAACTTCAATCTACGTACTAGTTCTTTAGCTATGCCTTGGTATTTAGTTCTAAGCCTTACAGAATTAAGTGAACTAATCGACTTGCAACTACTACAGGTAGTAAAATCGTCGGTCGTTCGAGCGCACAGATAACAACAACTCGCTAGAGGGCTACCAAGTTTGGGCCAGCAACTGCGACATAGCAACTGACCCTCGTCACCACAGCTCAAACAACTATGGGGAGCAAATAAAGCTATAACAGATTCAATCATATTCATGTTGTACATATAGTGTTGTAAATAGTCCTTATGGGGTTGAAGCCTCAATTTAGCTAAGTTATACTACTTTTAAGATAAAAATGCTATTATAAAAATACAATTAGTACCTGGAGGGTAACAACTATGGCGCGACGTGACCGCGATGAAGATTTATTGATGGAAGATGAGCTAACCGCAGCTTTTCTGGGTGATGATGAACCAACTACTAAGGCTCCACCTGCCAAACAACCAGAAGTAGAAGAGCAAATCGAAGAAGAGTGGGATGAAGAAGAAACAGTACCAGGACAACTGGCTGTAGATGTTTATGAGACAAAAGAGAAGCTAGTTGTAAAAGCTCGAACTGCTGGAGTGAATAAAAGTGAACTAGACGTAAGTATCGCAGATAATACTCTTAGTATCCGGGGCACCCTATCTGCCGGTAACGAAGATGACGTTGAAAACTACTTTGTTCAAGAATGTTACTGGGGTGAATTCTCTAGAAGCATTACTCTACCAGTACCAGTAAAGGAAGAAGAGATTGAAGCTGTTCTAAAAGACGGCGTTCTAACTATTAGCTTCACTAAGCTAAAACAAGACACCGTTAAGAAGATCCAAGTCCTATAATTTCCTATATAGGTACTGGCTAGATTTACTAACTGTATAGTTACAGTGTAGCGCTAACAAAAAAAACACCCTTCCGAAGAGGGGTGTTTTTAATTACCTAAGCTAATCGCTAGTTAGCGTACTGGACTGTTTATCCGCTTTGGCCAACAAATCGTTCTAGTACGAAACGTACAATGATCTGGGCAAGTGCTACTACTACAAGGCCAATTACAGCGTATAGAATAGTATTCTTGGCGGCTGTAATGTTAGAACTTTCACCTTGAGAGGTAATGTATTTAACACCACCGACAATGATCATTACTACAGCGATGATACCAACTACTGCACTAAATAGGTTAAGGCCTAGGGTTACAGTTTCGTTTACTTGGGTTCCAGCTGATTCGTCAGTTACACAAGTTCCATCAGCGCCAAGTAATTCACCGTCTGTTCCAGAACAAACACTGTCTTGAAGCTCAAAAGCGGCATTTGCCACTGGAGCCATTGCAAATGGAGTAACTAGCGCTGCTGAAGCTAGAACTGTTATTAACATTTGTTTAATTGTTTTTATCATTTTAAATTTTAACCTTTCTTTATTCTCTATTGTTTATACCATAACTTGCTTGGGCTTATCAAGTTGTTTGTCCTTATGTAAACTGCGTCAATACAAACCTAACAATAATCTGAGCTAGAGCAACTATTACAAGACCTATAAGGGCATACATCACACTATTTTTTGCTTCGTTTATTTTACCGCTCTCACCCTGTGATGTCATGTACTTTACCCCACCGATCATAACCATAACTATGGCTATTATTCCAATAATAGCACTAAATAGATTTAGGCCAGTCTGGATAATACCGTCCACAGAAGTTGAGTCTGGATTTTCGCAACCGTCTCCACTAGCCGAACTCACCCCAGCTCCTGCACAAACCGCTTTCTTGGCTGTTTCATCTGCAGCTGAGGCCATTGACGGAAAAAGAGATATTGCAAACATGCTACCGAAAAACATAATTAAGGCTATAGTGGTTAATTGAATTTTTCTTATCATAATCTACTCTGTATAAAATACACTATTGTGCGAGCTAAAACCAGTACCACAATACCTACTGCAGTATAAATCAAACCAGTCCTTGCTTTAGTAACTTTTGCGCTATCTCCTGACGACATAATTAGTTGTAGTCCATTGTACATAACCATGACAACAGCGATAATTCCACCGACTGCAGCAACTAGATTAGCGATAGTAGATATCAAATTATCTTCACCAGCTAATAGATCAGTGTCTGTTGGAGTCTGACATACGGCAGAATCGCTTGCAGATCCAGCAGAACCGTCACGACAACCAGGGAATGGATCAACAGCACTAACAGTATCCATATTCACCAATGAAAAAGTTAAGAATAAGAAACTTATTAGTGTGAATAGCTGTAGGAACAAAGGAATTTTTTTAATCATACACGATTCACCACAAAGTTAAGGATAGTAGAAGCCGATACTGCCACAGCTAAACCTAGAGCGGCATAAATTATAGACTTTCGTGCCTTGGATAAAGCTTGTGGGTCATCTTGGGCTAACATAAACTTAATGCCTGATATCATAATAACTATCAGGGAAACTCCACCTATAATTACAAATACTATGTACAAAATTGTCTGAAATGGATCACGTGTTGTTGTATCTATATTTGGCAGTGGGCTTGTATCCACAGCAAGCAGCCTGGCTAAACTACTAAACATAACTAAAACCTCCCTGCAACATAAACCACAATACCTGATGCCAGAGTCACAATAACCACTCCAATTAGAGCATTCATTATAGTAGTCTTAGCATCTTTCACACCCTCAGGTTCACCCTGGCTGGTAATAAATTTAAAACCGCCATAAATGATAAAGCCAAAGGCCACTAGTCCACCGAATCGAAGCAATATATCGATAATTGCTAAGCCAATTTTTAACAGATCGGCTGGGTTTGAAGCAAAATCTATATCTACCTTACAGCTTTCGGTGAAATCCAAATACTTATACCAAGTAGGGAAAATACCAAGGAATAATGAATTCTTGCCACATTCGGGACCTGCTGCGAAAAGAACAGGAAGATAACTGTTTAAGCTTGCTATGGTAAGCCACATTTTATATTACCCCTCCTGGCCACAACCATTGTAGTAACCCTAAGAAAAATATATAAGTAACAAGCGCCAATATAGCATTATTTATTTTGCTTTTGGCAGCCGAGACTTTCTGAGGGTCACTACCAGCAGAAGTATACTGAATTCCAGCAATAATTATCATAGCGGTTACTACTATACCAATGGTGTAGGTCAAGAGCTTTATAGCCGGATCTATTAGTTTCTCGGTAATATCACAGTCTTCAGTGCTATCACACCGACTAAAGCTTGGTTCTTCGTCAGCAGCTAATACTGTCTGTGAAGGAACAACCGCAACACTTAGCAGAAAGCTTGAAAAAATAGCTAAAAATATTAGTTTTATGTTTATTAGATTAAATGTTGGTTTTTTGAGTATTGTAAACATTATGTTTTGGTTTCCTGAACTTAGCAGGTGATAGTAATTACAGGCAGTAATTATACTACTAATTCAAATTATACATCAATAAACAATAATTACAGCCAGCAACCCTATATTGGACTTATTGTTTTTCATGGTTTTAGATATGAATCTAGATTTGCGATATTACCCTATCAAGACTATAGTAAATGTAAGTCATGTTAAGACAAATTTTATACAGATATTTAAGTATTGAATCAAAACTTAGGTTACGGTGAAAACATTTAAATGAAAAAAATCAATCTAAAATTAATCAACTGGGCATTACTTTTTGTGTTTGCAATACAAATAACACTGCCTGTTATTTTACCCCCAACCAAGGTTAGCGCAGCAGAAAGTGTCGAAAGCTTAAAATCTAAAGTTAAACACATACAGAAACTCCGAGGACTTCGAAAGTGCATTGACGATAAACTAGCCACTGGAGGTATCGGATTAGAAAGTGGTCCATTTACCCTAAAATTTATTGCTGGTAGAGCAGTGAATGCGTACGATACCCCCGTTGGCCATGGTGTTGATACTGGTGATGGTAAGTGGGACTGCGCTAGCGCGAGTGGCGACAGGGAGAACACTTGGTTCAAATTAATCCTAAAAAATGGTAGCGATAGTGAATACTACTCAGGTTGGAGTAGTGGCGGCGATAATTCCTATAAATCCGTTGCAAGCAAGAACCTAGCCGAAGAAGGGGGATATCTATACTTTATTAATCGGGATAATTTAGCTTCCCACTCTGGAGGTGGAAAGCTAACCGAAGGCCCTGCTAAAGGGAAAGTCAAAGATCAGCTAGGTAGAACAATAGCCGTGCTAGAAAGAGACTTAACTCAAGATGAAAAAGATGCCATGGCTTACCTTAACCTTTCATGGACTTTTGCTGATTCAAATGCCTGCAAAGCTCAGGAAGTTGACGCCAATAGCGGTGGAAAGAAAGTTAAAATTGGCAACAAATTATTCAGAGTAGGAAATCCTGGTGGTAAAAATTCAGTTGGTTTTGGCTTTTATGGTGATAACGGTCAAGGTATTGGAGATGGTAATTTAACCTGTGAGCAAATAGCAGACAGGATGGCTTCCTTGGCTTCATCATATGAAAAAGCCACCGGTGACACATCCACAATACCCGAAGGATCAAACCGCGCCGTAGAAGCAGATGGCGACACCGAAGGAGACATAGAAGCACAATGCGATATCACCCCGAATCCGATCACTTGGATAATGTGTGCCTTAATTACTGGTTTTATAGAGGCCATTAACGCTCTTGATGAAGGAGTTACAAACCTACTAAACATTCGCGCCGCTGAATTCTTCGGCGAAGGCCAAGTAGGCGACAGCTTCAATAGCGTTTGGGTAAGTGTTCGGACCATAGCTCTAGGTTTCCTGATAATTGTCGCTCTAGTTATGATAATCAGTACAGCTATAGGTGTTGGCCCCTTTGATGCCTATACCGTTAAAAAGGTGATGCCTAGATTAGTAGCAGTTATTATATTAATACCGCTATCTTGGTCTATTGTTTATTTCATGATTGACATGACTAGTGTTATTGGATTTGGTGTGAGAAATCTAATTCAGGCACCTTTCGCTGCAAATATTGAAGGTATTGGCTTCGGTAGTACTGTATCTACAACTGCTGCAACAGGACTACTTGTTGGAGGTTTATTCCTTGGATTACCTGGCCTTCTAAGCTTCTTGGTAGGTGGTTTTTTAGCAGTGCTAATTGCATATGTAGTACTTGTTCTTCGGCAAATATTCATAATACTTCTTGCTGTATTAGCACCCGTCGCACTGGTTGCAGCCATTCTGCCAAATACACAAAAAGCTTGGAAATTTTGGTGGGAATCTTTTTGGAAGGCGCTCATAGTATTCCCAATTATTGCGGCATTTATTGCTGCAGGCCGAATATTTGCCCAAGTCGCCGAAACAACACAAGGTGGAGGTGTAGGTGACCTTATCGCGTTCGTGGCCTACTTTGCTCCGTATTTCCTAATACCTCAGGCCTTCAAAATGGCAGGAGGTCTACTAGGCAACCTAACTGGTGCTGTTAATGATCGAGGTCGTGGAGCCTTCGATAGACTTCGGAAGTTCCGCCAAGGGCAAATGCAACAGAATATGCAAAAAATTGATGAGGGGTCGAGATTTAGCGACAGAACTAAACTTGGCAGTAAGGTTAACTCGGGACTCCGCAAAACCAGTAAATTAAATGAGGCTGGTTTTCGACCAAGTAAAATGCGATCAAACATCAATTCTGCAATATCGGCACAAGACCTAAGATTAGCCGATGAAAAAGGCGAAAAAGACGATGCAGTCCGTGCAATAATTAATGATGATGATATGCTAGATTCATTTAAATTTGATGATACAGATGATCAAATTCGACAAAGACTACTTGATAGTGGAAGATTCGGCGAGGCCGGATCTAAAGAACTCAATGCCGCAGTTGCAACAGTGCGACGAGCAAAACGTACGGCTAATAGTAGCGTAAGAAGTCAAATTGCTGCCGTTGGTTCAACCGCAACAGGTACGGGAATAAAAACACATGCTGATATGTATCAAGCTGCCATTGATGCCTCAGATGGTAATCCATCAACCAGGAACGCTGTATTTGCCAAAATGCGTGCTGCGGCTGAACGCGCCGGTAACTACTCATTGTCTGGCCCAGGCCATGCAGAATCAGTAGATGCAATGGAAAGCATGGCGAGAGGAGAGTCGGCATCGAGTATTAATGCCCGAATGCTTGCAAGATCCATGGAGGTACAAGGGGCGGGTAAAATCCTACAAGGAAAACCTACGGATGTTGAAAACTTAACCGCACAACTAGCAACAGACTATCAGTCCGCTATGGCTGATGGAGATCTCGATAAAGCAACCTCACTTGCCGCACAAATGAAATCATTGCGAGATGCAGATAACGGAGCATCGCCTGAAAATACTAAACATGTTAATGCTATGCTTGCAGCTTCAGAGATAGATGAGGGTATGGTCAACCCCGAAACAGGTGCACCTTTGTCGATCGACGAACAATTCGCAAGGAAAATATCCGGGCGAATGGGCTCTTCGCTAACAACCGAAGTGAAGGACAAGTATGCCACCGAGCTAGCTGCGGAACATCAACGTCGTGTTAATTCTGAAAACATAGTTCGAGCTAGAAGCGGACAACCACAACTCACTGGAGCTGAGAGTTTAGCAAAATTTGACAAACTCGTAGATGAGACAGCTCTAAACGTCATTAATCAAAGGATTCGTACTCGTGCTGGATCGTACGACGTTGGAGGTGGTAATAGGAACGTTCCAGAAGAACTCAGGAGACAACAAGCCTTAAGTCAAGACGATAATTAATGCGCATTGACATAGTGATATATATGTGATAATATATAAAATAGACATGAAAACAAAAAACCACCCTCCTACAAACACAATCAACTCTAGCCCTGAAACACAACCGCAACCTATAGAGATCCAAGAAGAAGAAGTTGCCTATAGTGGCTTGCGTCGTGAACTTTTTCAACGTGTCTCGGATGCAGCCTCAAACAGCATAGAAAAAACCTCGCAAACAGACCATGTAATCAGGACTGCTCCAAGTGGTGCAGAAAGAACCAGAGGCTTCTATAGCGCTCCTGAGCCTAACGACGTTAAGCCGGTCGGAATTTTCGAAAAAGCAGCAAGCCATATCAGACAAAGACAAGCTGCAAAAAAGCGTCGCCTAGAGTATGAACGTCGGCGGCTGCACAGTAGTCACGGAGGAGTCCCAGAGGACACAATAGACTACTCTAATCCAGAAAAACCCAAAAACCCAGTTTTTACGCTGGAAAGAGAATTCTCTCCAACAGCCCCAAGCGTCAAAAAAAGTGTTGAAAAATTAGAAAAAAACAGAGAAGATCAAGGGGTACCTAAAGCCAGCAAACTAGGTGTAAAGCCGATGAATGACTATGGTGAAGTCTACAAAAAAAGAAGATCTTGGAGAGAGCGTAGAATAGAAAAAACCCAAACCAGAAAAGATCGGCGATTAAAAAAAGCTATTGATAGGCTAGACAGAAAACTCGAACGGGGCGAAGACGGTAAGACCTTGCATGGTAAATATCGAGATAAAAAAATTCATTTACTTGAATCTCTTAAACAATATTCCGATAAAAGAGTCGCTCATGAAGACAGTAAACTTGTTAAAGTTGCACGGCAGAAAAACAAGCAAGAGTTAGCTAAATTTCTTGCAACGCACCCACCACTAGCTATGATGAGTCGAGCTGAAGCACAACAGCTGTCCGATTTACAGCGAGCAGGCGAAGCTCGTGTACTAGAAGCTGAAATGGAACTATGGATGAGGAGGTCGGGCGCAATTTCTGAAAATGAGCGTAGGAAGTTAATTAGACAGCGTCGAGAAGCATCCTTTAGGGGAGATCAGCATAATCGACGATTGATGAAAACCGCAGCAGGCAGGCAACAACTAAAGCGACAATTCAATATAGACAATGGTGTATACGGAAGATTGCCCGAAGAAGACCAAAGTAGGAAATAATTTAACAATACTGTACACAGCGACAATTACTTTGTACCATATAGGTTATGGCAACCTACAAAGTACTCCAGGATATAGAAGCTGAAGACACCTTTCTAGGTCCTCTCACTCTAAAACAGTTCATCTTCGGGGCTGTGGCTATTGTTAGCTCATATGTTGCATTTTTGTTAATGACCAAAGGTCTATGGGTGTTAGCTATCCCACTACTGCCGGTAATCTTTGTGCTTGGCTTTCTAGCTTTCCCGTGGGGAAGAGATCAACCAACCGAAACATGGTTGCTAGCAAAAATTCGCTTTATGTTTAAACCCAGAATTCGTATCTGGAATCAGACTGGTATTCAAGAACTAGTAAAGATTACGGCGCCACCACCAAAACTAGAATATACCGGAGATAACCTATCACAAACTGAGGTAAAAAGTCGCCTTAAAGCCTTGGCAGAAACCATCGACAGTCGTGGCTGGGTGGTTAAAAACGTCTCCGCTCAACAATACGCCAGCCCTAGCTACGGTCTGCTCTCTAAAAAGAATCAATCTGATAGATTGGTTGAAGTATCTACTTTACCAAAAACCGAATCTCCAATAAATGACAATGGTATCGAAGACATGTTTGATAGCAGTAGGGCCGATCAACTAACTAGTCAAATAGATCAAAGAAATCAAGATCACCGCAAGGAAACTGTCAGTCAGCTAAAAAGTGCCGCCAAAAAAGACAGCCAACCAGCCCCAGATCTATGGTTCATGAATGAAGGTCCAGCCCCCAGCAAACCCGGCATGGCTAGCTTTGGAACCTCTACTGTCGCTCCTGGACAAAGTAGCTCTTCACTACCTAATAGTTTTAGGTCAAAAAAACAGACTAAAGATCCAGACGAAAAAGCCATCTCTGAAAAACTAAAAGCTAAAAAAGATAAACCCGGGCAAGCATTCAGGAATCACAAAACCATAGTTCCAGCCGACCAACAAAAACCATTAACACAACCGATGACAAGCGTGCCTGACCCTGTTACAATTGAACTAGCCAGAAACAACGATCGCAACATCGACAGTTTAGCTAGGGAGAGTACTAGAGCCCATAAACCACCTGAAGATGATGAAGTAGTTGTATCTCTGCATTAGAATAAAGTGGGTAAAACAGATATATGAATCCAACGCAGAACCAACCAGCTTCGGCTATGCCGCCTCAAGGACCTGGCGCTAACCCCTACGCAAATAATGCTCTACCAAACACCGCACCTCCAGCCGGAGGTATCCCAAACAACCAAGGTGTATCTTCTCAGGCTAATCCAATGCCTGGATCAGTTCCTTATACTGCCGCCTCCTTGCCGGGCAATAGTTTTAACCCACAATACAATCAGGCTCAACAACAGAACCAACAACCAAGTCAGCAACCTGGCGTTTCCCAGCCAAAAACAGTAGCTCCAAAATCTAACCCCAACAGTACTCAAAACACTTTAAACATTGCCGAAATACGCGATGGTATCGTAATAATGAACGATGGTAGTTTTCGTTCTGTAGTGATGGTTAAGTCGGTAAACTTCGATCTAATGAGCCCTCAGGAGCAGGAAGCTGTAGAGTATAGCTACCAAGGTTTTCTAAACTCGCTATATTTTCCAATTCAAATAAATATGCGTTCTCAAAAAGTTGATCTATCTCCGTATATCGAAAAATTAGACAAGATCAGAACCGAGCACGACAATATGCTTTTAGCTCTGCTAATGGAAGATTACATTAACTTCATGGGAGACCTCAGTCAGCAAACCAACATTATGGATAAAAAGTTCTACGTTGTTATACCCTACTTCCCAACCGTGGACATCCAAAATGCTCTTAGTAACAGCAAGGGTCTAGTTAAGGGTCTCGGGGCACTATTTAGCAAAAGTCCTCAAACCCAAGTTACTATCAACGAAGTTGATCTAAACAAAGCTAAGGACGAACTCAGAAACCGCGTACAAGCAGTCCTAGGTGGACTAATGCAATGTGGGGTACAAGGCTTACCGCTAGACACTCAAGAACTTATTGAGCTCTACTATGACAGCTACAACCCTGACACCGCCACCCGCCAGCAGCTAAAGAACTTCGACAACCTCACTGCACCTGTAATAACCAAGGGTCAAGGTCAAGCCCATAATCCAAACCTAGACAGGGAGATGAACTAATGCTCGGTAAAAAGAAAAAAGTAGAGAATGATCCAGTAGCTCTTGCCCAACAACAAAGAGCCCGCGAGGAACAAGAAGTAAACGCTGCCTTTAATAAAGGTGTCACTGCTCTTCGTGACTTTATTGCTCCAAGCTCCATCGAATACCAAAACAACTTCTTCCACCTAGGAACTAGGATTGCCAGAACCTTCTATGTTTTTGGTTATCCTCGGCAAATCTTCACCGGCTGGCTTAGTAGTATGATTAACCTCGATGAAGTCCTGGATCTATCTATCTACATCTACCCTGTAGAGAGTCAGGTGGTGCTAGAAAATCTTCGGAAGAAGGTAACCCAACTTGAAGCTGGACTTCAGATTGATGCTGAAAAGGGAAGAACCAGAGATCCAGGTAAGCAAGCAGCAATTCAAGATGCCGAAGAAATGCGCGACAAACTACAAGTGGGTGAAGAGAGATTCTTTAGATTTGGCCTATACTTTACAATTTATGCTTCCAGTATGGATGAAATGGAGTTCGTAACCCATAAGATTGAATCAATACTCGGTCAGCAGCTAGTCTACTCCAAGGTAGCCACCTCTCAGCAAGAACAAGGTTTTAACAGCACCGTCCCCCAATTCACCGACCAGCTTCAAATCAGGCGCAACATGAACACCGGTGCTATTAGTACTAGCTTCCCATTTACCAGCGCTGATCTTAGTCAAGACAACGGTATTTTATACGGCATCAACATGCACAACTCTGGTCTGGTAATATTCGATCGGTTTACCCTAGAAAACAGCAACTCAGTGGTCTTCGCTAAGTCTGGTGCTGGTAAGTCATTTGCTGTAAAACTAGAAGCTCTTCGAAGCCTAATGTTTGGCACCGAGATTTTCATAATTGACCCCGAAAACGAATACCAGAGAATGGCTGAAGCGGTTGGGGGAGCCTACGTTAGACTTAGTCTTAGTTCGGCCACTCGAATTAATCCATTTGACCTGCCAAAAGTAGTAGACACCGAAGAAGCTGACAATGCTCTCAGAAGCAACATAATTACCCTTCACGGTCTCTTGCGACTGATGATGGGTGGTGCCCAGGCTCAGATGGCTGGCAGTGGAACAGCTGCCATGCCAGCCCTAAATCCAGTAGAAGAATCCGATCTTGATGCAGCCTTAATTGAAACTTACGCTAAAGCTGGAATCACCAACGATCCACTAACCCATAACTCCCAACCACCGACCATAATGGACCTATACGACACCTTACTTCATATGGGTGGTACCGGACCACAATTGGCTCAACGAATCAGAAAATATACCACCGGTACCTTTGCTGGGATTTTCAGCCAACAATCCAATACAAACATAAACAACCCGCTAGTGGTCTTTAATATTCGTGACCTAGAAGATGAGCTCCGACCAGTAGCTATGTATATAGTCCTAAACTACATCTGGAACAAAACTAAAAGTGACCAGAAAAGACGCATGCTTGTCATTGACGAGGCCTGGCAGTTAATGAAATACGAAGATTCAGCCAACTTTATGTTTAGCCTTGCTAAACGAGCTAGGAAATATAACCTAGGCATCACCACCATCAGCCAAGACGTTGAAGACTTCATGGGTAGCCGAATGGGAAGGGCGATTGTAGCTAACGCTAGTATGCAACTACTACTAAAACAATCTTCTTCAGCTGTCGACGTATTAGCCGATGTCTTCAAGCTTACTAGTGAAGAAAAGAAAAGACTTAGCCAATTCCCAGTCGGTCAAGGTTTGTTCTTCGCTGGCCAAAGCCACGTGCATGTTCAAATCCAAGCTAGCCCTACTGAGATGAATCTAATAACCACTAATCCTGACCAGATGCAAGAAATTAGTCAAAGTGGAGACCTAGACAAACCACAAGGCACTATTGATTTACAAAACCGCTTAACACCAGGATCAGGATAAGGTTGAGGTATAGCTTGTGAGTACAGACCTAAAAGACAAGCCTTCCGGCATATACGATGACGAACAAAATAGCCACATAGATCGCATCCGTGATCTAGAAGCTCAAGAGGCAGCTGAAGCTCAAGAAGGCACCCATCAAACCAACGAAGATGGAAGCCCGCTAAGCGGATCCGCGATTAAAGCTAGTGAGTCAAAAAAACCAGCTTCCGGCAAAGATACTACAGATAAATCCTCAACTCCAAAATCCGGGGGATTATACAACCCGGATGGAGACAAAAGCACTTCTAGATTCGGAAAACTAAAGTCCAAGTTGGGCAATATTGAAAACAAACGAAGAAAACTACTAGTTGTTGGTGGTAGTATTGGTGGAGTCACCGCATTTATGCTAATACTGATATTACTAGCATCATTGAAGCTACCTCACTTCGGCCAAGTTTTAACAGCCACTGGCTACGCCAGATTAAATGGAATCATGCGTGAGCGAATGGCCCAAAACCTATTCGATAACGCTGCCACTACCGGTGATGGCCAGATATCTCTGCGTGCTAGAACGATGCGCGAAAGAATAACCGGCCAAAATTTAAACAAACAGATAACTAAACTAGGTCAGGAAAATAGGCTTATATTTGAATTGGACGGAGAAAATGTAACCGGCATCAAGCTTCCACAAGAAGGTAAAACCATATCTCTTGATACAGTTTCACAGGAACTATTCGATAAAGATTATTCGGAGATAAAAAGAATCCGAGGAGTTAGAGAGCGTATGACAGTTCGAGCAGAATACGTTAAGCAAGTAAAAGCTGGTGTGAGCGAAGGACTAGCGACTGAAACCCGGGCAGTGAGAGGAAGAGCTACCGCAACTGCTCTAAAAAACAGCGGATTTAAATATAATCGCTGGGCCAACAAAGCAAGGGAGTATTTAGGTAAAACACCGAAAGAAGCAGCTATAAAAAATACCGTTGAGACCATTGAACAGGTTGGAGGTGATAAGTTTGTTGAAACGGGAATAAAACAATATGACGATTTATCCGAAGAGCTCAAAAAAAATGGCAGTCGAATCGAGAAGTTTATGGAAAAAAACGGTGGGGTATTCGATAAAGAAGCCTATGTAAAGCAAGTGAGCACTGACTTCACCACTGGTCAAAAAATTACGGAAGCAGCCAATAAAGTGGGTGTTGGCCTGATGATAGGAACACTAGCTTGTATGGCTAACCAAGCATTTTCTAATGTAGATGAAATAGCCGAAAATAACGAACTGGCGGCCTCAAGAGCTGCTGCCGCATTACCAGCGGCTCAAGATCAGCAAATACGCGGTGAGGCTAACGATGAGGCGATTGGCGCAGAAGCAAACACCCTAACAGGTGCTGAAAATTCACAGTACTACCAATACGCAACCGGGCAAGAAATTACCGCAGAAGAGGTTGAGGTACCCAATACTAAACCAAAATACGGTAATATGGCAGATATTATCTCTCTTGCTACCAGTCCAACAACTTTTATACCTGGAGGCTTTGCCATACCAGAGCCAGCTAAAGACGCCATTAACAATGGTTTTTGTTCTGCCCTACTAGACCCCAAGGGTGCTGTCGTTGCTGCAGCTGCCGAAATAGTAGTAACTGCAGCTGCCTCGGTATTTACCGGAGGTGGTGCAGCTGTTGCCAGGGAAACCGGTGGTAGAGGCGCACTACTAGTAATATCTAGAGAGTTAGCTAGCGCAACACTAGCGACCGGAAGAGGTGTTGTTAGTAAGAAAAGCGCCGCAACACTCCTAGGCTTTGCCGCCTTCCAGCAGGGACTAGAAATGGTCACCAGGCAGTTAGCTGGAGTTGAATTCATGGGGGGTGAAACCGGTCCACAAAAATTCGAGATAGCAGCAGTTGGTAATAATGTACTACAATCAAAGAGAATGCGTGGGATAGGTGGTGCTCCACTAACCAATGAAGAGGCTAAGCAAGTAGACCAACCACTCATAAAACAAAAAACTGCTGAATACCAAAACCAGAATGTTTTTGCTAGATATCTATCAATTGAAAATCCATATTCATTAATTGGAAAACTAAGCGCTATTGTACCTGGGGATATTGTTAGCCTAAAACAATCTAGCTTAACTATGGTTAATAGCTTCGCTTCAGTATTTAATATAAAAAATATACTTAATCCTGTAATGTCAATTGCGGGCCTAAACACCAAAGCTCAGGCAGTGGATAACTACAACCCGTATTATGACGTCACTCAATGGGGCTTCTCGCCATCCGAACTAAAGAAAATGCGCGAAGACCCCACCTACAACTACTACACCAATCTTGATTACATTAGCGAAGAAACTATAGCCGAATACGACGAAAAATATGGTGATTGCTTTGACACATCTAAGACCAATTATGAAGTCGAGAAAATGTCAAAATGCAGCAAAGATGAGCTAAGGGGAAACGATCAAATCTTCCGCTATAGGTTAACTTTATTAGATGAAGAAACCGTATCGATGCTAGAACAAAAACCAGAAGATATAGGAAAAGACCCTGTAGATGATGGTGGTCAAAACATTAACTCAACTGGAAAAATTGCGCCAAGTGGTGGAAGTGGATCTGTAGGTATTGAACAAACCTCACCAATCCCCGGAACCAACAAACGCATCCACACAGACGTTCTTCCTCAATTCCTAGACATGATTGATGCTGCCCGAGCAGATGGCATAGACCTAATGCCTATTAGTTCAGCTTGGAGAGATCCACAGAAACAAATAGAACTAAGGAAGAGTAACTGCCCAGATTGGCGTAATTCACCATCCGGGGATTGCAATCCACCAACAGCCAGACCCGGAACCTCAAAACATGAAAGTGGTAGGGCGGTAGATTTTAGCAATATGTGCTTCTCTAGAAACGGATCAAGCTCATGTAAGGGAAATCCTAGGTGGGAATGGCTCAAAGCAAACGCCGCAACCTACGGATTCTACCCGTTAAAAAGTGAGGCCTGGCACTGGTCAACCACAGGTACCTAAACTATGAAAAATATTCCGCTACTTAAACCATTATTAAACTACACACTAGGATTTCTAATAATTCTAATTCTAGTATTTATTAATGTAGCTAACGCCTACGCAGTAAGCGTGGAAGAAATATTTACGCCATATTATAATCCAAACTTAAATAACTGCCAGCCCACTAGTACTGGATTCACTAAAGTGCCTGACGGTGGAAAACTTTACGTGCTAGGTGATTCAATCACGGTTGGAATCGAAGACACCCTCAGGAATAAACTGCAAGAAAAAGACATAACCCCCTACATAAATGCATCTGTATCTAGGTCATGGAACGGAGCTGGAAATAGCGTTGTATCAACTCAAGGAACACCACTTCCCGGCAAAGACGCCATTAAAGAAGATGAAGCAAAGCAGGCTGGAGTTGTGTCGGGGGCTAGCGGTATAGTTATCGCCCTTGGCACTAACGGTGGCGCCTCCAGCAACCCAATAGAAAGCGCTATTGATGAAATTAGAAGAATAAACTCCAGCGCTCCTATATGGTGGGTAAATACCGTTGGATCTTCAGCTTGGCCAAACAATATCAGTAACCTCGGATCATTCAATGAACAGCTAGTCGATCTATCCGCTACAAAAAACTTTCAAATTATTAATTGGTTTTCCGCGGTCAATCCAACCGGAGACCCCACAACAACCCCCACCAACGACCCAACACGCCTGCTAAGTGACGGCATCCATCCTAACGCTGCTGGTATTCAGAAGCTATCTACTAAAATTGTTACAGATATTAGTGGTGGCGACTCCAGTGGCTCAACCACCGCTAGTGAAACCGGGGTTGCATGTTGCTCTGGGGCAGGAACTACAGTAGCCGGGAACAACAACGAAGAAAAAGTATGGAATTATCTTGTTGGTAACCTACAGCTTAGCGCTATTCAAGCTGCTGGAATTATGGGTAATATTCAACAGGAATCGGGATTCAGCACCACAATAGTTAACAAAAGCAGTGGTGCTTATGGACTAATTCAGTGGCTTGGCGGTAGAAAAACCGCCCTGCAAAATTTTGCCAGGGGGCAGGGAAAGGATATGGGTGACATATCGGTACAATTAGAATTCATGAAACAAGAGCTGGAATCTGACTACTATAGACGTCGAGTATTCGACCCAATAAAAGCCTCGCAGTCCCTAGAGGAAAGCACTAGAATATGGCTGGAAAAATTCGAAATTCCTTGTACACCAGGGTCGGCTGCTTGCGCGGAGGAAATGAATGTACGTTTACCGTTCGCTCAAAACTGGCTAACTAGGTTTGGTTCAAACACTGCCACCGCAGTAGGCAACTCACCCTCATCAACTTGCGCATCGCAAGAAGGTGGCACAGGGGTTAGCGCCGATGGTTTCGTCTTCCCGCTCAGGACTAATCAGCAAACTATTAAATCTAAGGGTTGGTGCTTCGAAAGTCAATCTAACTGCCACCATGACTACAACGCAGCAGATATTTTTGCCCCAACCGGAACCGAGGTTATTGCAGCTAGAGGTGGGCAAGTTATCCTTGTTAAATCAGGCCCAACTCGAATAGCTATCAAGGCGGATGATGGCAATATATACTACTACACACATATGGGCGCTGGTACCGCAGTCGTCAGTAAAGGACAAACCGTTGCAGCGGGTGCTACCCTCGGTAGGGTAGGCACAAAAGCCGATGCCGCCGGAACACCCGAACACCTACATATTGATATATTGCCAGGTGATAGATATGACAATAGGCCAGGATGTGCTGGATCAGCTTGCAGTAGTTTACCCTTCATTAATATCCAACCACCACTCACCGAAGCATTTAAGAATCTACCGGAGTAAAGGAGGAGTTTATGCAGCCACAGCAACCACAATACAGAGTCACCAGGAAACAGGTAATCTTCGGTGCGCTACTACTAATTGTGACACTTATTGCCTGGATGATATCTAGATATTCTTACATTGAAGTTAAAGTCCCAAGTGACAATAAATCATCAGAAATAACCTATCGAATATCGAAAAACGGGGAGATAGTCGACACTACATCCAATACAAGCAACTCCTACAAAAAACTAGTTACAAAAGGTGATTATGAGGTTGTTGTTGAGTCAAATAATCAGACTAGTATCAACTTAGCAACTACGACCGGCTTCTTGCAGACTACTGAGGTTACAGCCAATTTACAACCCAAAAAACGCATTGAATTTGTAGGCGACGAGCCAAGACCCTGCATGTATCTTACTAAGGTTGGGTTATTGTCTTATGGTTGTGGAGATCAAGTTGTTGACGCCTATTACCACACTCCAGCCACAACAAATCTTCCTACCTATACCAGGCAACTGGAAAGCATCTATGACGGAAGGATTGAAGGCTCATTTGGGCTAGAAGGTAAAGACTACATTGCGATTCAAGGTCCTTCATTAGCAGACGGAAACGAACAACCACCACAAGCTGCCTATCAACTATCTGGGTCGCTTGAGACCGGGAAAGCGCTTCCCTTAAAAGGATTGAAAGAAGACACGTCATATAACATCACTAACTACAAGACAGGTCTTTTGGCTGTGAGCGACAACGTAAGTGAGGCGCTGTATCTACCAAACCTTGAAGCTACAGCTGAACCCATAGATATAAGCGACCCCAACACCACAAGAGATAGCTTCCCTTACGACATAGCTGTTAATGACAATACAATAATAGTCGGTTTTGTCCATGATGATAGTCGTAATATTACCTACGAAGACTCAGAAGAAACCCCAAAACTAGATAGCAGCATCGTAGTAATATCCAATGACCAGAAACGAACCTTCAATTTCGACAAATTGTATGACGAAATAAAGATATGTGGACCAAATACTATCTGCTTACTAGCAGATCAAAGAATCCACATTTACGATATCTCAGAAGAAAAACCCAAACTAAAAGGGGTTATTGGCCAGGTGGATGAATTCGATACCCATAATTCAACTATTACAGCCAATCGTGTAAGTGATGTTATTAGCTTCAATACTGAAACTATGAGCGGCCACCAAGACTACTCTTATGGTGCGCTTCAGCCCTGTGGCCTAGGTGGTATAAACGACGATGGTAATTATTACTTACTATGCGTGACCAACCGTCGAGGTGAACAGTCAGCCATAAAGGTAACCAGCGGAATAATAAACCCGATAGATGGCTATGTAGACAAAATTCTAGAAATCCCCGAAGTGGAAAAAGTTTCCGCATTCGGTAATATAATCTATATATCGCCAAATCTTGGAGAATATAAATACAACCCTAGCACTAATCGTTTTGAGTACGACCAAGAAATAAAGAAAACTGTTAATTCGAAGATCAGGGAAGTAATATCAAAACTAAATGCCGGCCCACAGTTCAAATTCATTAACCCCCTAGATAACTAATAATTATCTTTGTAGTTTACTGTTGCTTATTCAAGGGAATAACTTTGCATTTATCCAGAAAATTACCAACCACTATATCCGCATCGGTAGTAGTAATAAAGGTCTGGTAACTGGCGATTCGCTTAGTAAGGGCTTTTCGGCGTGAACCATCTAGCTCGCTAAACACATCATCCAGCAATAGTATTGGAGATTTATTTAAATTGCTTTTAAGGAGCTCTAGTTCGATCATTTTCAGCGCCAGGAGTATTGACCTAACTTCACCGCGCGAAGCTGCCACAGAAGCTGTCTGGCCGTTTAAAGACACAACAAAATCGTGGCGATGTGGTCCAATCGACGTAAAGCCCTTTTCTTTATCCGATTGTAGATTATGCTCTAATTTCTTATTCATCTTGGAGCTATAATCCTCAAGCGGAACATCCACTAAGTACGATATATCTAGGGTTGAATCAGTCTCAGAGATCTCCCGGTAAATATCTTCTAGAGATTGACCTATACGCTCCACCAGACTATTTCTATAGTTTGCTATTTTGCCACCCAACTCGCTAAGTCTAATATTCCAAGCAAAAATAGTGTTAGCTATACCACTACCACCGTCTTTGAGTAGAGCATTCCGCTGAGCAAGAGTTCTTTTATAATCCCGTCTAAGCTTACTGTAGCCCGGTGTAGTTTGCTCCAATAACCCATCGAGGTAGTCTCTTCTCCTTTCCGGACCTCCAGATAATAGTCGTAAATGATCAGGCTCAAATAAAACCACCGGTATGCTTTTTTGCAAAGACAATCGTTTATAATCTACAGAGTTTATTTTAAAGCGCTTTTGACTGTTGCCAACCACTCGCTGATCGCTGGCTACACCATCTGATTCTGGTCGAGATATTGTTAAAACCCGTTTTCCTTCACTAGTAACGGCTTCTATTCTAGTCCAGGGCTTATCCTGTTTGACTAAATCAATGTCTTTTACTCGGTAAGATTTACCGGTGCAAGACAGCAGCACAGCTTCTAGTAGATTTGTTTTTCCGCTAGCATTAGGGCCCACGATAATGTTGACACTTTCATCAAATTCAAAAGCCGATTCACTATAGGAACGAAAGTTATTAAGCGATAAACCGGAAATTACCATAATTATACTTTAACCTAAAGTTATCCTTAAACAGCCCCTCAGCAACCTATTTAGCCATACTTAGCTTTTTAATGGCATCACTACGTGAGTATAATCCTTGTTTTTTGTGTCACTAAGCACACAAGGTTCTAGCTTTGCATTAAAACTCAGACTAATCTCATCACCATTCATAACCGCCAAAGCGTCAAGTAAATACCTAGAGTTTAGGGTTATATCTCCAGATTCGGTTATCTTAGCATCAGCTGAAGCGGTATTCTCACCCAGCTGTGAGGCAACCGAGTGGATGTTTATTTTACTTGCGTCATCATCAAGGCTGATAGTTATACTGCCGGCACTCTCCCTAGCAAACAGGGAGGAAACCTTAGTAATATTGAGTAGATCACTTCTTTTAAGAACAGCCGAGGATTTAAACTCTTTGGGTATTAGTTTTTGGTAATCTGGATACTTTCCGTCTATTAAGCGAGCTACTAGCTCAATATCCCCAACCTTAAACTTAACTTGTTGCTCATCACTAGTTATTTCAATGTTTTCCGACTGATCATCGATTAGCCTCAACAGGTCTTGCATAGCATTTGCCGGAACCAAAAGATCAACGTCTTCCTTGGTCTTCATTAAGACTTTCTCGGCTAGTCTGTAGCTGTCTGTTGCAGCTAAAATCAGCTGTCCATCGACTGTACGTAAATATAGTCCGGTTAAAACCGGTCTAGCCTCGTCGCTGCTAGCTGCTACTAAAACTTGCTGTAAACCTCTCTTAAACAAAGCGGAGTCAATATTCCAAGTTTTACCATTCTCTATATCCGGCATTACTGGAAACTCTTCAGCTGAAACACCATTGATCACAGATTTATACTGATCAGTTTTAATATTTAGTTTGTAATCATCTAGGTGTAGCTCAATAACTCCGGAAGGTAGGGTGTTAACAAAATCCTGCATTAGTTTAGCTGGAACGGTAATACTTCCTTCATCAGAGACCTTGGAGCCAATGTAGTGAGTTATAGCAATATCTAGATTAGTGGCAGCAATGGTTAGTCTTGTTCCAACTGTCTTAAGAACCACATTGGCGAGTATAGGCAAGGTTCCCCGCGTATTTGCTACACGAGCAACACTGTTTAATGCTTTGGCTAGATTTTCCTGAGTTACTTGAAGCTTCATGCGGAGGTTCCTTGTTTAGTTATTAATATATTATTTATTAGTAGTATATAGTTATAGGCTATGTGGTTAAGTTGGATAACCGACCTATAAACAGCGATGAAAGCATTAAAAAACTTAGGTAAAATGCTGTGAATAAGCTGAGGAAAAGCAGGTGCTTTTACCCACATGCTGGGTAAAATATTTATGCGTTTAATAATGCTGCGTATAACTAGGCCTGGTTGTGCAAAGCTTTTCGACTGACTATACACAACTTGCCCACAACAGCTATTTAAGCTTAATGAATTAATTTCAAGTACGTTAAGCATAAAGGCGCTCCTTGATTGAAGCTATAGCTGTTCTTAGATCGGGATCTTCAGTCGATTCTTTGGTTATTTTTTCAACTGAATGAATAGCTGTGGTGTGATCTTTTCGACCTAGCTCCTTGGCTATTTTGGGATAGCTTAGATGTAGTTCGTCGCGCATTATATACATAGCAATTTGGCGAGGTGTAACAATATCTTTATCCCGTTTGGATCCAGTGATATCTTCTAGCGAAATTTTGAAGTGTTTAGCGGTTTTTTCAATAATAGATTTTGGTGTTAAGTGTTTGGGTCGAGCCTTACCGCTACCCAGTAGGTTAGTAGCGATTTGTAGGTCAGGGTTTAAGCCTCGCATTTCACAGTAGGCTAGTAGTTGGTTGAGTGAACCCTCCAGTTCTCTAATGTTGGTTTGAGTGCGATTGGCTAGAAAATCTACCACTTCTGGTTCAAGTTGAATGCCGTGGCTAGTGGCTTTAGTCTGAACGATAGCACAACGGGTCTCAAAGTCTGGGATTTGCATATCGATGCTCATACCCCAGTTAAATCTAGATCTGAGGCGTTCTTCTAGGGTAGGGATATCTTTAGGTGGTTTATCGCTACTAATAATAATCTGTTTGTTGGCTTGATGGAGGGCGTTGAAGGTATGGAAGAATTCTTCCTGGGTCTTTTCCTTGCCAGCAATAAATTGCATATCGTCCACTATTAGAACGTCAGCTCCCCGATAAAAGCCTGCAAAGTCAGTGTTCTTCTTATATCTAATAGCATCTAAAAACTCTTGTACGAATTGTTCAGAGGATATGTAAACAACATGGGCGTCAGGATTGTTGGCTAGGACAGCGTTACCGACGGCTTGAATAAGGTGGGTTTTACCAATCCCGACTCCACCATATAGAAATAGTGGATTATATTTTTTGCCCGGACTACTAGCTATGGCTTGGCAGGCAGCATAAGCAAGCTCGTTACCAGAACCAACAATGAAGTTCTCAAAGGTGTAGCGCTCATTAAGGCCTTGACGGTAAGAGTGCCGAACGCCACTATTGGCTGTTCCTGAGTGGCTAGGGTTCTTGCGCTTAGGGCTAGAGGAGGGGGCCACCATTATTACCTCTTCTTTGGAGCGGTTATGTAAACTACTGCCGGTGCTGTGGATTTTGTATTCTATTTTCTTGGGTTCAACGCCGTTCTTTTTTAGGGTATCGACAATTAGTTGATTAAATTTGCGCTCTAACTGGTTTTTTATAAAGACGGTGCCAACTCCGACAACTAGTTCGTTGTCTTGGTTCTCCAGAAGGGTGGTGTTTTTGAACCAAGTGACATAACTACCTCGCGATACCGATAATTCGATTTCGCCAAGTACTGCCTGCCACAACCCGTCTTTCTCTTGCCCCATTGCACTTCCTTTTACTTTAAGTCTATTCTATACAAACTTAAGATTGTTTTCCACAGCCTAATTAACAACATCGTGATTTTATGTAGCAATATGCTCAAACAGGAGTCGACTTATACACATACAACATTAACTCCTCTCAATCTGTGGAAAGTACTTGATTGTTGGTGGATAACTTGCTAGTATTAGTGGGTTAAATATTGTTAATTTCACCTTTATGAGAATTCAAAAATATATTTTGTAGTAAGGGTGATCTGCTAGAAAAAATAAGCACTTATAACCTAAGTTTTGATTTAGCAGTAATTAAAGATAAAGTATTAGATATGCCAAAAAGAACTTATCAACCAAAAAAACGACATCGTTCCCGTGTTCACGGCTTTATGAAGCGGATGGCTTCAAAGGCTGGCCGGAATGTACTTCGCTCACGCCGTAATAAGGGTCGAGCTCGTCTTTCGCACTAAAAGCAAGTAATAACCTTAAGCTGATTGACAACTGTTATAGCTATTGAGTACTATGGTTATGTAATAACTATAGGTAGTTTTCGGTGCACCTAATTAAACAGAAATCAGAGAAAAGACAGAACATCTTAAGGGGGGTTGTATACACCCCTTTAAGTGTGTTTGTGGCCACCTTCCTCTTTCTACTACTTTCCTCCACTCCAGCCCACGCAGCCCCAGCTACCTTTACAGTAACTAATACCAATGACTCAGGAGCTGGTAGTCTAAGGCAAGCCATAAATGACGCCAATGCCAATGATAATGATGCCGATTTAGACACTATCGAGTTCGATATACCCGGTAGCGAGGTGCATACCATAGTACTAGGTTCTTCATTGCCGACAATTACCGAGCAGGTTGTTATTGACGGCTATACGCAGTCAGGAGCCCAAGAAAACACAGCTATAGCACCAGAACCACTAAATGGAACAATCAAGATAGAGTTAGACTTCAGTGCCGTTAGTGATGATGGTATAGAGTTTCAAGCGGATAACTCAATAATAAAAGGGTTAGCTATGTTCTCCACTACAGATTCGGAGCGGGTAGTAAGCGTTAATGCGAATAACGTAGAATTTACTGGTAATTATGGAAACCTACGTGCTGATGGAATGACTATGGTGGATAATCAGAATGAAGATCAGTCTAATCTTGTCACTTTTGGCAGTGCCTATAGTGGTTTTCAGTTTGGGGGGCTATTGCCCGAAGAGAGGAATGTTATTGCGGTTACAGTCGGTTCGTTGACTAGTGGCGCGATATCTATTAATGGCAGTAGTGTAACGGTTCAAGGAAACTATATAGGGTTAGCAAAAGACGGCCTAACAGATATTGGTGGAGGTGTTATTGGCGATGTGTTACAGGGTGCAAATGGGTTGAGTATAGGTAGTGGTTCCGGTGTCGTCATTGGTGGTACAGATGAAGGGGCAATTAATGTAATTTCAGGATCATCAATAGTCCAATTAAATGCTGGTACTGGTGGGTCTGTCATCCAAGGTAATTACATCGGCACAGACTATAAGGGTGAAGCAAATGAGGGCATAGACAATGGTGTTGGCATATCTAACGCATCAGGTAATTTAATTGGAGGAGCTGGTGCTGGGGAGGGCAATTTGTTCGCAGGCTTGTCGGGTTCTGCAGTAACAATCAACTCAGTATATATTCAGCAATTTGATTTTAGTAATGTTCCTCAAAATGTAGCTATACTAGGTAATTCAATTAAGGACGTTGAGGTATTAGATTATGCCAATTTCGGCACCTCCAATCTAGCTATAGACCTATTCCGTCAGGAGAATACAGACGATGTATTTGCTGGAACCTTTGACTTTTTCGATCGTGGCCCCACCCCCAACGACGTAGGTGATGGTGATGACGGCCCTAATGGCTTTATTAATACCCCAGTACTCAAATCTGCACAACAAGTTGGCAATCAACTAACCATCACCTATGACCTTGACGCAGCTGACTCACCTAGTGATGAATACAGAATAGAGTTCTTTGCCAATGACGAGAGTAGTATCTTTGGCTATGGTCCTGGTGAAACCTTCCTAGGTTCTGACACTGTCTCTCCTGGTACAGACATAGAAACAGTACTGACTGTCAGTGGAGACCAAACTAACAAAGCTTTGTCTAGCACTACCACTGCAGTTGACGGAGATACTGACTCTGGCTTTGGCTCCACCAGTGAGTTCTCTCGCAACATCTCCATTGGTAGTTCTTCAGACTTTGACAGTGATGGAGCTAGCACTGCCATGGAGAACTCTGCACCAAACTCTGGAGACGGTAACAATGACGGTATCCTAGATAGTATCCAACCTACAGTAACTTCCTTTGAGATAGATAGTACTGGAGTATACGCTACTCTAGTTACTACCGGATGTTCTGAGAACGGTACTGTCTCTAGCGTTGACGTGTCTACACTAAACAAAACCGACAATGGCTATGACTATCCATATGGCCTTACAGACTTTAGTCTAAACTGCAGTCGTGGAGACACAGTCAACGTAGAGCTATACATCCATACAGTAGATAACCCAGATCAGTACATACCTAGGAAGTATAACCCTACTACTGAAACCTTCACTGACATTCCAGACTCTACCCTAACCACAGCAACCCTAGGAGACTCTACAGCCCTAAAACTAAGCTACTCTGTGACTGATGGAGGAGAATTAGATGATGACGGAGAAGAAAACGGTATTATTGTAGACCCTGTAGGACTAGCTACAGAAAGTAGTACCACCATAAACCTAGCTGACAGTAATGATGGTAGTTTGGCGGAGACGGGAGATAGCATTAACTACATAGCGATTATTGTAATTGTATTTTCAGTTTCAATGATAAGCAGACAATTACAAGAAAAGGGTAATTATAAAGAATAATTGACAAAAAAGCATAAACGTGATAGCATTATTTCCAAGACTGATAAACAAAAAATATTAAACAAAATATATAAATATCAATAAAAAGGAAAAAGAAAAATGTCACAAACTGTAGATGTAGAAACAAAAGAAGGACCAAGTACGTTTGAACTAGCGCCACAAACAAATGAAGGACGGCGAAAAGGAGATATAGCAGGTAAAGCAACTAGCTTAGCTGTTGAACAAGTTCCAATCGGAACAGATGAAGATTTTAGAAAATTTATCGCCAAAGGCGAAAAAAATGACAACGAGGTAAAACCTAGAGGTCAAACTGATGCGGCTATTCATAACGCCGGAAATGATGAGCTAGCAATCGGTCGTTATCCATCGCCAGATAAGGATCTTGATGAGAACTACATACCTGAAGAAACTGCCCGACAAGAAGCACTAGCTACTAAACAGCAAGGAGAAGCGCTCGCTGACTTAGCTGCCTATGAGGCTAATCCTGATCCAAATAAGTAAACAGCATAGGGCTAAGAACTACAGTCGGTGTTTGTTTAATAATTGTCTAAAGTAGTTCAGCCCTTTATTATTATCTTATGATAGGTCAAAAGAACCGCTTTCATGGCCATAATAGCTTGAGTTATGTATATAGCAAAGGTCGGACCCTTAGGGGGTCCGGTTTTGCTGTTAAGTACGCCAATAATCCGAGGCGAAAAACTTATCGCTGTGCGGTGGTAGTTAGTAAGAAGGTGAGTAAATCGGCGGTTACTAGGAACCGGATTAGACGAAGAGTTTATGAAATAGTTCGTGATGTGGAGGATCAGCTTGTAGGGTCACCAGATATTGTGGTGACTGTGTATGCTGAGAATATTGCAACCATTGGATTTGAGGAGTTAAAAAAGAGCTTTTTGCAGGTTATGCTCCAATCTGAAATGCTCGGAAAAAGAGAGGGAGCTTAAATGGCTAAAGATAGATTTAAAATTATACCGGCGGTTTACTTGTTGCTTAGAAAAGATGACCAGGTGCTACTGTTAAGACGCTATAATACTGGCTATCAGGATGGGAAGTATGGTTTAGTAGCTGGACACCTTGATGGCGATGAGTTAGCTCGAGATGCGATGGTTAGAGAAGCCAAAGAGGAGGCCTGGATCACTGTTAATGCTGATGACTTAGATTTCGTGCATGTTGTGCATCGACTTAGTAGAGGTGAGTCGGGTCAGGAAAGAGTCGATCTATTCTATGAAGCCAGCAAATGGCAGGGCGAAATAACAAATATGGAACCACACAAGTGTGATGATTTATCCTGGTTTCCGATAAATGATTTACCGGATAATATTTTGCCATTGGTAGGAAGAGTAATTAAAGACATTTCCAAAGGCATCAATTACTCGGAGTACACTGAAGAGCCAGTGTAAAAATACTTCCGGCTGGTTTATGCAAATTAATTACTAGTGATACTGCTGG
Organism: bacterium; assembly: GCA_030426125.1. Taxonomy (GTDB): domain Bacteria; phylum Patescibacteriota; class Saccharimonadia; order Saccharimonadales; family AWTP1-31; genus JAGQMX01. The sequence goes on from JAUHZB010000001.1 coordinate 98,854, forward strand.
CGTGTTAGAATGGAGGCTAGACACTAAATATTTTGTCTTGGTTGATTATCTTCATGCTAACCTATGATTTGATCAACTACACCTAAGAAGAAGGAGAACCGATGTTTACAACCCTTATAGTTCAGCCCATTTTTAACCTACTAGTTCTTATTTATGCCCTAATTCCAGGCCATAACTTTGGACTAAGTATTATATTATTTACCATTTTAGTTCGCTTGCTAATGTGGCCGTTAGTTAAGAAGCAGCTGCATCAAGCTAAAGCGATGCGTGAGTTACAGCCTGAACTAAAACGCATTAAAAAAGCCGCTGCTGGCAATCGTCAGAAAGAATCAATGCTGATGATGGAGCTGTATAAGGAAAGGGAGATTAATCCTTTCGGAAGTATTGGCCTATTGATCGTTCAAATACCAATATTCATTGGTTTATATAGCGGATTAAATAGGATAGTTAATGACCCTAATGAAATAGTAAGCTTTTCCTATTCTTTCATAGCTAACTTGCCGTGGATTCAAACACTAGCTAGTGATATATCTCAGCTAGACAGCACTCTATTTGGTCTAGTTGATTTAACTAAAGCAGCATTGCCTTCTGGTGGTGGCATCTACTGGCCGGCCATGATAATCGTGGCTGCTAGTGCCATAGTTCAGTTTTTCCAAGCTAAACAGCTTATGCCTCAGAAAGATAAGAAGAAAAGCCTAAGACAAATCTTAGGTGATGCCAATAAAGGCAAGCAAGCTGATTCTAGCGAGATAAGCGCGGCGGTTGGTAGTAGCACCCAGTACATCCTACCTTTCTTTATCTTCATCGTTACCGTAAACATCGCTTCAGCCTTATCCTTGTACTGGTTAACAAGTGGTATTGTAGCTTTTATTCAGCAAGCTAGAGTACTAGGCCAAGATAAAGATGAAATGGCTACTACAACGGCAACCACTAGTTCTAATTCGACCAGTAAATCCAAAGGCAAGGGTGGTAAAGAAGTTATTGAGGCGGAGATAATTCCACCTAAGGAAAAGAAAGCTAATAAGTCAAATAAGAAAAACAAATCCAAGAAAAACTCTACTCGTAAAAAAAGAAGGAGTTAATTATGGAAGAATCAATTACATATGCCAAGAAATATCTAGAGGATATTTTATCTTTCTTCGGTCTGAATACCGATGTATATGCTACTAATAGCGATGATGAGGTTATAGAGCTTAATGTACCTTCAACCCATATGAACGGATTTTTAATAGGTCATAACGGCGAAACCTTACGAGCCTTTCAGTATATGGTGTCAACCGCTTTAAAGAATAACGACTATGAAATTACCAGAGTTAACGTCGATATTGCAGACTACAAAAAGGCCAGAGCTGATCGTCTAGCTGAGGCGGCAACCGACTGGGTAAAAGAAGTCAAGGAAAAAGGAAAAGAAAAACACCTAGATCCGATGAATCCAGCAGATAGGCGGACTGTTCATAAGGTAGCTAGTGAGTATGGACTAGAGACCGAATCTATTGGTTATGGTCGAGAGCGCCATATAGTACTGAAGCCAAGTTTTGATGACCCGAAAAAAGAAGAAGAAAAACAGGAACAGGACGAAGCAAAATAATAGCTACTTTAGTAGCTGATTATATATCTCTAGGGTTTCTTTTGCAGTTTTCTGCCAAGAGTATTTAGATAGTTGTTTATGACCGTTTTCTATTAGCTGTTTTCGGTACTCTTTATCGTTTAATACCCGTTCAATTTTTAGCGCTATATCTTCCGGGTCTCTAGGGTTAAAGTATAGTGCTGCATCACCATAAATTTCTGGTAGGCAGCTAGCGTTGCTACTAATCACTGGCGCGCTGTGAGCCATGGCTTCAAGGCCTGGCAAACCAAAACCTTCACTGAGACTAGGGAAAACATAGGCCAGAGCTTTTGAATATAGCCAGTTTAGTTCATGGTCGCTTACAAAACCAGTGAAATGGATATTTAGAATATTTCGTTTAGCAACATAGTCTTTTAGCTCTTGGTAGTTTCTGTCTCCACCAACTAACACTAGATTCAATTTTGGGTGATCTAGCTGAAGAAGTCGAAAACTTTCTACCAAGTTTCGAAGGTTTTTGTGAACTGCAGCTCTACCGACGTAGATAATATATTTTTTATTTTGCATTGGCCTGTATATCGTCTTTTTGGAGCTAGCCTTAATTCCGGCCTCATACGTAACAGTTGTTTTATTTTTCGCTTTTCTGGTTAGCTTAATAAGATCTGTTTTTACAAATTTAGATGGTGTTAATATTTTCTTAGAGCTAAGAATCGCCATTTTGACCATTATCCAGTACAGGTTTTTCTTGAATTGGTAGCTGAAACTATTTAATCCTCGGCTTTTAAAACGCAGTGGAGTCAAATCGTGAATGGTAGTAACTTTATTGCCAAAGTATAGAAGTGGTTGCTGAACAAAACTGAAGTGGACTAGGTCGGGCTTTAATTTTTTTAATAAACCTAGTAATTGGAATTGTTCCGCGTAGCTAAACTGTGCAAATGGAGCTAGTACTTTTTGGAAGTTTTGATTACTTGGTTGGTAGCTGTCAAAATCTTTTTCACTCAGCAGTATAGAATAGCGATTTTCTTTATCTAATTCTTCTAGTTTTACTAATAGCTCACGAATATATCGACCGGAAGTAGTTGAATATTGTCGGGCATCTATAACGATATGGCGCATCATACCCTATAATTATAAAGTGACATTGATAAGAAAACTAATATTTACTCTGAGTTTAATCTTACTGGTTCTTCTGCCGTTCCAGACATTGTTTACGGTTTGGCTGGCTAGTAATTTCAGCTACCTGTATTTTTGGAGCGCCTGGAAAGAAGTTCTTGTCGCTATAATTGGAGTGCTAAGTGTAATACTGTTGGTGCTAGACAAGAGCCTACGAACGCGTTTCTTTGCTAAGGTATACAACCAAATTGCCGTAGCTTACTTGGTGCTCGGATTAGTTTATTTGGTAGTGCAGGCTTTTTCGCTAAACTCATTGATTGGTTTTGCAATAGATTTCCGGTTTATTGTTATTTTTCTAAGTCTCCAGCTAGTAGAAATACCAAAAGTAAGATTAACAAAAAGTCTCCTTATTATTGGTAGCATCCTTGGAATATTCTCACTTATTCAGATATTCGTATTAAATCCAGATTTTCTAACTTTTTTTGGCTATGACGTTGCTGGAGTAAACACTGCGGGTATTCCGCCCGCTAGTCACACTGTAGCTTCCGGCAGTGAGTTGTATCGAGCCCAGGCAACGCTAAGAGGTCCTAATGAGCTGGGTGCCTACCTTATACTTCCGCTACTTATTGCTGTGTTTGGCTATTTAAAAACAAAGACCAAGTCGCTTCTAGTGTTAGCTGGAATTTGTTTTATTGGACTACTACTTAGTTACTCCCGTAGTGCATTACTTGGTTTGATCACCGGTATAGTTATCTATGCTGCAATTAGTCGAATAAAGTTGCTGAAAAAAATACCAATTTATGCCTATTTGTTTGGGGTAACCCTATTAGTGATAGCAAGTGTACTAACTTGGAATAGTTCTACTTTTCAGACGGTGGTGCTACATAATAACCCAGATATACAGAAGGTGCAGTCCAACGAAGGTCATCTGCAAATTTCAAAAGAGGCGGCGCTGGATATCCTCGACCAACCACAAGGCTATGGTTTAGGTGAGGCTGGCCCAAGTTCAGCACTAGATGATCCCGAACAAGCAAAGATATCCGAAAACTTCTTTCTACAAATCGGTCTTGAGCTAGGAATAATTGGCATGGCCTTATTTATTGCGCTTCATTATTTTGTTTTAGTGGCTCTGCATAAGCTAAGATCTCAGCCATTAGGCTATCCAATATTGCTAACATTTATAGCCCTTATACTGACAAACCTACTACTTCACACCTGGGCTGATGAGGCTATTTCAATAACTATTTGGGCTCTGGTTGCTACCCAACTTTCTTTGGTTGGTGGTCAGAAGAAAAAGGTAGCTAGATAAACTAATAAAAAGAAAACGCTTAGATTTTTTTAATGATCGGAGGTATTCTTTTCTCGATCAGTTTATTGACCTTAAGCACAGATATTTTTCTGGTTTTTTGTATTTGGCGTCTCTCCTTTAATTTTTTCGGCAGTAAGCTGAGTGCTTTAAATAGGGATCTAAAGAAGATTAGTGGATTTTTATTTTTTATGGTTGTGGTAGCCAGAATTCGTAGTGATTGAAGGAGTAAGAAAGGCGAGTAAATTATTAATAACTGCCAGGGTAAGTTCTTCATAATGATAAAGTAGAAATTTTTAATAGTATGGTAGCGACTAAAATCACCTAATTTTGAGCTAGTTCCGCCAACATGGTGGTAGGCTAGGGCCGATGGTTGGTAATATACTTTCCATCCAGCTAACTGTGCCCTGAAGCTAATATCTACATCTTCATAGTAGGCAAAAAAGTCTTCATCAAAAATTCCAATTTCTTTAAACATTTCTGTGCTGTACAGTGACGCCCCGCCAGTAGCTCCAAAAACTGGTTCAATGTTGTCTCTCTGACCACTATCAATCTCATTGCGGTCTCTGGGGTAGGGCATTCCCCATATGGTATAGAAATCTCCAGTGCTATCGATATGTTTTTTGTCGATGCGCATAAATTTTCCGGTAATTATTCCAGCATTAGGCTTTTCATCAGCGACTGCTACTAATTTTTCTAACCACTTGCTATCGGCTACCGCATCGTTGTTTAGAAGAGCAATATACTTATATTGTTCTAGTGATGGTTTGATTCCTCTATTTACCCCGCCGGCAAATCCAGCGTTATCTGAGAATTCTAGTAGCTCTACTCTAGGGTGGTTGTCCTTAATTATTTTGACAGAGTTATCGACAGAGTTGTTGTCTACTACTAGAATATCTGGCTTTAAAGTTTGCTTTTCGAGTGACTGCAAACAATCGGAAATATAATCTTCACCATTCCAATTGGGTATTACTACAACAACTTTAGTTTTCATACTTATGCTATCTACTCTATAATATATAGACGATTATTGCTATGAAACATATATTCTCAAAGAAGAACCGTGCATTATTGGCGGAGTTGGTTAGAACGGATTTTAAGCTCCGTTACCAGGGTTCGGTGCTGGGCTATGCTTGGTCGCTTCTTAAGCCACTTCTAATGTTCGGAATATTGTACGTTGTGTTTGTGAAGTTTATTAGGCTAGGTGGAGATATTCCAAACTTCCCCATATATCTACTGTTCGGTATTGTTACCTGGAACTTTTTCTCAGAAATTACCACCCTAGGACTAATGTCTGTTGTAGGTAGAGGCGACTTAATTCGCAAAATTAGGATACCTAGATGGATAATTATTCTTTCCAGTAGCATTACCGGCTTAATTAACTTGGGGTTAAATTTGATGGTTGTTTTAGTATTTGTATTGTTTGCGAATATAGACTTACTGAAAACTAGTATATACGTGCCTTTCTATCTGCTCGAGATATACATATTCGCATTAGGTGTGTCGTTGATTCTATCGGCTGCTTACGTTAAGTACCGTGATATTAGCTATATCTGGGAGGTCTTAATGCAAGCTGGTTTTTACCTGACACCAATTTTGTACCCACTTAGTCTAATTGCAAATGAAAATATCCAAAAATTGGTATTAATAAATCCGATTGCACAGGCTATGCAGGATGCTAGATATGCCTTAGTTACACCAGCTACGACTACACTTAAGAGTTTATTTGGGGGTCCGGTTATATATTTGGTTCCAATAGGTATTGTAACTTTAACCTTAGTCGGCGGTGTTTTATACTTTAAGAAAGAGGCTAAGTACTTTGCGGAGAATTTGTAATGAGTAAAGATACTGATGTAGCTATTAGAGTTAGTAACGTTTTTAAGTCTTTTAAATTACCACATGAAAAACAATCTACCGTTAAGGGTCTTTTCTTAAATGCCTTTAACGGAAAAAGAACTTATGAAAAACAAGAAGTACTTAAAGGGGTTAACTTAGAGATAAAAAAGGGTGAATTTGTTGGTATAGTCGGACGCAACGGTAGTGGAAAGAGTACTTTATTGAAGTTGATGGCGGGTATATATAGCCCGGACGCAGGAAGCGTGGAGGTTGAAGGCCAACTTACACCGTTTATCGAGCTAGGTGTTGGATTTAGCCCCGATTTAACTGGTAGGGAAAATGTATTTCTAAATGGGGCATTATTAGGATTCAATAGGGATGAGATGAATAAAATGTATGATGGAATCGTCGAATTTGCAGAATTATCTAATTTCATGGATCAAAAACTAAAGAATTATTCATCTGGGATGCAGGTTAGGCTAGCATTTTCTATTGCTATTCGGGCCCGTAGTGACATTTTGGTATTAGATGAGGTGCTGGCAGTCGGGGACTCTGCTTTCCAGCAAAAATGTTATGACTATTTTGGGAGTCTGAAGCAGAAAAACGTAACAGTAGTACTTGTAACCCATGATATGAGTGCGGTTGAAAAATTCTGCGAGAAGGCAATTCTAATTGAGAGTGGCAAGGTTGTAAAAACTGGAAACAGCTTAGAGGTTGCTGATGCCTACAGGGCCTTATTTAATGATCAGATAGAAGCCCAGAATCGGCTAGATAATGACAGAAAGAAACAAGATAAGAATGATTCAGAAAGCTTAATTAATCTGAATTCAATAAAGCTTAGTCAGAATAACCGAACAACTACATTGATTAAAGCTTTAAAGCCGTTTAGTGTGGAGTTATCTTTTGATTCCAGTGAGGAAATCGAGAATGCTGTAATAGGTTTAAATATTGTGAATTCGCAAAATTTAATTTTAGTGGTTACTAGTATTGGTGCTAAGGGCGATAATTATCGAATAAAAAAAGGTAAAAATACTGTAAAGATAAATATTGAAGAAAATATCTATAATGATGATAGCTACTATATTAATCTAGCTATTGCTAAAAAAGAGAACGCTAACGAGAAGCTACTTTACAAACAGCAACAAATTCATAAATTTTCAATAAAGGGAATTAACAAACATAAGCACAGTATTACTCACCCTAAGTATAGTGTTGAGATTGAGTAGTAATGCTAAAAAAGCTACTGAAGAGTTTATTTAGCAGACTATATAATTCAAGTAATTTTCATATCTATTGTTTGATGTCTCGATTTATTCATTTAAGAAAAAATTTTTCACTAAATGGTTTTCGCTATAAATACCAATGTTTTGATTCTATTAACTCTCATGTAGACACTAATATTCCCAAACTTGCCTGGGTGGCAGAATTAATGGATGGAAAGGCGAATTTTACACTAGGTTCTGAGGTAGAGAGATCCAATGCTATGATTTTTGAAGGAGTATGGTATGGCGATTACAGAGACTCCAGCCCTACTGATAGTGACGTAGTCTTTGGTAGTGGAGCTGAGATTGTTAACGGAAGATTGATTTTTGTGACTCCTAAACATAACCTAGAGAGCTTATTTGTGCTAGTAAATAATAAAACTGGTCACTCCTATGTTTCAAATTCTTTTAACTACCTTTTTGTTAGGGCGGGAATTAATACTTCCAGTAAATTCTTTAAGGCTTTTTCCACTATTATTCAAGATTCTGCTTCAGCTTCCGCTGAAATAGGAGTTGATAGGTATGAAAGAATAATACATCGGGATGAACACTGGACTATGTATAGAATGACATATTATAACTTCTCTGTATCTAGAAATGGTTTGATTAAATCTCATTGGCAAAAACCTCGATATGAATATCGAGATTATGAAAGTTACAAACAATATTTGGAGTCTACGATACAATCTATTGCTGCCAATGCGCAGAGCCCTCATAGAAAAAAACAAAAATATAAGCTACTGTCTTCAATTTCGAAGGGTTATGATTCACCAGCAGTTTCCGTACTTGCAAAGAGCGCCGGCCTCAAGCAGTCAGTTACTTTAGATATAGCAGTATATGATTTTAATGATAGTGGGCAGCAGATAGCAAAAAAACTAGGCTTGGAAGTGAATAAATGTGAACATATCCTAAGCAACAATATCAACAACCTTAATACTGAATTTGATGTTAGACTAAAGAAAAAGGCTTACGAGTTTATTGCTTGTGATGGAATAGGGGATGACGTTGCTTTCTTGGGGTTTGAAAAATATCTAAAATCTAAGTTGTACTGTTCCGGTACATATGGAGATGTAGTATGGTCAAAGAAACGAAATATTCGCCCAGCATTTAGTAAGCAAGTATTCGAGAAAAGCTTGACCGAATTTAGGCTTAGAGTGGGTTTTGTGAACATGCCGGTAATAGCAATTGGTGCTAGATTTGGTTCAGCTCTTGGTAGGATTTCTGTATCTGAAGAGATGAATCATTATTCTATAGGTGGCGATTACGATCGGCCAATACCCCGAAGGTTAGTAGAGACTGCTGGTGTCCCCAGAGACTATTTTGGTATGCAGAAGAGTGCTTCTTCACCGATGATATTAAATAATAGAGAATTATTTAGTGAGGCGTGTGAGTATGTTATGCAACGCTACCTATAAATTACTGTATTAAAGTCAGCTATTTAACTATAATGGGGGCATAGAGGATCTATGGTAAATAGCTATAATAATCAGAAAATATTAATTACCCAGAGTGAGTTGGTTAAATATGCTGGCTCGGAAATAGTTACCTTAGAGTTGGCCGAGTATTTTACAAGCCAGGGCGCTAAAGTAGATATATTAACTAATTTTATCGACTATCCAATTAAAAAAGAATTCGATAAGATAAATAATCTTAAAGTTGAAATTGATTACATTAAATTAGATGCAAGTAAATATGACCTGATATGGATACATCATCAACTAATTCCATATAAATTATTGGAGCAAATCAAACAAAATAAAAATAAAGCAAAGATTGTGTTCCATCACATGTCGCCCTATCACGGCTTGGAATTTCCGTGCTTTGCATCTATAGAGCAGTCAATAGCCGACAAAGTTTTGTATAATTCTGCGGAGACCAAAAAGTCCATAGAAGATAGACTAGGGCAGATTAAACTAAGTGGAGAAGTATTTAGTAACCCATCTCCAGATGCTTTTTACTCGGAGGCTGTAGATCATAAGAATACAGAATTAAAGAACCTATTAGTTGTCTCTAGTCATATACCAGAAGAGCTGAATGAAGCAATTAGCTTACTTCAAAAAAATCATATTGATGTGAAAGTATTCGGCGAAGAAAAAGGGAACTCATTCAAGAGAATCACTCCTGAAGAAATAAATTGGGCCGATACGGTCTTAAGTATCGGCAAAACAGTACAATACAGCATTGTAAATGGTACGCCAGTGTACTGTTATGATCATTTTGGTGGTCCTGGGTACTTGAAAAGTTCAAACATTAACAAAGTATCAGAGCTAAATTTCTCAGGAAGAGGATTTGGTAAAAAAGAGGCCCAACAAATATATAAAGAGTTAATCGATGGCTATGCTGAAGCCAATAACTTTGCTAAGCAACTTAGAGAAAAAGATTCACAAAAATATTTACTCTCAAGTAAAATGAGTGAATTATTTAACGAATTATCTTCGCAAAACGGAAAATCCAAGTCACCTAAACAGAGTGACCTTGAAATGTATTATGCGCTTAGCAAGCACCTTTGGGATGTACATGGAAAAATGAACGTTAGCTTGCAAACAATTGAACATAACCAAAAACGTCATGCTTCAGAAATTCAACAGTTGTTGAACGATAAGCAAACTATTCTTGAGTCCAATTCATGGAAACTAACTTGGCCATTGAGAAAGATAAATGATACCCTAAAGTCTATACTGAATAAAACATGAATAAAGCACTCATAAAGCGAAAAACAAAGAGAATTCTAGCTCCACTCACAGGGCCAATATTAAGAGTCGCTTATGTAAGTGTTTTTGGTAAACATATTTTTATAAATAAATATGTTAAGCGAGTTCCAGTAGCAAATAGGGTTGTTGCTATTATTGAAGATAAAGCTGCTTTAGCCCATACAGCTAATAGTAGAAATATTGAATATAGGCAGTGGGTTCGGAAGAATTATCCCAAGAAAAAAGAACTCGTATTGCAACAGAAGCATATAAAAGAATTTAAACACAAACCGCTAATAAGTGTAGTTATGCCGACATACAACACTAATCCTACTTTATTGAAGCAGTGTTTAGACTCGGTTATTAAACAGTCTTATACAAACTGGGAGTTGTGTATAGCTGATGATGCATCAACTAATAAAGAAGTAGTTGAAATTCTTGAAGATTACGCGAAAAAACACACTAACATTAAATATATGGTTCGTGACCAGAACGGACATATCTGTAAAGCTAGTAACTCGGCTTTAAAATTAGCTAAAGGTGAATTTGTTTCACTACTTGATCACGATGACGTACTTTGGCCTAATGCCTTATACGAGGTTGTAAAAGTCATCAATAATAAACCAAAAACAGACTTTATATATTCCGATGAAGATAAAATAGATGAAGCAGGTAAAAAACATAGCAATCCATTTTTTAAACCAGATTGGAGTCCTGAATATCTTCGTTCAGTTAACTACATAACCCACTTCTCGACCATTAGAAAGAAACTAATCGATAAGGTTGGTGGCTTCAGGCCTGGTTATGAGGGTGCCCAAGATTGGGATCTATTCTTGCGAATAAGTCGTATTACTGACAAGATAGAGCACATTCCAAGCATAATTTACAGCTGGAGAATGACTGAAACATCAACAGCTCAGGACCCCTCAGCTAAAGAATACGCCTATAAGAACCAAAAGAAAGCTTTACTGGACGATGTTAAAGAGCGGGGTATGAAGGCAAGGATTGATTGGCAGATTCCATATTCTATGTGGCGGATTGGTTATGAGGTTAAAGATAACCCGTTGGTCTCGATAATTATTCCTACTAAGGATCAATATGATTATATAAAGCGTTGCCTAGATTCAATCAAAGAGAAGACTAAATATGAAAACTTTGAAATCGTTCTTATGGATACTGGATCAACTGACGAAAGAGTTTGGCAATTATATGAAGAACATAAGACTCTTAGTAAATCTTTTAGATTAGTTAAATGGACTAAGAAATTTAACTTTGCTGCAGTATGTGATGAGGGCGCAAAAAAGGCTAAGGGAAAGTACTATCTATTTCTAAATAATGACACAGAAGTCATTACTGAGAGTTGGATTGAAGACATGCTTGGATACGCCCAGCAGAAAGATATTGGCGCAGTCGGCTGTAAGCTGTATTACCCAGATGGAAAATTACAGCACGGAGGAATAATCCTCGGTGTTGGTGGCTTGCACGGAACTCCTGGCATCGCTGGACATTTTTTCCCAGCCTTTAAAGATAAGCCAACTGTACAAGATCTAGCTCAGTCTCTATATGTGGGAGGAACTAGAAACTTCACTGCTGTAACAGCCGCGGTATTAATGGTGGAGAATAAGAAATTCTGGGCAGTTGACGGCTTTGATCCTAAATATCGAATAGCTTTTAATGATGTTGATTTCTGCCTAAAGCTGTATGACTCAAACTTGCGAAATGTATATTTACCCCACGTTGAATTATTCCATCATGAGTCTATTTCTGTGGGTCAACCAGGCTCCAAGGTTCGCGATGTAGCTGAGTTCGACAAAGAAATACAAATGATGTTGAAAAGTTGGAAAAGCTTAATTGAAAATGATCCTTACTACCATCCTGAATTTAGGAGGGATGTGGCTAGTGCAAGACTGCGTGATTAGCTAGTAGTTGCGTTTACTTATGCACCCAACATATAGTAGGCTATACCTTCGTATCTCCAGGCATCTTGTGCATCGACACGGTCGCGTTCTCTTGTTGATGTGGTCCATAGGTGTCCGCCTGTCACTGAGTTAAATAGTCTATAGACGGGTAGTTTATTGGGGTTGGATGAGCGTTTTGTAAGGCCAATAAATGAAGTTCCTTCAAGTCGATAGTTATGGTTGTTGACTAGATTGTTTCGCTCATTAATATCCATGGTCCAGAACCATTTTTTCCCCTTCTTTAGCCGGTATACTCCTAATCTGTCTGACTCAGTTGATTCTGGTTGCTTAAAGGCTACACCCTCTAATTTATAGCTAGTTTTACTGTCTAGAGAGTTGGCTTCACAGATGAATGTAGTGTAGTAGTGCCGAGCTTTCTTGGTGCTAAACAGCCTATATACCTCTCTGCCTGGAGTAGCATTATTGGAGCAGTTTGCAACAGTGCTGCCGAACCAATCATTATATATTCTCCAGAAATTTCGGTTACCATATGCGCTACAATTATTTCCAGTACCGTACAAGTTATTTAAGGCGGCATTATTTGGTTGGTAAGGGGTATAGTTGTACAGAGCTGCAGTTGCTGAGTTCTGAATGTAGACGTTTGAACCTCCACATGAACCATTAGGATTGTATTGAACATAGCTAGTTTTTTTAGAGCGGTAGTTGAATAGTTCAGGTTGTTTTTCATAACGACGAAGCTGTCTAGCAGCGTTATACACTTGGTTAAAGAATCCATAGTAGTCGGTATCACAGGGTGCTGTGTCAGGACAGCCATAACCGGTAGCACTGCGGTATTGAATGGCCCAAGGCCAATCATCGGTAATTAAGCTTTGTTCTTTTTGAATTAGCACGATCAGTGCTTTTTGACTTACGCTACAGGCTTTAGCAACGTCATTTATTATCTGATAGGATGTTTTGTTTCCACCGCTGTAGTTCTTTGTACAGAAACTATCGGCGCTCTTTGAAGGGGTGTTTTGAGTGTAGCCTTTTAGGCACTTATATGGTGGAGGGTTACCGTTTAAGTTACCCCATTCGGCTCTGGTGTAGTACCTGTTTCCAGCGTTATACCAGTGGTTGGAATTCTTGGCGCCGTAGGTGTCACATTTAGAAACCTTGGACTTTAGGAAGTTTTGGATTTGTGAGGCGCTCATTGCATCACCTCTATAGAACAGGCTACTGTCGATAATGTTTCCAGCTTTAAATGAGCTACCACTTAGTGCATCAGCATTACTTGGACTAGCTACTGTAATAGTGCTAACCATTAACCCGGCGACTATAATTAGTTTTAGTGCTAATAATGATATGTTTTTAACCATAAATTATATCTCCAACTGCTCAGGCGCAGAACTACCTGTTGCTTTATTTGATTCGTATTTGAGTGTCACCTTCCAGGTTCCACTAGAAAGGTAATTACTAGGAATTTCGATCGGGGCGCATTGAGTATAGCTAACGTTAGTAAAACCTGTTGATGTTAGTGTGCGTTTTGAGGATCCTTTGACGAAAACAGCGCTACATTTACCACCCTCTTCAAAGACACCATTAATATATCCAGAAACTGATTCTGCTGATACATTGGTAATAACTGGGGTTACTGTTTTTTTGCTACTACTGTTTTGGTTTGATTCCGACGTTTCTTCTTGAGGGTTATTGGCTTCTTCTTTGCTTTGGAGATCTTTGATCTTATCTGCTGCTTTCTTTTCTTGCTCTGTGGCAGGAGAGTAGTTTATATCATCGCTCTGTTTATTACTATTCTCAGATGTGGCACCAGACTGATTGTTTTGATTGTTATCTTTGTACATAAAGAACCACAGACCAGCGACTAAACCAACTAGTAATACAGTAATAGCCATCAAGATTGCTAATTTATTTTTAGCTTTTTTGCTATTCTTATACTTATATTTACTGTATTTTTTATTTTTGTACATAATCACTAGCACTATAGCATTGTTTTTATATGGGGTCAATAGCTCGAAAGGTCTAAGTATACATTTATTGAAAATGTATTTAAAACTCAGGTTGGTTTATAATTATTAGTAATGAAATCTGCACTGAAAAATGCAGCCTCCAGACTACTAGAGGCACTTAGTTCAAATAAGTTCTTAACTGTCATTTATGTATGGTTTCTAATACAGACAATCTATATTGTAATTAACGTTAAAGTTGGCATTCCTCCTGACGAGAATTGGCATCTGGGGCTAATACAACTATATACCAGAGATGGTTTAGATCCTGCAATCCAAGATCAGACTGGCTTTTTCTATCTTGGGGAAGTGACTAGGGGAGTCGGCTATTACTATCACTATCTGCTAAGCATAGTTACAAGACCACTTGATGCTATGTTCTCTTACGAAACAGTTGTATCAATTCTTAGAATGATCAATGTTTTCATGGGGCTTGGAACTTTGATAATTGTTTCTAACCTGACCACAATGCTGAAGTTCTCTAAATTGGTTCGAAATATTGTTGTGTTTTGTTTGGCGAACACTGCAATGTTCGTCTTTTTAAGCGGTTCAGTCAACTATGATAACTTACTAATTTTGGTTAGTGTATTTAGTGTCTATAGTCTAATGAAATTAATCGATAGATTTAGCATTAACAATCTACTAATCTTCTTAGCTGCTGTATTGTTTGGGTTACAAGTAAAGTTTGCCTATGCGCCGTTAGCTTTATTCTTAGTTCTGGTATTATTTTTTGAACTCGCTAAGAATTATAAAGTTTACTTAAAAGAAGTAAGTAGAACTATCAAAAAAGCAGAGCGCTCTAGTATCGCTTTTGCTACATTAGTGGTGGTTTTATTAGTAACTTTTGCATTCTCCTATGGTAGAAATATTGTTGAGTATCAAACGGTTGCTCCGAAATGTACCAAAGTGCACAGTCTGGATAATTGTTTGCAGTCTGAAGTTTTTGCAAGGAATCAGAAGTTTAAAGCAGAACCGCTGTCTGGTCCACTAATGACTAAAGAAGTGTTCTCTTATCGGTGGTTTGAGACCATGCAGGAGAGGTTGTTCGGCGTTTTCGCCCATAAAAGTTACAAACCCTCAGTAAGAGTGGTACAGGCGATTAATGTTGTCATGTTACTTGGCTTAGTTTGTTTTGTTCGTTTATATAAACACAGAGATAATAAGCATTTGTATATATTGCTCTTAGCACTTTTCTATACCGCCATACTTCTTATGACCAATTGGGGAACGTATAGTCGGTCTGGTCGTTTTGGGGTAGCACTTCAGGGTCGATACATTCTTCCAGTGCTTCCACTCATATATATGGTGCTAGTCGGCTATATATTTAAAATGTTTAATAGCCGCATAGTATATAAATTATTAATATCATTAATTATATGTGCACTTTTCTTTTTATCTTCCGCTCCCGCTTTTATATCTAATACTGATGAAGGCTGGTTTAAATCTTCATCTATTACAAAATAGATTTATTCGCATATTTCGATATTTATGCTATCTACAGTCTAGATATAAATTGCTATAATACATTTCGAAAGATGAGTATATGATACATTTTGTTATTGGTACAAGAGCACAGCTTTTTAAGATGGCGCCTATTATGCGTGAGTGCGACAAGCGTGGTCTAGATTGGCGTTGGGTTTACACCGTTCAACATAAGGAGACCATAGACAACACCCTAAAAGTTTTTGAGTTAAAAGATCCTGATTACACTCTTTTTGATTGGGACAGTGAAGCAAAATCTATGTCCAAGATTTGGTATTGGTTAATTCGGGCTATGCTAGCCTTATTTAAAGGACGAAAGATCTTAGATAAAAAGACTGGTAAGAAAAATATTGTATTAACTCATGGAGACACGCTAACAACTTGGTGGGGTGCCTTGCTTGGTAGGCTCTATGGTTGCAAGGTCATGCACGTTGAGTCGGGCTTAAGAAGCTTTAATATTTTCAAACCTTTCCCTGAGGAGATTGATAGATTAATTACTTTTCGTTTAGCAAACATTTATGCTTGTCCGGGTGATTGGGCGGTCAATAATTTAAAGAAGTATAAGGGTGAAAAGATAAATACAGAGGAGAATACCCAGATAGATGTGCTACGCTTTGGATTAGAACACTGCGATAAAGCGACTATAAAAATACCAAAAGTTAAGTATGTTGTTGCTAGTATTCATAGATACGAGAATATATTTAATCAGGATAGATTTGAAGAGGTTATTGATCGAACATTAGATATATCTAATAAGTTTAAAGTCTTCTGGGTACAGCATCCTGCAACTAAGCTACAACTTGAGAAGAACCCTAAAATATTAAAGAAACTGAAGGATAATAAGCAAATTAGTTTACTGCCCAGGCTTGAGTATCTAGAGTTTATTAAACTAGTAAAGCACTCGGAGTTTGTTATTACAGACGGTGGCGGTAATCAAGAAGAGCTATATCACCTAGGTAAGCCAACCTTAATATTCCGGAATGAATCTGAAAGGCTAGAGGGATTAAATGATACAGCGATTATATCTAAACTAGATCCCGAAATAATTAGTGAATTTATTGCAAACTATAAGAAATATGCAAAACCAGCTTTTAGAAAGAAGGCAGAACCCTCCAAGATGATAGCCGATAGACTAGTAGAATTTAGCAACTAGTTGCTAATACTCAGGTAGGTTATATTATTCTTTTCGAACTCTTCGCGTTTATCATCAAAACTACTTTTTCCATCGAAGA
This sequence comes from bacterium, assembly GCA_030426125.1. Taxonomy (GTDB): domain Bacteria; phylum Patescibacteriota; class Saccharimonadia; order Saccharimonadales; family AWTP1-31; genus JAGQMX01. Next base: position 115,258 of record JAUHZB010000001.1, read on the forward strand.
AAATACTACTAGGCTTTAGTTGTGCAGGGTTGATGTCTAGAAATTGTTTGTGATTGGTAGCGAGAATAACGATATCTCTGTTTTTTAATGCACTTTCTAGGTCTTTTTCACTAGATTTATCTATAAATGGGTCGTAGGTCGCAACATCAGCCCCTAGAGACTCTAACTGCTCAATAATGGAATAAGAAGGACTCATGCGATCGTCTGCAACGTTGGGCTTATATGATAAGCCCAATACCGCAATGGATTTTCCTTCTAGTGAGCCGGAATCGCCTTTTTCAGTTAATGAATCAATAATATTATCTACTACAAATTTTGGCATTCCTTCGTTTATTGATCTGGCAAGTTTAAGAAATTCATGGTTGAATCCCTTACCTTTAGCGTATTCAATTAAATAGTAGGGGTCGACTGGTATACAGTGACCACCAACCCCAATTCCGGGGTAGTGGGCTAAGAAAGCAAATGGTTTAGTAGCCGCACCATCGATAACATTATTGATGTTTATACCTAGTTTATTGAAGGACATCGCTAACTCATTTACGAATGCTATATTTATATCCCTAAATGAATTCTCGACGATTTTAACAGCCTCAGCTTCCTTAAGACTACCCATTTTCATAACTTCAGCATCAACCAGATTTGAATAGAATTGGTGAGCCAGCTTTAGTCCTTCGTCAGTACTTGCACCAACAACACGATTAATATTGCTTACATTCCATTTAGGATCGCCAGGGTTTATTCTTTCTGGGCAATGAGCCAGGTATATTGATTTTCCTACCTGGTGATCAGTTTCATTTTCAATGAGCGGAATAATAACTTCATCGCAAACACCAGGATTAATGGTTGACTCAATCACTAGCAAGCTACCATCTTTCATTAAAGGTGTAGTTGACTTAACAGCATTGATGACTGGCTGAAGATCAGGAGTTTTATTCTCATCTACAGGTGTGGGAACGCAAATGACAACCGCATCAGCGTCTTTAACTTGATCAAATTTATTAGTGAATAATATATTGCTGTCATTTAATTGCTCGGTTATTAGTGGTTCGTCAATTGAAGTGTTTTTATTGTTCAGGTTTTCTATTTTATTTGTGTCGAGGTCAATCCCAGTAACTGAAAAACCTTTTTTCTCAGCCAATAATGATAAGGGTAAACCTACATATCCCAGCCCAATTACTGCGATTCTTTTTATACTATTCATCAAATTTAGTATAAACTAAATACAGATAATGAGCTAAAAAAAGAGGTTAAATGAAGTTAGTAATATTTACAATCTGTAAAGATGAATCTAGTACATTGAAAGAATTACTAGACCGCATGCCGAGCAAAATTGCTGGTGTTTCAAAAATTGAAACCTTAGTCATAAGTGATGGTAGTACTGATAATACGGCGCAAGTTGCTAGAGATAATGGAGCAACAAAAGTTATTGAGGGCGTAACACAGAAACGTCTAGCTTACCGTTTCCAGCAAGCAATAGATACTGTCTTGGAAATGGGTGCTGATTTAGCGGTAAATATTGACGGCGATCTACAGTTTGCGCCGGAAGATATTCCTAAACTACTAGAGCCTGTAGTTACTAAAGATTATGACTTCGTAGCCGCTGACAGATTTACTGATCCTAAAACGAATATGCGACGTAGGCCGGATAACATGCCCAAGACGAAATATTGGGCTAATAGGTTAGGGGCTAAGATTGTAGGTAGCTTATCCGGCCAAAACTTTCGAGACGTTACCTGTGGGTTTAGAGCATACAACAAGAAAGCGATGCTGGCTATCAATATAAACAGCAACTATACCTACACCCAAGAGTCATTTCAGGTATTGGCTATCAAGAAGATGAATATCACATCAGTTCCAATTTTAGTTAAATATTATCCTGGTCGAAAATCGCGGGTGGTGCGTAGTTTTTGGCAGTTCTTGTTTGGAAGCGCTCTGAATATTTTGCGGGCTTACCGTGATTATGCACCCTTAAAATTTTTTGGTATAGCTAGCGCGCTGTGTCTAATGCCAGGTGTGATTATTGGTGGCTTTGTGGCTTGGCACTGGGCTACAACCGGTGCAATTAGCCCTTATATCGCTTTTGGGATTATTGCTTTGTTCTTAGTTAGCGTAGGCATCTTGCTTGGTATATTAGGCCTAGTCGCTGATATGTTTGATAGGATGTTAAATAACCAAGAAAAGATTATTGAACAAAACAAACGACAGAGATACGATAGTTAATTAAATTCCGACCAGGGGGATCGTTTTTTTGTGAGCTTAGTTAGTAGCTTAACGTCAGGTTTATAATGTTTTACTATTTGTTTGTATAATTTCGTGGTACTGTCTAATTTTGTGTTGTCTGGTTTTGCATTCCAACTATTAATATTAACCTCTATAATTTTTCGGAGCTTATAGGGTAGTATTGTGCGGTAGGTTTGTCGGAGAAGTGGTATTTTATAAGTATATTTTTGAGTAAGCAGTGGTATTTTTGGTTTCATGCCTCCTGGGTTAGCCTTTTGATCGTATTTCAAGTTCACATCTGCACTGGCCCCAATGAATTTTAGTAGCTCTTTAACCACCTTTTCTGGGTTCTTAACTAGATCTTCAAAAAACAGAACTTTGATGTTTCTTGCATCAAAATTTTGGTAGTAGGGTTTAAGTAGCTTGCCATATTCACTGCCAAATAATGGTAGGGTTTTATAGTCCCAATTATTGTTTCTTAATTTCTCAACATTTTTGCTAGATATTAAATTAGTCATATGCTCATCGAATGATTCGGTTATGCCATATCTTCTAACGCCGGATTTGTAGTGAGAGAATGCTCTTTTTATAGGGTGGCGCATTATTACAATTAGTTTAACTTTAGGATTATGTTTCTTGATCTGTTTGGCGGTGTTGTTAATAGAATGACCACCGCGGTAGTACATATATTGTGGTGTTACAGTACCCCAGAGATTTTGCTCTTCTGATTGGTTAAAGTGTTGAGATAAGTACCAGTCTGAACCTTTTTCCAGCAGTTTGTCGTCATTAAAAAAGGGAACTTCCTTAGCTTTAGGTAGAGATATATTGGGATGATCCTTTAATATCTCATGAAGTGATGTTGTGCCTGACTTGGCAGCTCCTATTACAATAAAATCTAACTTATTTTTAGCCATTTTGCTGTTGCCTTAAATGGTAGTGACCATATTCCTAAATTTTTCTTAACTAAGTATAACAAAGCAATGTTTTTAACGGCAATCGTTGTTGTGACAGCAATGCCTGCTCCAAGCACACCTAGTATTGGAACCAGGGTAAAGGTTAGGATGGCATTTAATAACAGAACAGTAAGGCCAATCGTTACTGCTAAGGATTTTTCATAGCCAGTCATAGCTAATAGATAACTCACTGAACCAACGCCAAGGTTTACAACTTGAGCAATAACTAAAATCCTAAGTACTGAAGCTCCATCTGTGAAGTCCGACCCAAATAAGCCAAGCACTAGATCAGGGAAGATCAGCATGAATAGGATAAGAGGGGTTGCTAGAAGAAGCGCAAGAGCTGCGGTTTTGCTGGCCATTGTCTCTAGCTTCTTTCGGTACTTAATATCCTGAAGCTCAGCTATTTTAGTGGTTGCTATAGCATTAATACCAGTTAGAATTACAGATAGAAGCATTGAGACTTTGAGGGCAATATTAAACACACCAACTGCTTCAGCGTCTAGAACAATTCCCAGCACCGCAATATTAAGCTGTCCTGTCATCTGATTAGAAAATTCTACAAATAACAATGGTGCTGCAATTAATAGCAAAGTTTTTTTGTTGAAAAGTTTTGGGGTACTGTTTCTTGGGATATATTTTCTTAGTAAGAAATACCCAAATAAAGAACTTAATAATACACCAATAGTAAAACCTATTACTGCACCGCTTAGGCCAAACCTAGAGCCTAAAACTAATATTGAAAAAGCCCCAAGTATGTATACGATGACTCTTTCAAGGAATACTGATTCTCGAATCTTTTTTAGGCCTCTTAAGAATCCAGCCTGAACGAAAATAGTAGACATGGCTGGAATTGCTATAGCGAACCATCGTAAGTACTGTTGAAGCTGGGGTTGTTTGAATACTTTATCAGCTATTAATGGAGCACTTACAAAGACTAGTATCCCGAGAGATGTTGAGATAATAGTAGTAAGCTTGAAAGCTGTTTTTTCTAATCCATGTAGACTTGCGTGGTCTTTGTCTTTAACAAGCTTAGGTATGTACTTAACAACTGCTCGGTTAAAACCAAGTCTGCCCACCAGGGCTAGAACAGCAAGAACTGAGAAGGCAAGATAGAATAGTCCTGCTCCTTCAGCTCCGAAATTCCTGGCTAGTAGCAAGTCAAAAATGAATTGAGCACCGGCTGCTAGGCCAAACATTATTAGTGCCCAGGCAGAGTGTTTTAGGATTTCACCGAAATCTTTATCACCGGTTTTTAGTTGTTTTGGTAGGTATTTCATCATCATTATTATTAATTGTTGTCACTGAATGTATCATCAAGCGACAGATGGTCTTCTATGAATGCCTCAGCAGCGTATAGGTCGGGTTTAAATGTTATTTTAAATAACCATGGGCTTCCTTCAACATGGCGCACTTTATGACCTAGAAGCCTAATGGTTTCTGGTATGTGTATGTATTTATCGCCAAATTTATGTAAGGCCTCTTGAAGTGTGTCAGTATGGAATCCTTGTGGTGTTTGAATCTCACGGTACTTATCTCTATCAGGGGTTGATTGTAGATAGCCATCATCGTCCACCACCAGTGAGTTTTTTATAGAAAGGACCGGATAGGCACATTTGTAATCATGTAATTCGTCGATAATATCAGAGGTTATTTCTTTATTTAAAAATGGCCTACTTGCATCGTGTAGTAAAACAAATTTAGTATCAATATTATCAATTACATTTACCAGTGACTTTGACCTTGAGTTACTTGCTTTAACTAACTGAATATTAGGAAACTTTTCCTTTAAGAACGTAGCATCTTCAATTTCTGTAACAATAACTATGATATTGCTGAAAAGCGGGTAGGTGGTTTCCAGTGAATATTCAATTACTTTCTTACCTCTTATATCTAGATACTGTTTAGGGGTATTCATGCCAGTGCGTTTACCACGACCACCAGCTAGCAGTATTAGTGTTGCATTATCGAAATTTGAGGTATTTTGTTTATTCATCTAATAATTTCTTTTATTGTCTCAAAGTATCTTGCTGAGCTCTTACCATCTAGTGTATCACCCCAGACTTTTTTTCGAACCCGATCCATTTCTTTGTTGTATTTTTTTAAGTACTTAGCTGGGTTGGATAGAGATTCGGATAACTGTTTATTGAAAGCAGTAAAATCTTCGGTTTTAGCACCAGCTCTATCGGCTGGCGTCAGGGTGTAGCCATAAAAAGTTGGCTTAGTATCGATGAATATCACTGGCTTATTAGTTTTCATTGCAATAAAATCGGTATAGATGGATGACCAGTCGGTGATAAGTACATCTACTAAATGAAGTAGTGGTTTGATGTCCATATCCCCTTTGCTAGATACTATTCTTAATCCTGGAAGATTTTCTGGTAATTTGAAGGTGCTGTTTAAATGGGGTAGTAATAGTATTAAGCTATTTTGCTTGAGGGCAATATTATTTAGTTCCTCTAAGAACTTCTCACCAGGCATATCGAACGAAGAAAACAGCTCTTGATTCTTGCTGTTCCAGGTCGGGGCGTACAGAACAATCTTTTTCTTTTTGTTAATGTCTTTAAGTCCGAATGTTTCACGAATATTTTGTAGCTCCTTCTGGTTTGGGGCTTTTGTGAGTGAGTCTACCTGTGAATATCCAGTAACGAATAATTGCTTTTCGCTGTAACCCCAGCCTTTATGGAATTTTTTAAATTCTGGCGAGGAGACAAACACTGCATCATAAAATAATCGTGGAATAGTTTCTTCTTTGGTGCGGTTTTTGAATCCGGCTCCATGCCAAAATTCAACAAATAATGGGCGTCTTTTACTGTTTTTCCATGGACCCAAGAAAGCTGGACCATGGGATGTGCAAATTACTTGTGATGTTGCTAGTCTCTTTAAGTGATTTAAATTTTGCAATGAGTATGTGGACATGGTGTTATCAGTATTCTTGAGTCGTTTATAGTGAGCAGGGTCATCAGTGAAAAAATCTACTTGGTATTCATTTTGGTTAGCAATTAACCACTCGCCAAAAGACTTTAAGTTGCCGTTGAGTCGATGACCAACTAAAGAAATACGTTTTTGTTTTTTAAGGTGTAGAGTTAGGAATGCTAGTTTAGCGATGTGGGCAAATACAACTCCAGCTATATATTTTTTTATAACAACAGGTAATGGGTGTTTCTTTTTTCCAATACGAATACTAATCATTTCTCTAATAAAATACTACAATTGTCCGAGTAAGTATAATTTTATTAGTTCGGTGATTTTACAACACCGACAACTGTTGCGCACAATAGCTCAAGGAAGTAACATATACAGTGCACGGTTAGAATAAACCAAAACATTATTGCTTGTCTAGAGAGGGTTACTAATGACAAAGAGGCAGAAGAAAACAGCGGGTGAACTAGTCGATTTAATAGTCGATCACAAAGAGTCAGAAAAGATAAAGAAACAAGCTAGAAACTACAAGAGTTGGGATCTATCGCCAAGGCAGATATGTGATGTCGAAATGATAATTAACGGCGCCTTTTCTCCGCTGACAGGTTTCCTGAATAAAAAAGACTATCTTTCTGTCTGCAAAGATATGCGTTTGGCTAATGGATCATTATGGCCAATGCCAATTACCCTAGATGTAGATAAAGAGTTTGGCTCTCCCCTTAAAAAGGGTGAAAAGATAGCACTCAGAGACCAGGAAGGCGTAATCTTAGCAATTCTTGAAGTTGGAGACGTTTGGAAACCAGACAAAAGCAAAGAAGCAGAGCAAGTATTTGGCTTGGATGATCAAGCACACCCGGCAGTAAATTATCTTCATAATATTGCCGGCGAGTATTACGTAGGCGGAAAGTTAACTGGACTTGAATTACCATCCTATTACGATTTTAAAGAACTCAGGCTTACCCCAGCAGAACTAAGGGCTCGTTTTGATAAACTTGGTTGGACAAAGGTAGTTGCTTTCCAGACCAGGAATCCGATGCACCGAGCTCATGTGGAGTTAACTTTAAGGGCTGCAAAGAAAACTGAAGCAAACTTATTGATTCACCCCGTAGTAGGAATGACAAAGCCTGGCGACATTGATCATTATACTAGAGTTAGAATCTACAAGAAGCTTAAGGACAGATATCCATCATCAACTGCTATGATTTCACTCCTACCATTAGCTATGAGAATGGGTGGACCTAGAGAAGCCGTCTGGCACGCCATTATTCGTAAAAACTACGGAGTAACGCACTTTATTGTTGGCCGTGACCATGCTGGTCCTGGTAAAAACTCTAAAGGTGAAGATTTCTATGGACCGTATGATGCTCAGGATTTAATAGAAAAATACAAGGATGAAATTGGAGTGGAAATTGTTCCATTCCAGATGATGGTATATGTACCAAGTAAAGATGACTATATGGCCATTGATGAGGTTCCAAAAAGCGAAGAATTTGCCAGTATCTCAGGAACAGAGCAACGTGAACGTTTGTCTAAAGGTAAGGAATTACCAGAATGGTTTACTTACCCAGAAGTAGAGCAAGAACTTCGCAGAACTACTAAGCCTTTGCACCAAAGAGGTTTTACTATATTATTCACCGGTTTATCTGGTTCCGGAAAGTCAACAATTGCTAATGCACTTAGAATAAAGTTGCTAGAGCAGGGAGATAAAACGGTTTCATTGCTGGATGGAGATATTGTTAGGAAAAACTTATCCTCCGAGCTAGGATTTAGCAAAGAACATAGAGATCTAAACGTTCTTAGGATTGGCTACGTTGCATCAGAAATTGCGAAACATGGTGGAGTGGCTATTTGTGCGCCAATTGCTCCATACGACAAAACCCGTAAACAAGTAAAAGATATGGTTGAACAAGCCGGCGGTAAGTTTGTGCTTGTTCATGTCGCCACACCTCTTGAAGTCTGTGAAAAAAGAGATCGAAAAGGCCTTTACGCAGCTGCCAGAGCTGGAAAAATTAAAGAGTTTACCGGGATCTCAGATCCATATGAAGCGCCAGACGATGCTGACTTGGTATTAAATACGGTAGACACCACACCAGAAGCATTAGCCCAAGAAGTCTTGTTGCATCTAGAAAAAGAAGGCTTATTAAGCGATGATGCGTAGTTCATCAACTGTAATTGTTGGCTACAGCTATAGGTTTAATTAATGAAGGATGCTGATTTAATTAAATTACTTCCAGTTATTGAACAAATTGCTGTGAATGCTGGTGAACGTATATTAGATATATATAATTCTGATGATTTTGAAGTACAGATTAAAGCAGATAGCTATAACTCCCCACTCACTAAAGCAGACAAGATTTCTAACGATGAAATAACAGCAGAATTAGGGGAAGTATCAGATTACCAGGTTGTTTCCGAAGAAAATAACGTTGAAGCAGATAAAACCAAACCTTTTTGGTTAATAGACCCGCTTGATGGAACAAAAGAATTCGTCAAACGAAACGGAGAATTCACTGTGAATATTGCATTAATCGTTGACGCCAAACCAGTACTCGGCGTTGTTTATGCGCCTGTTCTAAGCACTACTTATAGTGGTGCCAGTGATAAGGCGTATAAAATTGTCGAAGGTAAAAAAAATGCCATCAGATCAGTAGCGAACGATAAGATTCCAACAATAGTAACAAGCAGATCGCATAAGGATGAAATAACTCAGAAACTTCTGGATAGGATAGGGGAATATAATGAAATATGCATGGGGTCTTCTTTGAAACTTTGTTTAGTAGCTGAAGGAAAGGCTATGCTATATCCAAGACTAGCCCCGACGTATCCTTGGGATACAGCGGCTGCAGATGCTGTAGTCAGGTCCGCTGGAGGTAGAGTGACCAACACAGAAGGCAATGACCTAGACTATGGTGTTGATAGGAACATCAAGAACCCGTTTTTTATTGTAGCTAGCAAAAACGCTATTAACTGGCAGGAGTTATTGAGCTCAATCCTACCGAAAAGCTAGTTTTTATTTAACTTATATTAGTTAGGTACTTACCATAGCCGCTTTTCACAAGTGGCTCAGCTAATGCCTGTAATTGATCTTTACTAATGAAGCCCTCACGGTAAGCGACTTCCTCCGGGCATCCAATCTTAAGTCCGGTTCTTTTCTCGATAACTCGGATGTACTCAGAAGCATCACTCATTGAACTAAATGTTCCAGTATCTAGCCATGCAGTTCCTCGGTCAAGTAAAGAAACCTTTAGCTTACCTTTTTGCAAGTAGGCATCAAGGACTGAGGTGATTTCTACTTCTCCACGTTCACTAGGCTGAACATTTTTTGCAATTTCAACAACCTCATTATCGCAAAAATAAAGGCCAGCATTAGCAAAATTAGACTTTGGATTTTTGGGTTTCTCTTCAATCGATAGAACGTTCATATTTCGATCAAATTCATAAACACCATAGCGCTCCGGATCAACTACCTGAGCGGCAAATCCTATGGCGCCATCAACATTTGTGTATCTTTTTAGCTGTGCGTCCATATTTGTTCCATGAAATAGATTGTCACCTAAAATCATTGCAACCTTGTCTTTACCAATGAAATCTTCACCAATGATGAAAGCTTGGGCAAGTCCTTCTGGTTTGGGCTGTACGGCATACTGTAAGTTGATGCCCCAGTCTGAACCATCACCAAGTAGTCGTTTGAATTGATCCTGATCATGGGGAGTAGTAATAATTAATATGTCTTTAATCCCAGCTAACATAAGGGTGCTAAGTGGGTAATAGATCATCGGCTTATCGTAAATTGGGATTAACTGCTTAGATACGCCTTTGGTTATTGGATATAATCTAGTGCCTGATCCACCGGCTAGTATGATGCCTTTCATTGCCTCTCCTTTTTAATGTATTTTACTAGATCTTCCTTCCAGTCGTTAGGCCGGAAGCCAGTCTGCTTAATCTTGCTTAAATTTAGACTACTAAATTTAGGGCGAGGTGCTATACCTTCTTTATCTTTGTAGTAATCTTCAGTAGAAATATCGGTAACCTTGTTGCCTAAATCGGCGGATTTGTATATTTCCCTAGTCACATCAGCCCAGCTAACCGCCTGACCATCATTGGTTACATTATATGTTCCAAACTCAAGTTGGTTTGTTAGTAAATGGTCGATTGCCCGAACTAATTCGTCTGTAAAGGTAAGTCTACCAATTTGGTCATTGACTACACTTGGATCGATACCTTTTTCAGCTACGCTAAGCATGGTACGAACAAAGTTTTTACCCTCACCGATAACCCAACTAGTGCGTAGGATATAGTGGCTCGGGAGCGATTGGACTAGTAGATCACCAGCTGCTTTACTTGCCCCATATACACTGAGTGGTGAAAATTCTTCGTCTTCAGTGTGATTATCTTGACTGCCGTCAAAAACATAATCCGATGAGATATGGACTAGAGTGATGTTTTTTTCTCGGCAAACTTGGCTAAGATTTCCAATAGCCGTGGCGTTTACTTTCCAGGCTGAGACACGACCTTCATTAGTTTCAGCTCCATCTACATTGGTATAAGCAGCTGCATTAATAATGGTTTTGATGTTTGACCAGTCGTAATCCTTTACTGATTTTGGGTCAGTAATATCCAACTCTGCTATATCGGCAAACTTAGCGTCAGGATACTTTGCTCGGAGTGCGGTACCTAGCTGACCGTTGGCACCTGTAATAAAAATCTGTTTACTGTTCACTACTTTAGAACCTCTTTTAGCGGTGGGTTATTTCGATCTTTGTCGGAGATTATCATGCCGGAACCTTCTTTGATCGGCCAATCTATATTCAGATCTGGGTCTAGTGGGTTGCAGGCTACACCAGGCATGTCTGGTTTCCATTCTTTCTCAAAGTAATAGAGATAGGTAGAGGGTTCATCACTAATTGACTGGAAAGAATTACCCAGGCCACTGGAAACGAATAAGCCTTGGCCACGATTGAGTTCAAAACCTTGCCATTTACCAGCGGTTGGTGATTCTTTTCGAAGATCAACTATAACGGCGTAGATTTTACCACTTGCTACAGAGACCAGCTTATGGGCGAATTCAGCATGGATACCTCTCAATGCACCTTTTACGGTGCTAGGAGCATTGACTTGGGGTCGGTCTCCAAGCGAGGGTAGTCCACTGGCAAGGAAGTCTGACTCTCTATAAAACTCCATTACTGAACCACGGTCATCAAAGAATTGTTTAAAAGTAACAGTGTATAGTCCTTTTATTGATGTTTCATTTACTAGGAGCTTGCTTTGATTATCTGTCATTTAATCTCTCGATAAGTTTATTAACGGCTTGTTTTGCTTCCTGACTGCCTATTTTATCCATTGGTATTTTATCAATATTGAACCACTTTACCGAATCTACATCATCCATAGATTGTATTTGAGTGTTATTTTGCAGTGTTGCTGTAAAGATTATGGATATAACCGGAATCTCTTCTTCTTTATAGGGGTACAAGCCATAGGTAGATGTAAGGTAACAAAGGTTCGTGTATTGTTCGCTGTTAAGGTTTAGTTCTTCTTTTATTTCACGTCTTATGCATTCTTCAGCTGACTCATTGGGGTCAATAAAACCACCCGGAGTATCAAGCATTCCTTTGAAAGGTTCTAGTCCGCGAACTGCTAGGAGCACTCTGTTATTATCTGGATTAAGAAACAAGATTCCAGTAGCTGGAACTGGATTTTCGAAAATGGGGTGGGAGTTTTGGCAAACGAAGTGAGAAGCTTCTTTTATTAGTGATTCACCACAACGTCGGCAATATTTTATGATCACAACACTGGCCTGTATTTATTGCCCAGATTTCGCATACTTTTCTTCAGTCTCTTGTTTTTGTGGCTTCCACCAATCCTCATTATTTTTGTACCACTCGATAGTCTGCTTCAGGCCTTCCTCGAAGTCAGTGTATTTTGGCGACCAGCCGAGCTCATTTACTAATTTTGAGGCATCTATAGCATAGCGCATATCATGTCCGGCGCGGTCTTTGACATGCTCTAGCCAATCTTGATCCTTACCCATGTGTTTTAGGATTAGTTCAAACACCTCAAGATTACTTTTCTCTCCATTAGCACCAATTAGATAGGTCTCGCCAATTTTTCCTTTTTCTAGAATTGCGAGAACTCCAGAGGAGTGATCTTCAGCGTGAATCCAATCTCGAACATTTTCACCGCTACCATATAGCTTTAGTTTATCCCCGCATAAAATGTTGGTAATTTGGCGAGGTATCATCTTTTCGACGTGTTGGTAAGCTCCGTAGTTATTGGAGCAATTGCTAATAGTGGCCTGTAAGCCAAAAGATCTAACCCAAGCTCTCACCAATAGATCTGATCCGGCTTTGGTACTAGAGTAGGGGCTAGAAGGGTTGTAAGGGGTATCTACGGTGAATTTACTAGGATCATCTAGTTCTAGGTCGCCGTAGACTTCATCGGTAGATATATGATGGAAGCGTTTGTTGTGCTTACGGGCGGCTTCTATTAAGGTGTAGGTTCCAATAATATTACTTTCTACAAAAGGCCAGGGTGTTTTTAGAGAATTATCGTTATGCGATTCAGCAGCGAAATGGATAATTGCGTCATTGTTTTTAACCAATTTGTCGACCAGCTCAGCATCGCAGATATTTCCGACAACTAGCTCCACCCTAGATTTATCCAGTCCTTCGAGATTCTTTTCATTTCCTGCATAGGTTAGGGCGTCAAGTACTGTTATCTCCCAGTCCGGACGTTCTTTGTAAATGTATCTGACATAATTAGAACCAATAAATCCTGCACCGCCGGTAACAATAACTTTCTTCATGCTTCTTAGTATATCAAGTTTAACTATTAACTATGCTTGTAACTTTATCTACAAGTTTTTCTAATTCTGGTTTAGATTTGGCTTCGGCGTTAAGCCTTAAGATAGGCTCTGTGTTACTTGGCCGGATATTAATCCAGCTTGCTTTCTGCCAGACCGTTAGACCATCTAAGCGGTCTTGCTTTTTATCGCTAAAGTGACTGGCAACTTTATTAATTACGGCTTCTTTATCTTCTACCGTAAAATTAGTTTCTGGTATATGGTGATAAACATCATACTTGGCCACTAATTCAGACAGTTTTTTCTTGCTAGCAGACAGAACATGTATTGCCACTAGAGCAGCAATTAGACCAGAGTCTGCGTTGTAGTTGTCTTTAAAGTAGTAATGGCCACTACTTTCGCCAGCGAACAAGGCAGAATTCTTCTTCATTTCTGCCTTAATGAAGGAATGGCCAACTTTGGTCCTGATGGCTTTGCCTTTGTGTTTCTCAATTGTTTCTGGAACTATCCAGCCGCAAGTTGCGTTGTAAAGGATAGTGGAACCGGGGCTTTTCTCGAGAAAATATTCAGCTAACAAAGCAGTCATAACTGTCCCGCTTACTGCTTTGCCGGTCTCATCAATTAGCACGGCTCTGTCGCCATCGCCATCAAATGCTATGCCAACGTCAGCTTTGCTTTGTTGCACTTTGGCGATTAGATCTTTAATATTTTCTGGCTCTATAGGGTTAGCGATGTGGTTGGGAAAGCTTCCATCAAGTTCAAAGTACATCTCTTCAATATTTAGTGGTACGTATGGTTCAAGTTCGGGGATTACTTTTCCGGCCATGCCGTTACCAGCATCAATTACTACATTTAAGCTTTTTAGTTTATCTACATCGATAAAGCTAAGCGCGTGTGACAGCCAATCTTCCATTACATCTTTCTGCTGTACGGTTCCGCGGGTTTGAGTATCAGAAAAATCACCTTTTTCGACCAGTTTCTTAATTTCAAGCAGCCCAGAATCTATCCCGATGGGGCTAGCTTGTTGACCGCAAAATTTTATTCCGTTGTATTCGCCTGGGTTGTGGCTAGCGGTTACCATTACGCCGCCTGCTAGATTATGATGTCCGGTTGCAAAGTAAACCATATCACTAGTAACTTGCCCGATGTCCCAAACTTCTCGGCCTTGTTTAGTAAGTCCAGAAATAATAGCATTAGCTAATTGCTCAGAATCTGGGCGCATGTCTCGACCGACGGCCACTGGACCAGTTGTTGGCAGAAAGTCTGCCACAGCCGAGCCAATTTCCTCAATAATCTCTGGTTTTAACTCACTACCAACCTTACCTCTTACGTCATAGGCTTTAAAAATATTATCTAGGATCTGTGACTTGTTCATTCCGGCCCCTTTCAGACTTAAGTTTAACGACTAACCGATGTTATGTAAATCTGTAACAGATGGTATATAATTAATGTAATTATGGTTCTTTCAATAAAGCATAAAATAAACAAGCTTCGAACCCCTTCAAAAAAAACAGGTGGGTTACCGGTAAGCCTCAGAACTTACGCTGATGAGCTAGAATATGCCGTAAAGAAAAAGACTCAGCAACTGAAATCATTCTTAGAAGAAGAGGCTATTCAAGAATGGAAGCACTGGGCTTTAATCGAAAATGCTTTTCCTTATAGTAGCGTCTTTAAGGTTAATCATATGCTAATACCGAAAAGGGAAGTAGATAAAGCAGGGCTGAATAGAAAAGAGTGGAGCGAACTAGAGTTAATCTTAGAAGAACTAAGCGATATCTACGATTGCCACCTAACTAATTTTCCTGGTAAACAATCTCGAAAAAATCACTTTCATATCCATATGTTAATTTACAAAGATAAACGTAGCGAAATACGTATTTAGTCCAACAAACGTGAGTATAAAAAAATCTCTCTCTGCCTTATCTGATTTTGTTTACCGATTCGTTGGCAGTGATAAGTTTTTCTATCTGGTAATTGCCTTTCTTATTATTAACTCAGCATGGTTAATATTTAGTGCAGTTTATCCAATGCCTTTTGATGAATTTGCTCATGTAGGCGCTATTCAGATTTATTCAGAGCAATTTTCACCAGTTGTAACAGAACAGAGCATAAATACTGGCATAATTGGTGATATTACTAGAAATCCATCATTTCTATACTACTGGTTGATGAGTTTCCCATTTAGAGCTGTAGATAGTTTCTTGAGTTTTAATCAGGCAGTTATGTTTATTAGGTTACTAAACCTTGCAATGGTTGTAGGCGGTGTATATATCTTCCGAAAGCTACTACTGGAATGGAAGTTGTCGAGTAGAGTAGTTAATGTTGTTTTGTTGGCATTTATAGCTACTCCAATAGTGCCGTTTTTAAGTGCTCACGTTAATTACGATAATTTTATGTTCTTATTAACTCCGGTTGTCCTGCTGTATGCTTCACGTTTAATTGCTAGCAATAAAAACCTGATACTTAATCTTTTAGCGTTATATTTTTTTGGTTTGACGGCCACTATAGCTAAACAAACCTTCCTTCCAATACTTCTATTAATTGTCGGTTATGTTTCAGTGGTGGTTATTGCTAGGAACTGGAAGCAGTGGAGCGCTTATAGGTATCAGTGGCAAAAGACTTCAAAGAACTTTATTTTCTACCTGTTGTTAACCGCTTCTTTAGTTGTTAGTGTTCTGGCAGTAGAACGGTATGGTCGAAATTTTGTGGATTATGGGACCTATCGTCCTGGCTGTCAGGAGGTTCAATCAGTTGAATTTTGTGAGCAGTTTGGTCCATGGTATCGAAATAAAGTTTTCAATGTTGAGAATCGACCAGATCAACCACCATATGGAAATCCTATTAGTTATAGTCAATACTGGGCAACTCGAATGGCTAGAGGATATTTTGCTATATTCCACCACAACCCTAGTGAGGTCGTTTCAGAGAGAGAACCTTACGGACCAATTCAAACTAAACCGCTATTGCCCATACCAATAAATATTGCTGTGATGTTTATGTTAGCGGGTGTCTTAGCTTGCGTAGTGGCTGGTAGGCGGGTATGGCAAAATAGGTATTTGAGATTTGGTTTAATAATAACCGTCGGTTATATTATTATTCTTTGGTTTTTTAATTATTCCAGTTATTTACGTTTATGGAAGGCTGAAGCAATACAAGCACGCTACACCTTGCCATTATTAATATTGCTATTTGCTTTTATTGGGCAAACTCTTAACTTGGCAATTTCCAGCAAAGGAAAAAAGGTTGCACTGGTAGTTATTTTGATTGCTTTCTATGTTTATGGTGGTGGAAGTGCTGGATGGTTACTTAGAGCGGAGGATGGTTGGTATTGGCAGACCCAAATAAATAGGACTGTTAATGACCGCGTTAGGACATTCTTAAGTAGAGCAGTGGTTCATTAGGGTCTATGTTTAGTTATAACTCAGACATTTTTCTACTGAATTCTTGAGAGGAAAACTGTTTAGCGCTTTGTCTTATTGTATTTTTATCCCAGCTGAGTTTATTGAACTGCTTAATTGCGTAGCTTAAGCTCTGAACTGTCTGTTTTTCGAATAACAGGCCATTTTCTTTTGGTTTAATAAAGTCTAGCGCCCCACCAGCGGCGTAGGCTATTACAGGAATTCCTGATGCTAGCGCTTCAACCGGAGCTATGCCAAAGTCTTCCTCGGCAGCAAAAATAAAGGCCTTGGAATTCGCTAGTAGTTCATTTACTTGTTGATCGCTAACATTATCTAAAACCTCAACACTACTAGTTGGTTCATTAGCCATTTGTTTTAGTTTTGTGTGTTCAGGTCCTCCGCCAATCACTTTGAGTTTAATATTCAGTTGTTGGCAAGTTTGCACTATTAGATCAGTCTTTTTGTAGGCCGTTTGTCGACCAACTGTTATGAAGTATTCTGTTTTGTTTTTGTCCTTATCTTTTGTTTGATTCGAATTAGCCTGGCTAAAGCGCTCGATGTTTACTGGTGGGTGGATAATAACTGAATCTCTATTGTAATACTTTCTAATGTCGGATTGGATATGGCTAGATATGGCTATAAATTGATCAGGCCTTTGAGCTGCTCGGTAGTCTAGTGCTCTAAGTGGTTTTACTAGTACCATAAGACCAAGCCGAGCTAGGGGGTTAAATAGCCCAAAGCCTGGATTGTCTAGGTAGGTCTGGTAATGACGCCAGTAGAAGTGAGTAGGGGTGAAGCAATAACATATATGTTTAGTATGCATAGCTACTTTTATATGCTTAGCTTCACCATTGCCAGTGCAGCTAATGACAGTATCGAAGTCATTAAGACGCAGTGATCTATAGTAAAAAATTCGGAGTGGGCCAATATATTTGCGTAGTGCGGAAAAAGGCCAGTGCTGCAACCAACCAGTTACAACTTTATTGTCTAGTTTATTCCGCCACTCTTCAGTGCAGTAGGAGGCGTATATTGGAGCTTCTGGATACAACTCATGAAGCTGTTCAACAACTCGTTCGGCACCCCCACCAATTATCCAGTCGGCAACTATTGCTATATTTTTCTGATTCTTCATAGGTCTGTTTTTAAGTATAACCTATAAGTGTTAGACTATCTTGAGATTATTGAACTGTGAAATTTATACTGTCTGTTCCAGATATTAGCCTGAAATCTTTAAGTGAAAGATTTTCAACAGTATAGAATAGTGCTGCATCTACAGTTTCACCTGGTTGGATGGTCTGATTCGTCAGTTTGTTGTAGCCACTTGGGATATCGCTTGTTGGGACTTGTGTAGTCGGCTTGTAAGTACGGTTACCCGAGTCTTTTATTAGTATTGAATCTGTAATGACATATAATTCTTTATCACTATTATTAGTAATTTTCATCCGTACAGCTACACCTTCATCTGGTGTATTTATTGCTCCAGCAATATTGAATCGAGCTGAGTCGGTGAGACTTATATCTAACTTAGCTTTATTGTCTGAGGCTTCTTCATTTGACTCATTTGAATCGCTGGATTCTTTAAGCTCATCATAGCTAGCCTGAAGTGCTTTAAGTGATTCGTTTAGTTCGTTGGTTTGTTGCTCCAGATCTGATACACGGTTATTTGCGGCATTTAACTGATCGTTTTGCCATTTATATATTCCATAAAAACCCCCAGCGATTAGTAATATGGCAACTAAGGCTACTAGGATTTTTTTAGATTTGTTATTTGATTTATTTGGTTGCTGAACTTCTGCTTTAGGTTTAGCTGATTCTTCCATTGCTAGTAGTATATTAAAATGCTAATGTTATTGTAAAGTTCAAATTGGATGTAAGTTTCGACTTAGGATTCAAATATTCCATCAACAACAGTTCTTAGTGTTTTAAACAGAATGGTGACGTCAAGCCAGAAGCTCCAGTTTTGTACATAGTAAGTGTCTAAGCGACGACGCTCTTCAAAGCTAATATTACGCCTTCCAGATATCTGAGCTAGTCCGGTTAAGCCAGATTTTACACTTAAAATGGTATGTTTTTTATCGTAGGCGTCTAATTCGCTAGGCACCAAGGCTCTTGGGCCAACAAGACTGAGATCGCCTTTAAAAACGTTAAATAACTGTGGCAGTTCATCTAGGCTAGTTCTTCTAATAAACTTACCGACAGTCGTAACCCGAAAGTCATCTTCCAGTTTATCGCCATTTTTCCGATATTCTTCTAGTAGTTCTGGCTTGCCGATCATCTTAAAGACTTCTTCATCAGTTTTGCCATCGAACTTAGCGTAGTGTGATCGAAATTTATATACTTTAATTACTTGATTAAATCTAGTCAGTCTTTTTTGAGCGTTTCCTTTCATTAGAATCGGACCTTTCCGGTCGCCAAGTTTAACAGCAATGGCTGTTAGCAACATTAGGGGGCTAAAGATAACTATTAAGATTATCGAAGAAAATATGTCAAAAATTCTTTTAGCGATTCGGCCCCAACCAATTAATGCTGTTTGGTGAACCGCAATAACTGGTATTGAGCCACTAAATAAATCTACTTCAATATTACCGACGAATAGATCGCTATTTCCCGGTACAAAGCGGTATGCCGCGTGATTGGTTTGAGCAAAGCGTAGGACTTGATCGTTTTTATGCCTATCTTTGTATAGCTCTGTTTGGATAATGCTTTGAATAGGGTGGCCAATTTTCTGCAACGCTGTTTTGAAGTCTTTGTATGTTTTGTAATCTTTGGTGTTAGAGCCAACAATACCTAGTACTCTCTGACCGCTAATTTTACTGTCTTTGATTCCATCAGCAATTTCTATAGATCTTTTAGTGTCTCCAACAATTAGAACATTACTAACTCCAATTCCGTAGGAATAAAGGAATGTCTTAATTTTTCTAGCTAAGGTTCGGAACAGGAGCAGGAAAACAAAACCCAATATAAATCCATAAACTGGGACAAGGCGGGCAGGGAATAAACTACCATCGGTAACAAAGTCATAGCCAATTACCACTAATATTCCCAGGAAGCTACCAATTATTAAGCGACCTAGTTCTTTGAAGCGTTTGTCATAAATTTTCTGAGAGTAGAGATCGATCAGGGCATGCACTCCAATCCAGAGTGGTAGAACACTAAACATAGCAATGAAGTAATCTTTGGCAGCTATTGGTTCGATTAATGAACGGGTGTCTACTTTAACGCGTAGAATGTAGGCTAGACTAAAAGCAAGAAGTAAGGTTAAAAAGTCGCCGATAACTAAAATTACAGCGTAACCTATGGCGGCGTTATTTTTCATAACCCTATTCTAACACCTATTAGTCCCCAACTACTTAGATAATTCGATACTTATTAAAACATAGAAGATAGTATGTGTTACAATTTGTAGCAATCTAAGGAGGGGCTATGGCAGGCTTAGATAGAGATATATTCTTTGATCCAGAATTTCGTCGAGGCGAAATGCTAACTTACGGCGATATATCCATTTACCCAGGGTTAAGTGACTTCGATAAAGGTGATGTTGACATTGCTGGCAAGTTTTCTAGAGAACTACCTCTAAATGTTCCAATGGTGAGCGCTGCGATGGATACGGTAACTACTGCTCCGATGGCAATTGCTATGGCTAAACTGGGTGGTTTGGGGGTTATTCATGCTGCTATGGGGGTGGATGAGCAGTATAAGGAGGTGAGAGCCGTAAAATTACAGTTAAGCTCCAAGATAGAGAAACCGATAACCGTTAATGAAGATAGTACAGTTGGTGATGTGTTACAGATGTGCGATGAAAGAGGCTTTTCATTCAGGACCTTCCCGGTAGTTGATGATAATGGGGTTTTTCAAGGTTTACTAGGCCAGAAGGATTTCGATTTTGCACTTGGCCAGCATGATGCCTTGGTATCCGAGGTGATGCTGGGTGCAAAAGATGTAGTTAAGGGTAAAGTTGACACCGACAGCCAACAAGCCTTTGAGCTCATGAAGCCAGAAAAGGTGAAGACATTGCCACTTATTAATGATCAAGGCAGACCAACTGCCATGTATATGCTATCTGATGTGGTTCGAGAATTATCTGGAAATCCAGATCAATATAATCTTGATGCTGATGGTAGGCTTCGGGTTGCTGCAGCCGTTTCAACCAGCTCCTCGATGCTTGAAAGGGTAGAACGGCTTCACTCGGTGGTCGATGCAATTGTTATTGATACTGCACAGGGTGATGGCCCATATGCTCGGGCTGCCTTCGATGAGTTTAGAAGCACGTTCCCAAACATTCAACTAGTTATTGGGAATATTTCTAATGGTGATTCAGCCAAATATTTTGCTGATCGTGGTGCAGATGGTATTAAGGTGGGTCAGGGTCCTGGTTCAATATGTACAACGAGAGATGAGACAGGTATGGGTGTAACCCAAGCTACTGCAGTTTATGAATGCGAGAAAGCGGTACGGGGTTCAGGTATTCCTATATGTGCCGACGGGGGAATTGTAAAGCCTGGGGATGTCTCAAAAGCTATTGCTCTAGGGGCGTCTTCGGTGATGATGGGCAGAATGCTCGGTGGCTCAAAAGAGGCGCCAGGTGAGCCAGAACTGGAAAAAGACGGCCGTATGGTTAAATACTTCAGAGGTATGGGGTCAGCGGCTGCCATGCGAGATAGTGAAGCAGCCAGAACGCGGTACGGTGGTGATGATTCTAGTAATAGTCCAGTACCGGAGGGTGTAGAGAGCCGAATCCCCTACACTGGTCCAGTCCAAGATATTATCCATCATTTAGTTGGTTCGCTAAAGCGGGGTTTCAGTTATGTTGGTTCAGGAGATCTGGAAACCCATCGTACTAAGACAAAATTTGGGAAAATGACTTCAGAGGGTAGTCGAGAGTCTAGTCCTCACGATATTTACTAGTCTTTTAAATTCACTTATTTGTTACGGATAATTACTTCGTCGCGACCTGGTCCAACGCCGATCATAGTGATTGGGGTCTCTGTTTCACTTTCAATAAATTCAATGTAATCTTTAGCTTTAGTTGGAAGATCGTCAAACTCTCTTATTCCAGACACGTCTTCTTCCCAAGTCGGAAGTTGTTCATATATTGGCTTCGATTGCTCAATCTTATACGCGGCATCTGGGCTGACTTCTAGAACTTTGCCTTTACGTAGGTATCCTGTACATATCAATATTTGCTCACCGAATCTAGGAACCCAGTCTAGTTTAGTTAAAGCCATTTCAGTAGTTCCATTTACCATTTGAGCTCTCTTTATTGCCGCTAGGTCTAAGTGTCCTAGTCGACGTTCACGTCCGGTAGTTGTACCAACTTCTGAATCAACATTGGTTTTTGATCCATGTAGTCTGTCTAGTAATTCTGGGTCATCTATTTCAGTAGCGAAAGGGCCACCACCAACATGGGACTGGACAGCTTTAGATACTCCAACCACTCTATTTAGATGGTGGTAGGGCACACCAAGCCCGGTAAAAATACCGCCAGTGGTGGTTGTTGACGATGTTGTTGCTGGGTACATGCCGTGGTCTACATCGAGTAAATAGGCTTGTGCACCTTCGGCTAGAACTGAAGCTCCATCTTTGAGCCTAGTGTTTAGGTAATACGAAGTATCGGTTGTGTACTTGGATAGCTCCAATGCTTTGGACATAAATTCAATTGCTAAATTATTTAGATTGATTGGACCAAGACCTAGTTCTGATCGTTTTTTGCTGGCATCTTCCAAGCCGGATACCACGGCTCTCACGAGACCATCTGGATCGTTTTCGATCGACTCCATTCGGTATCCTTGTCGCATGGCTTTATCAGCATATACGGGTGCTATACCAGATTTTGTAGTGCCCTGAGCTGAGCTAGAGCCTTCTCGTAGCTCATCTATAGATATGTGATGTGGCAGAATTAGGTGAGCGGCTGAACTAATTAGTAAATTTTCTTCAGATATTTCAATGCCTTCATTTCGAATATCTTCGATTTCTTGCACTAACTTAATAGGATCAATTACTGCACCGTTTCCAATAACATTCATTTTGTCAGGATAGGCTACACCGGATGGTATGCCGTGAAGAGCCAAGTCTCGTCCATCTGGGAGAACGACTGTATGTCCTGCGTTCGGACCACCACCGAAACGGGCCACAATTTCATGGTCTTCGGTAAGCATGTCGGCAAATCTTCCTTTACCTTCATCTCCTCTTTGTTCTCCTAATACGGCAGTTATTGGCATGACTAGCTAATATTAAGCTATAGGTACCCCTGAAGCAAGCTTAAGTGATTTACTTTTATTTTTTTCGCTTTTTTTTCTTAAGTTTGGAAGTGTTTTCCGGAAAGACCCATAGTTTGTACCAGAAATAGTTCCAGACGGTAAATAACCCAGAAGCCACAAACTGACCAATGTAAGGAGTTAAGCCGTTATTCTTTAGGAAGTTTACAATTAGATAATCCAACCCAAAGTTAACCAGAGTTATAAAGATATAGCGGCCAGTTACTTTAGTTTTATACTTTGATAGTTGTTTGTTATTAAATACCCAGTAGCGCTGAAGAAGGTAATTTACCGTCCAGCCAATAATGTTGGCTAGGAGCTTGGCCCAGAACAGATTCAGGCCAATTAACTGGTCACAGATGAAAAAGACTATATAACCACTCCAAAAGTAAGCCCCACCACTTACTAGGTACTCAGCAATTCTTAGCAATTCACTTTTTTTACTATTTCTACTAGCTTGTTTTTTAACCATTACCAATTAGTATATATGAAAATACGATGTTTTTTCATTCAGTAATATTTCAGGATTAATTGACTATAGTGTTAGTAGGTATTCATTTAAAACGTAATAATTAACGTCACGAATGGTATATTTATTTTAACAATTTAATCTGTTGATGGATGCTAATTATGCTATAATTCTCTAGATATGCCTCAATTTAGTCGTCCCAAAAAACGTCGCACCAGTCGCTCCGTCGACGGTATGCTAACAAAAAGAACAAAAAAGATTGGCACCCCTGAATACTATAGTGGAGGAAGCCCGCTAAGTAGTTCACCAAGACGTTCATTAGGGGCCAGGACAACTAAGCCGAAATCAGATATTGAAGCTCCAGATGAGCCAGTGACGCAAAAGAAACTTGGTGACTTTAATAGGCCAGAATCTTCACCATTTCAAAGCACTAATCAAAGAAGGAAAAAATCAGAGACTGAAGATATGTCAAAAAAAGCAAAAGGCAAGAAGTCTAAAAAAGAACCAGGCAAAATTAGGCGCTGGTGGAATAAACGAAGCCGTAGGACCAAGATTTTTATAATTATCGGGGTAATACTATTGGTCTTAGGTGGATTGTTTGGTTACCGAATATATAACTTCTTAAACTCAGTATTTGGTAGAGACGTTGGTAATAGTAGTTCAGCAGCCCTAAACGATGAAGTTCGACCGGAAGATCTAAATACCGAAGGTGATGGCCGCCTTAATGTGTTGCTTCTAGGAAGAGGCGGTGCTGAAAACGTAGCTCCAAACCTAACCGACACCATGATAATTGCTAGTGTAGACTTTAAGACCCAAAAAGCATCACTACTTAGTATCCCCAGAGATTTCTGGGTGGAAGTAAATGGTTCGGCGATGAAGATTAATGCGGCTTATGAGATGTCTCGAGAAGCGGCCCTATACGAGGGTAAGAAAGAAGAACAGGCTGAGAAGGTTGCCATTAGAACCACCATAGACACTGTTCGTGATATTGCTGGTGTTCCAATTCATAAATACGTATTAACTGACTACAAGGCCTTTAGAGACATTGTAAATGCTCTAGGAGGAGTTGATGTTAATGTACCGGAAGATATTTATGATGGCTTTGCTGGTTGGCAATTTAAAGCTGGTGAACAAACCTTTAACGGCGAAAAAGCTCTGCAATACGCTCGGACTAGGCATGGTTCCTCTAGGGGTGACTTTGACCGTAACGAGAACCAACGTCGACTACTACTAGCTATGCGGGCTAAGGCAACCTCCACCGGAATAATTGCTAACCCAGTAAAAATTAATAGCATTGCTAACGCCGTCCAGAAAAACATTCAAACTGATCTAACACTAGACGAAGCTAGAAAAGTTTTTGAGCGAACCAAAGATCTTACTGACAATAATATTGTTAATCTAGACCTAGCCAAGGAAAAAGATCCACTGGTAGAAACTGGCAATGCTGGAGGGTTATCGATAGTCCGCCCAGTCAAAGGACTGGTAGATTATAGCGATATTCGTAGTTATGCTAGGCGCAATATGCGAGATCCTTATCTAATGCAGGAAAATCCAACGGTTACTATTTATAACGGTACCGGTCGAGATGGCGTAGCTCAGTTTGTCTCAGATGTAATGTCAGCCTATGGCTATAAAGTTTTAGTTAAAGAAACTGCTAAAGAGAATCAGCCAAAAACTTTGGTGTATAAAGCCAATGACCGGGAAATGCCTTTCACGGAGAGGTTCCTGTATAAGCGCTTTGGTGTAGTTTATACCAAAGACTTGCCTGGCAACGTTTTACCGAAAGTTAAAGAAGGTGAGACCACTCCACCTAAAGGAGATTTCGTGATAGTTCTAGGTTCTGACTTCGATAAGAATGGTGATAGTGGGCCAACTTGGTAGTTAGCGTATAATATCAGTAGAAAACAATAGAACTATTACTACCGGGGGTGCTATGAACAAAGATACCAAAGAGAAGCCAAAAAAAGACAGTGTTCGGCCAACCAAGAAACAAAAAGCACTGCTAGATTTCATAGCCACCTTTATTGCCGAGCATGGCTATAGTCCTAGTTACCGTGAAATAATGAAAAGTTTAAACTATACTTCGGTTTCGACTGTGGCCCTTCACGTTTCTAATCTAATCAAACGAGGTCACCTGGTAAAACGTGATTACTCAGCTCGATCGCTCGAAGTAGTAAATCAAAAAGATGACGACATTACTGTCAGTGGACCAGTTAGCGCAGCTGAGGAAAAATGGTTGGTTAAGAATATAGACAACCGCTTTAAGCAAGTTGAAGACTCAGCTAAAGCTGATCAGTCTGAGGTTGATGATCTTTATGTGTTGGTTGGAGCTCTGAAAGTCCTAGGGTTAGAAGGTGCCGCTCATTCTTTCATTGCTAGGCTTTCTAAGTTGAAGGTAGTTAAATAATGGTAGAAATTCTTCAGGCTATAATACTGGGAATAATTGAAGGATTAACCGAGTTTTTACCGATATCTAGTACCGGACATTTGTATCTTAGTGGCCGTTTAATGGGCTATAAAGACACCGCTTCGATATTTACGGTTGTGATTCAATTTGGCGCAATACTAGCCGTTGTTTGGTTTTATCGGGCGGATTTACTAGCAAAGGTTCAGGGGCTATTTACCGCTGATAAAAAAATAGCCAAGTTTTGGATAAATTGGATTGTCGCTACCATTCCCGCTGGGATTGTTGGCCTACTTCTAGTGAATAGCTTGGATCAATTTAATTCTAACCTTATTATTGCTAGCTCGCTTATTCTGGGAGGACTAGCGATGCTAGCTATAGAGACCTATCACAAAGCACCAAAAGCTAAGCAACAACCACAACTAGATAAATTAACTATCAGGCAATCTTTAGCCATCGGATTGTATCAGGTTATAGCTATCATACCGGGTGTTTCAAGGTCAGGAGCGACTATCATGGGAGGGTTGCTAAGTGGGTTGGATCGGGTTACGGCTACAAGTTTTTCGTTTTATTTAAGTATCCCAGTCATAGTGCTAGCTAGTGGCTATCAGTTGATCGATGGTCGCGACCAGTTATCTACTGTAGCTGGCGGAGGGCTGGCACTGCTACTAGGTACAATTGCGGCTTTCTTTACGGCGCTGTTAGCTGTTGGTTGGTTGCTTAGATATATTTCCAACAACGATTTCAAGCCTTTTGCTTATTACCGAATTGTTCTGGGACTAGTCATTTTTATAGCCATTGCAGTTGGCTAAGAAATTAAAGTAATAAACCAAGACTAATCTTTTTCAGTTAACCAGCTTAGTAGGCTTGAAGATTTAACGGCTCCTGATATATCTTTAGCTTTAGCTCTAAGGAAAGCTTCTAGTTGATCTCTAGAACGTAGCTGGTAGGCATGGATTCCCGAAAGATTCTGGTACTCATCGGCGGCCCAGATGCCAATATCTAAACAATCTTCCTCACTTTTTACGTCGGTTAGTTCACCAACTGTAGAGCTGTAGCTATGATCATCGTCTAGATAACAGGCTACTGGCAGTGTGAGATTTCTAGGGTTGGCTAATAGTCTTGCAGTTCCGCTATGGATTGGGGTTTGGCATTCAACTATTGTATTGCGGTAGCTTTTTCGAATATTTGTTGCTCCGCCAGTGGCTAGAGCTAATATTTTTCCACCTTGGTTCAAATGGTTCCACATCTGGGTTAATGATCGTCTATTGAACTCATCGCGTAACTGGGTGGCAAATTTATCTCCAGAACGGCTATGTGGCAAAGTGAAGACGGTATGACCGATCATTTTAGCTAGCTCAGGCACTGGTGAGCCTAGGAAGTCGTACCAGGCTAGAGACTTGGCGAAAATCTCGAAGCGATCATTAGGCTGGTCATAGTCATACTTCATTTTTAATCCCATGCCTAGTTGACCCAAGGGAAGCGCTAAGTCGTGGACTTGAGCGTGGGTTGGTATTCCAATAGCAACATTGTATCCCTCACGGAGAGCATCAAAAACATCGTCTATTTGTTGTTCGTTTCTTTGCAGATAGCTATCAGATTGTTCAGAAATCCCAGGAGATAATAGATCTCCAAATTCAACTACTTCTGCTATTGGTTTGCCTTCAGCTGGCACCATTTGGCAGTCTACATCTTGCAAGGGGTACTGCACTGTATCGGTGCTAAGACCACCAAATAATTTTTCTGGTCCAGTATGTTTATCTGCTGCCTTCTCACAGCTGTCATACATTTTTTCAGTTTCTACTGGGTAGAGTTCAGCTAGACTTACCTCAGGGGTAGTTGATGGATTTACTGTTTGCATATGGTGCAAATTCTACAGCGCAATTGCTATATATACAAAAGCTTTTTGGTGTAAAATATTATTACTTAACAATCGCAATAGTGGAATCACGTGAGAATCGTGGGCTGTGCCGCAACTGTATGGGTAGGCTAGAAACTTGGTTTTTAGCACCACCTGAGCCAGACACACTACTAAAGACTTCCGAGCAGAAGCAAGCTTATTAGTGGCCCTCTTGCTCGGTTCGTCAGCAACGAGGGAACGTGTTAGAGATATTAGAAAATCCAGAAGTAGTAATTGAGGCAGATGTAGGACAAGTGTCTACTGAACCGCTTTTTGATATCACACAATTGCCAGTTATTGTCTCTGCCGATAGTATCGATTGGTTACGCGAAAGTCGTAATCAAGCTCGCCAAGAGGGTCGTGAAACAATTGAGTTTAATAGAGTATTACGCCAAGCTGGCGAGCAGACAGAAGTTCCTAGGTTTGTTGATCCACTAAGTACTGCCCATCAGGTTCTGGAGCATCAGGAAGGAAGCGAGCAGTATAACTCCTGTCTAGAGGCGCTTCGCCTAGATACGCACCGTTTGTTAAGCGAAGCCTATCGCCGGCTAAACTGGGAGTGGTTTCCGAAAAGTCGGCAAGATTACGATAGTGAAACAGGTGATTTTTTCTCTAATAATGAGATAAATATAGGCGAATTAACTTTTAACGGATTAACTCCTAATGGACATAGCGAAGAGGAGGAGCGGAGAGTTGAGGAGTGGGTTGAAGAGGCTGGCACCTACCGTAAAATCGGGGCTTTTATAGCTGCAGAAGCGGTGGATGTAGATTTGTTGCCCATAGATCAACAGATAGATCAACCTATAGATCAGGATCAAAGCGTAATTAACACTACTCGGATATCTTTATGTCCGGATTGGGCGATAGAGGAGTATCAATCTGCTCCAGACCAAACAAATAGTTACGGTGGGTATGTGCCAGAAAAAGAAAAGTTCATGATTCGCAGTCTAGCTTTTGACAGCAAAACCAACAGTCGTTATGAGAGTCAATTAGCTATATCTGGTGAATATATAGATACCGAGACCATTGCCACTGCTATTAGTATTTTTGATGAAACTATTTCTAGTGATAGTTCCAAGAAAGAAGTAAATAATAGCTTATTACTTACTAGTTCAGAAGTCGATGAGTGGGATTGGATCGAGCTATTAGATGAGTTAGCAAGCCAGAAACATAACATCGAAATCTTTATGGGTGAAGTACTACCCGAAGGGCAGGAGAAGAATTACCAAGAAGCTAAACGTAGTTCAGAGGATCGCTATCAGGCGCTAGAGGATCACGCCGATCAGTTAACTTCAGATATCTTGATGCTAGCGAAAAGCGGTGTTGATTCTGAGGTAGCCGGTGGCATTATTGAAGCTAAGGTTAAGGGGTTGATGGTTGAAGATTGTAGCGCTAGGCCAGCCATGGCTAGAGAAATGTTTAATGAGCAGACAGCTCTTGGCTTCCAGCGAGCTTTGAGCCTTGAACAACTAGGAGATATTACCGGAGCTAACTTGTTAAGGATCGATGTAGCCGAGCAGGCACCTGCTGCTAGTTTCTGTGGGGCTGGTTCTTGTGGTCTAGAGAATGTAGATAAGTCTACACTAAATAGTGATAGTAATTTAGGAGACTTAATCGAGTCTGGTGATATAGTACTTAAAGACACTGAGCGACCTTGTTCTTGTGGTAAGAAGGGTATAATTTACGTTTTTAACGAGAAAAAGGTAACAAAATATTGCTCGGAGTGTGAAAGGCAAGAGACTAAAAGGGGATAGCAACAGTGGATGATAAAGATGAGATTTATCAGGAACTAGTAGATAAAAGAAGTCCGGAATTCTTCTGCGATTATTGTGGTCACTATCCAATAGAGCCAGTTCATGGACACTTCATGTGCCCAGAGTGTCGGATGCCGACCAAGTGCTGTGAAGGTATACCAGCCGATGGCTAGGATCGGTATTTTTAGTGGCAGCTTTGACCCTATACATAAAGGACATATTGCATTTGCCATGCAAGCCTTGGATCGAGCTAATCTAGATAAAGTATATATTTGTCCAGAGCGAAAACCACCTCGTAAGCCAGGTATTACTCATGCTCATCATCGCTTTGAAATGGTTAAATTAGCTACTCGGGCGCACACTAATATTGAGCTACTGGAATTGTTAGGTAATAACTTTACGCCGGCTAAAACGCTTACTCGGTTGAAGCGTAAATTCCCAAAAGATACGTTAATCTTGCTTATGGGATCGGATCTATTCGAGCATATGCATAGCTGGAAGAATGTCGATATTTTACTCCGTAACGTTGGCTTGGTTATCGGTGCTCGAGGTAATTACGAGGTTACCGAGTCGCTGGCAGTTGCCCATAAACTGCCAAGACAGCCAAGAGAACTTACAATACTGGACAGCATTGAACGAGATATCTCATCAAAACAGATACGTACTCAGCTAAAAGGGTACC
Organism: bacterium; assembly: GCA_030426125.1. GTDB lineage: Bacteria > Patescibacteriota > Saccharimonadia > Saccharimonadales > AWTP1-31 > JAGQMX01. The sequence continues at coordinate 145,016 of JAUHZB010000001.1, forward strand.
ACAGCTCCAAAGCAGTCCTAGCTAGTGTTTCTAGGTATGCCAAAGACCATTGGTTGTATGAGAAAATTAAAGAATAGTCAGCTAATCACAAATTTCTTTGTGTTACAATTATCCAAGTATGAATAAACAATTTGTAGCCATAGTAGTAGTCGTTTTAGTAGGTCTGTTCGGAATATTTTACTTTAATAAAGATAGCGCCAATGCACCAGCTAGTGGTGATGATAGTTCAAATTCACAAACTACCGGTAGTAATCACACTTTAGGTAAAAATACCAAAAACGTTACCTTAGTCGAATATGGCGATTTCCAGTGCCCAGCTTGTGCTGCTTATGAGCCAGTAGTTCAGGAGATTAGAGAAAAGTACCAAGAAGAAATTTCTTTCCAGTTCAGACACTTCCCATTGCAACAAATTCATCCTAACGCCAGGGCTGCATCTAGAGCTGCTGAAGCGGCCGGGCTTCAAGATAAGTTCTGGGAAATGCACGATTTACTATACGAACAGCAACAGGTCTGGAGCTCTAGCACTACCGTCAATAGTATTTTCGAAGGTTATGCTCAGCAGTTGGACCTAGACATTGAGCAGTACAAGCAAGACTTTGCTTCTGAGTCTGTTAACGATGTAATTAATGCAGATTTTTCACAAGGAACTCAAGACGGTGTAAATTCGACCCCTTCATTTGTGTTACAGGGCGAATTAATAAACGATCCGCCACAAGACATTGAAGGCTTTAGTGAGCTAATAGATAAAGCTATTGCTGAAAATAACTAATAGATAAGTTATAAGTTTGTTAGGTTGGCGTTTAGCTATTAACTTTAGCTAGCTCTTCAGCTTCAAAGTTGTGCTGTAGTTGACCTAGATGTTTGTCTTTGAATTTACGGTACTCGGTTTTCTTAAAGCCATTGCGTTTAATGAAGGCGCTAATTTTTTCGCTACCAATGTAGTGCGGTAACATCACATAACTAGCTCCAAGACCGTAGAGTTCGGCTGCTTCATGGGCTGTGTTGGCGTGACAGATTATTACTACGTTTTGGTTTTTCTGAGTTACGAACTCGACTATCTGACGATTGCTATCAAAGTCGCCGATATGTGAGATGACTAGTTTTGTTTTAGAAATATTTAGTTCTTCAAGAAGTTCTGGGTCGGTTGCATCACCATAGATGTATGGGATTTGCTTTCGATCTAATTCTTCAATAGCCTCCGGATCATAGTCAATTACTAGATTTTTCTTGGTTAAAGATTTTAGCACCTTAACGAAGCCACTACCGCCTTTCCGATAGCCGACTAGGATTGCTTCGTAAGAAGTGTTGGTTTCGAATTCGCTGCGGATTTTTTTACGTTCAAATATAGTTAAGTATTTTTCTAAACGTTTATATAGGCCATCGGAGTATGTGATCATATAGGAAGAAATTGCGATGGTTGCAATTGCTACGAAGGTTATTAAGGAGACTACTTCTTCACTTATCTGGCCATTTTTTAGACCGAGCAGGATGAATATTAGTGAGAATTCGCTGATTTGAGCTACGGCTAGTCCTGCTTTGAACCCGGTCTTTTTGGTGAAACCAAGCATGCCCATAATGCTTATAACAATAATTGGATTTCCGATAAGAACTAGCGTTGAAAAACCAATGGTTTGTAGGAATATAGAGCTGACACCATCGAAATTAAGCTTTGATCCGAGAGCTATAAAGAAAACTACAATAAAGAAATCTCTAAGTGGTCTGAGGCGTGAACTTATTTCCTGCGCATAATTCATAGTTGCAAGAGATACACCTGCGACTAGTGCACCTACCTCTAAACTGAATCCGGCTGCATGAAACAGTGAAGCAACTCCAAACCCCCAAGCGATGGCAAATAAAAATAGCATCTCTTGTGATTTGGATAAAAAATTGCCCATTGGTTTTAAGACAAAATGCGAGAACAGTAGAGTTAAACCAATTAAGCCAATTCCTCTGACTAGTAGTATGGCTATTGAGGCCGGGTCGATAGATTCTGCGCCAGATGCCGAAGCTATCAGGAGGGCGATAGTAGCGACAACATCCTGGACTAATAGAAAGCCGATAGATATTTTTCCATATAGTTTATTATGTTCTTTTTTATCGGTCAGTAACTTAAGGATTATAATTGTGCTAGAAAAGGCCAAAGCAACTGATATATACAGAGATGGGATAAGTGGATAACCGAATAATTTAGATACCGCCAGGCCGGCAAGAGTGGTGAATATTATCTGACCGACTCCAGTTAGCACTGAAACTTTACCAACCTCTTTTATGATTCGTGGGTTTAAACCAAGACCAACTAGAAAAAGCAGCAGGGCAATACCAAAACTACCAAGAAGTTCAATAGTCTCACCAGATTTAATTAAACTAAAAACTGCAGGACCTAATAATATACCGCTAATAATATGACCAATTATTAAAGGTTGTTTAAGGCGCTTCATGAGCATTGCTACAACTGTAGCAAACACAATAACTAAACTAATTTCAGTAAATATATTTATGGCCATTATTTAATGTTTATCTTTATTTTTTTTGTTTAATCCTTTAATGGAGTTAATTATTATTTCTTAGTTGGTCGGATAGCAAGCCCTAGAACAACACCGCCAAGAACTAACAGGGCGGCACCAAAGCCGATCAGAAGAAGTTGGATGTTTTCATATTCCTGAAGATTTCCTAGAAGGATTACACAAGCTCCGGCAAATAGAATTCCGGTTGCGGCAAAAATGATGCCCCCGTCATCTACGCGGTTTTTGTTTGTTCTCTTGGTTCTAGATACTTTTTTCTTGGTTGTTTTAGCCATTTTTATTACCTTTCGCTTGGATTGCTGATTTTAGTATACAAAATATAAAGCATAACTACAATTAGGTACAGAAATATGCATGGTAAGTGTAGTTACGATACATATTTAGTACTTAGTACTGAAGGTATTTTTGCCAACTTGGTCGTTTTACTTTTACTTCCACTTTTTGTCCTCTACTTATTGTTTTTATTTTAATACCCATACTTACCTCACTTAATACAAAAAATCCCGTCTCAAAAAGATTATTTGTTTGTTAATATTTTTTTGTTTTTCCCGGCTAGACTCTCGCTTGCCTTGTCGAAGAATGCTATCCATTATTACTTAACTAAATGCTTATGTCAAGTAATTATTCGTAGTATTAGGTCTATTGTTTTGAGTACTTATTAATCTTGAACAGGATAGATGCGGTAGATAATGCCATAACTATAAATAACAAACTGTTATAAGCCCTAGATCCGGTATCAGCTAGGTTGCCTTGTCCTGAAGTTGTTTCAGGGTCTAGTGTTGTTGTAGCATCTCCAAGCACTGTCTGATAAGCTCCAACGTCCCAATGATTAGCATCACGAGCTACACCCCGAGCATCTGTAGAAATACCAAGTACTGCGCTTCCCGCACCAATTGCTGGTGAACCTGACAGTAATTCCATAGTTGGCACCATGCCTCCATTGTTTTGCAGGGGCCCGAGTGTTGACAAGATATTATTGACGTTCTGTTGGTCTCCAGGCTGGTTAAAGTCTTCACAGCTATCGTCATCAGAGATGTTGTAGCCTGCTGAAACTATATTCGGTATTCCTTGTCCACTTCCGCCAAATATAGAGGTAAAGTCTCCCTCTGCACAGTTGCTTGAAACACTACTAGAGGTGTTATTAGCCATAAGGCTGTTTGATACTGTCATATTTACTGTACCTACTTCCTCGGCCGCGGCGCCCGAGCCAACCGCGTAAAACGCCCCAGATTTAATTCCAGCAAGAGGACCAGTTCCATTTGCACCGTGGGTGTTAGTTATTGTTATGTTATCAATATCCATATCAACAGTTGAATCGCCATCATTATTCGTGAAAGCTACCCCGTTGAACGGTGCTGTCAATGCCTCGCCAGTTATGTTAGTAATGGTGGTATTCGAAATGTTAGCGTTTATTGTTCCGGAGCTTCCACCAAATGTGCCCACATGCATAGCTAAGCCATTTATACCCTCAGATCCAGTTGAATGAATATTATATAAAGTAGTATTTGTAACTGTGGCTTCGGTATGACCCTGTTCCGATAATGCAACCAGGAAAGCGTTGATGTATTTTCCAATAGTAGTAATGCTGTGAATATACACATTACTTGAGTTTAACTCGTGACTTTCCCCGTCACTATTGAAGTGCGCGATCCCAAATATTTGGCCACTACTGTCGGCATTTGTTCCATCAACTTCAATATTGTCTAATTCTAGATCAGAACTTACGATATATATTGCAGCGATATTATAAGCTGTAATTGATAAGTCTTTGATTGAAACAGATGACACTCCAGTAACGTAGAAGCCGCTGTATTGGCCGTTATCTCCATCAATAATTGTATCTCCCATGCCTGCACCCTGAATTACAGCGGGATTCGTTAACTCCAATATGTCTTCCGATAACGTAATAGTCCCTGCTGGTATTGATATAGTGTCGGTACTGCCATCGCCCGCCAAACAATCTGGGTAGGTCTGAGCTTGATCGTTGATGTTGCCAATAGCTTCACTTAATGCACAAGATCCATTAGTAGTAGTTTCATCCGTTCCTGTGGCAACATTTAAGGTTGCGGCATGAGCATTACCGCTGGCTATTATTATTGTTGCAAGCAGTGCAACGAAAAAGAGTATGAATTGATATTTTTTGGCTATTTGTTGTATTGCTGGGTTGAAGGATAACATTATATTTTCCTATTCGTTGGTGATTATTATACCTAGGCATTAATGCTTATGCAAAGATTACCTCAATTCTTTCTAGTTTGGGTGCTAGAGTTAAACACTCGACAGATAATCAAATAAACCGTAATCTATATGTATGATTAAGCTTTTGGCCATTATTCTTTTGACCCTACTTACTATTGGCAGTGTTTCTCTGCAAAAGACTTACTCAAAATATAGTCGTAAAGAACTAAAAAGACGAGCTAATAAAGGTGACGAATTGGCCGAAGCGCTGTGGCGAGCAGTTTCTTTTGGTCTAAGCCTAGACGTCTTGCTGTGGGGATTAATAGGATTTAGTGCAGCAGTATTATTCGTGCTACTTTCTACCACTTTACCCGGTTGGATGGCTATTCTGGGTTGTGCATCAATACTGTGGTTGGCTTTTGCATGGTTGCCGAATGTTCGAGTTTCACAACTTAGTGAAAGAATTGCTCGGGCGGTAGCTCCATGGCTGGCTAAGGTAATGCAGAAGCTGTATCCACTACTAAATAGAATTGCTAAGCTAGTCAGCAAGCACAGTAAAATACATTTCCATAGTGGACTGTATGAAAAAGAAGACTTAATTGAGCTTTTAGAATCCCAGCGCAAACAACCAGATAACCGAATGAGCGATTCAGAGATTAATATTATTAAACACGCCCTTAGTTTTAGCGATGAATTAATCCGTGATGTTATGACTCCTAAGCGAGTTATTAAATCGGTTAAAGCTTCAGATAGTTTAGGACCCATACTGATGGCTGAACTACATGATAGTGGTTTCTCTCGCTTTCCAGTGGTTGGCGACGATGAACATATAGTCGGGACCCTTTATCTACGAGACCTAGTCCAGGCCAAAGCTAGTGGTGAAGTAAAGAAGCTAATGAGCAATAAGGTTTACTACGTTAACGAAGATAAACAACTGGGCCACGCTTTGCAGGCGTTTTTAAAGACTAAGCACCATCTATTTATCGTGGTTAATGGTTTTGAAGAGGTAGTTGGCCTGATTACCATCGAAGATGTTCTGGAGAGAATCGTTGGTAAGCAAATTGTTGATGAGTTCGATAAATACGAAGACCTTAGAGCAGTTGCCGCCCTAGAGGCAAAAAAAGACGCCAAGAAGCATCAACATGTTAAGTCGGCACATGCTGAGTCTAGTGATAAATAATCCGGAGCTTTTTTACCAAGCAGTTGCTACCTAGTATAAGAAGGTGACTACCTATCGATTATCTGTTATGATTACATCTGTAAAACAGCTAAATAAAAGGGAAGAATGGTGAGAACTTTAGCCAGAGATATAGCTAAACATATAGACAAGTCAGTTACTGTTTGTGGCTGGATACATAAAAAGCGTTTACTTGGTGGGCTGAACTTTATAAATATCCGCGATAGAAGTGGGCTAGTACAGGTATTGGTTGAAGACAAGGACGAAGTTGAAAAACTACGTGGTATGCAGATTGGTACAGTAGTTTCTATCACTGGAAATGTAGTTAAAGACGATCGGTCTCCCGGTGGAGCTGAGATTCATGAACCTAGCGTAGAGGTATTAGTCCCAGTAACTGATGAACCGCCAATTGAGATAGATAAACCAATTAGTCATAAAAGCGAACACTTAGACACCCTACTAGATAACAGAGTTATTGGCCTGCGTAACCTGCAAGAACAGAAGATCTTTAAGCTTCGAGCTGATCTAAACCGCTATATCCGCGAATACCTAAACGAAAAAGAATTTGTTGAAATTCAAACCCCTAAGCTGTTAGCTGAAGCAACCGAAGGTGGTGCAGAAGTCTTTAAGCTACCTTACTTCGGCAAAGAAGCAACCCTTGCCCAAAGTCCACAATTCTATAAGCAGATGATGGTTGGGGTGTTTGAGCGAGTTTACGAAATTGGTCCGGCCTTTAGGGCTGAGCCTAGCGCCACTACTAGGCATATGAGTGAACTCACAATGCTAGATATTGAAATGGGCTTCGTAGATGATCATGATCAGGTCCTTGATTTAGTCGGAGATATGACTATATCTGTTCTGAAACGGGCCTACCAAGAACATGAAGCTGATCTTAAGAGTTTAAATGCACCTGAACTGAAGCTAGGCGACAGTGTTCCTAAATTTAGTGTTGCCGAGATTCATGAACTTTATTCTAAGGCCAATAACGTAGATACAACCCAGGAAAAAGATCTTATACCAGATGAAGAACGTTGGATATGTGAATATGCTAAGAAAAAACATGGCTCAGAGTTAGTTTATGCAACCAACTTCCCAGTAGAAGCTATGAAGTTTTACCATCAAGTAAATCCGGAAGATTCGAAAACTGTATTATGGGCCGACCTGTTGTTTAGGGGTCTGGAAATAGCGACAGTGCCACTGCGCGAACACCGCTATGATATTTTGGTTAAACAGATGAAAAAAGCCGGACTTGATGTAGATCATCCAGGCTTTAAATATTACTTACAAGCCTTTAAGTATGGATTACCTCAGCATGGTGGTTGTGGCTTTGGAATTGATAGATTAGTTGAAAAAACAGTTGGACTAAACAACGTTAAAGAAGCTACTCTCTTCCCAAGAGATATTAATCGCTTAGCTCCTTAGTCGTCTCTATCTGTTAAATATTCTTGTTATAAGTTTGTTGTTTGGTGATTTCTGGATTCTGGATTCAGCTTAAGGATAATGTTAGGTGTGTTGTTTATGTGATAAAATATCTCTAATAAGTAAGCATAAACAAGAATTCTAAATATATGCATTTATCTATAATCTCAATGAGCTGGAAGTACAAGATTATTTTATTTGGCTTCCTACTTGTGACAGCATTGTTATTCAGTGGTAATCAGGCAAGCGCAGCTACTTTCAACGTAGCTTCTGGCACTGATCAAGTGTCGGTAGATAGTTCATGCTCACTCAGTGAGGCTATAGAAAATATTAATGATCAAGCACAAACTAATGCTGATTGTGCTGCTGGCGATGGTCTAGAGGACGCTATAAATATTCCAGCTGGAACTCTTACTTTAAGTGCAGACATACCAACAATTACTGAGTCAGTTGTAATAAACGGGGCGGGCATTGATCAGACTATAGTTAATGGAGACAGTGGTCAGTATAAAGGATTTGAGGTAGAGGCGGATGTCGATTTTGAGATACATCATATGATGATCACGGCCTATAAACACTATGCAGTTAACGCTGACGCTCAAACAATTGTTGTTACTAATATTGAGGTTGATGGAACGGACTCAACTATCGAGGATGGTGAGCTCGCCGGTGTAATAGCCTTAGGGCGAGAAAATATAGATAGCTCTATAAATATTCAAAATGTAGACATTCATGATCTAGAGGCTTCATCAACAATTATCCATGGTATAGGGCTTGGTAACAGGGCAACTGGCAGTAGTACAGAGATAGAATTATCTAATGTGACTGTTGCCAGATTGACCAACAATAGTGCCAGCGGAAGTATTAATGCCTTTCTTTTTTCTATAGGGGCATTTGGCTTAAACGGTGGCGGTGGATCTATTGAGGCTACCGTTTCAAATGTTACTATAACTGAGGTTGTCGCCAACGGTGCTGGTGGGTCTGCATCAGGGTTCGGTGGTTTTGGTATGGCATCCTCTGGAAACACTGACATCGTTATTGACGCTAGGAATGTCACTGTAACCGGAATTCGTGGCAATACTAGCGCTTATGGTGACACCGCAGTATTCTTTTCGGCTGGTGCAGGAATTGGCGTTGGTGATGTGGCTAGTACTACTCTTAATGCTACCAACAGTCTTCTGGCAGATAATTTAAATAACGGTGCTTCTTCTAATTGTAAAACTCTAGATGTTAGTGGTGTGTTTGCCGGTAGTGGAAGTGCCGATGTAGAGATTAATTCTTTAGGCCATAATTTATCTGATGATAATACCTGCACATCATTTATTGCTGAAGGAGATATGCAGAATATGGCCAATATATTAAGTACACTAGGTCCACTACAAGACAACGGTGGCCCAGTCCAAACAAGGGCGCTTCTGCCTGGTTCACCAGCTATCGGGGCTGGAGGGGTAGTTTTAGGTATAACTACAGATGCAAGAGGTGTCGCAAGGAACCCATCTAGTTGGGATGTTGGAGCATATCAGTCTGTACTAGGGGATTCAACAGATGATTCAGAGCCTGTATCCGCAACTTACGATAAGGGTAATCTAGCTGACACTGGGCAGGATACTAGTTTGTCTTTCTGGTTTGGAATTAGTTTGATCGTTTCTGTAGCAGGATTGTTTCTCCGTAGACTAGCTTTTAATTTACAGTAATATATAATGAAAGTGCTTAACTGAAATATAAAAATATAAACCAAAGTAAAATAAAAAGCCAAAAGAATACAGACAATGAGTTTACTGCTCGATCAACTGAATCTAGATTATGAAATTTATGCTGATGACCCTATTAAGAGAGGCATTGAATTAGGGCACTCCGTAATTGGCCGTATATCCTCTGATATATATAATTTTGCCCATCAAACAAATAGTGAAGACGAATTAACTAGTGATTTTCAGCAACCTAAGATGCTGAGCGTTTATAGAAGAAGAGAGTATCAGTCTAGACCTCTACAGCATTTATACAGTAGAAGAGTTATTGGCTATGTTTCACGCTCAATTTAGAAGTCTTCTGCGATAACCTGCTATCCCAATACATATAGTAAGTATTGATAGTACGATAGCAATTACGATTGAGATATCTTGTCCAGTGTCAGCCAAAGCCGAGTCGGAGTCGTTTGAGGAAGTTTCAATTGAATCTCCTAGTACTGTCTGATAAGCGCCAACATCCGGATTGCTGGGCCTAGGAACGCCTCTTGCATCAGTGCTTATTCCTAGAACTTGTCCACCAGCACCAATAGCCGGAGAACCAGGTAGCAGTGCTATTGTTGGGACGAAGCCCCCATTATCTTTTAATGTATCTAGAGTAGATAAAACATTCGGTTTTAGTTGATAACCGGTGCAATGACTATCATCAGATATATTACTTCCTTGATTTGTCGGTGTTAAATCAGTAAGAGCAGAAGGTATCCCGAATACGGCAGAATCAATCATCCCGCAGGTACCAATTATGCCATTTCTTTTATTGCCTGCCGATATCGAATTAATGGATGTTGAAGCTATTGATGTAGTGAAATCTGAAATATTTATTTTTAAAACGTAAAATGCCACATTATTTCCGGTGGTTATGCCGGTTTCGTATATACTTTCATCGGTCTGGGTAACTAAATTGTTGACTATTGTAGCGTTATAGATTGTCATATCTGACCCTTCAGAATTGAGCACCCCTTGGAAGCCTGACATCGTTGGCTGATCATCAAATAGGTTCGTAGCGGTATTGTTTGCAACAGTTACATTTTTCAAATTCTGTACATCGGCTAATTTCCCGTTTACACTCATGCCAGTAGTGTATGGCTGGGAATTAAAATACCCGCCAACGACTGGATTAGAGCTGGTGGCCGTTACCGAATTACCTGCTATTGTTACGCTATCTACGTCTAATTCCATCGGCACTGTCGCTGAAGGACCACCATCCTGAAAAACTGATAGTATTGCATTTCCAGTCGCAGAGTTATCTAATACTGAAGTATTAGATATTGTGTTTACTACTTTAGAAACATCATCACCACCAACGCTAGTAAGGTTGATAATATCAACACCGGTTTTATGAGCTGAATTATTCGATGAGGTTACGTTAGACATGGTTAATGTAGGTATGTCTGTTGTAGCTATAGGAAAGGTAATTACTGATACGCCTGCAAAGCTTGAAGGATGATATGGACTTACAGAGCTTAAATCATAGGAGCTGGTATTATTTTGGAAATCGCTATTGGTGACAGTTACTGTTATTCCTGACAGTATGGCTCCGGATACTGAATCTTCAACTAATACATTAGATAAGTTTATCGACGATGGTTGAGTAAATATAAATCCAGCAAAATCTGCACCTGTAATTGTGAAGTTACTAAATCTATAATCATATAGCCCAGTGTCGCTTGAACTAAAATCTGCATTAAAGCCTAAATTACCATCAGCATCGATTGTAGTTGTTGTTTTTCCGGCACCTTCAACAATTAATGGCTCAGTTAGCTCTGGTAAATCATTGCTTAAAGTAACTGTGCCACTAGGCAAGATGATAGTATCGTTAGCTCCATCTCCGGCACTACAGTCACTATTTGATTGAGCTTGATCGTTAATATTTTCAATAGCTTCGCTTAATCTACATTGGCCATCTGCGCTGATTGCATCACTACCAGAAACTACTGGTATAGTAGCTGCTTCAGCTTGTTGAGTCCCTAGTATATTGCTCATACCAATACATAAAGCTGTAAAGACTATTAGGATAAATGCTTTTTTATTTGTTTTAAATTGAATCATGGCAAGAATGTTTATGCTTAGATTATAACTCATTAATATGATTATTGTAATATTTATGCTTTTCGTTTACGAACCTTTCTTTGGATGGTTAACTAAGTGTTAGGGTGGCTAGTAGAAATATTATTAAGAGGGTCTTGATTTGGGTAAGCGAGATATAGATCCAACAGCTGGGGGATATCCAGCAGAGCAATACAGGCTGGTTGATCCAGATTATCGAATTGATACGCCAGTAGATAGCCGTGGATTAGTTGATATTCACAGGCATATAGACCTAGTAAAACAGACTTTATCGGATGAGATTGACTGGAGTGGGCAAGAAGTCAACACGCATCATTTTTACTGGCCCTCGACAGATTATCCGAGTATATTTTCAGGTAATAGAGAACTAGAGTTAAAATTTAGAAGCCTGCCTATTCATTTGGGTGCTATGCCGGTTAAATTTCATAACTGGTTACATAAAATCAGTGAACCGCCAGTTAAGCCAAGAAATGAAGTAATGGAGCAGCAAGTCCAGTCATGGGAAGTAGCTGCTAGTGTGTTTAATACAGTTAGCGATTATAAGCGCCGAGCCAGACGTTATTTAGAAGTTGTCTTAGGTGATTTGGATCGGTCATATATTGGAGCGTTAACCGACATGGAACTTGAGGTAATTAATGATATTTATGATGACTTTTTTGATAAGTTATCTAATGTTCATCAAGAGTTGTATCGAGTTCCTGAGGAGTTTAGATTAGTCGACCCTGATCTACCATTTGATACCCTAACTAGAACTGTCGGTAAAATTGTCGGTGCTAAGGCTCTTTATTTTACTAGGACGGTTCAGCTATCATAGGAATATGATAATCGATGTTCGTGAACAAGATGAGTATGACAGTGGCCACGTCGACGGAGCTATTAATATTCCACTTAGTGAATTAGGTAGTAGTACAACAAAGCTGGATGAGCTGGATAAAGATCAGCAAGTGATTCTCTATTGTCGTAGTGGTGCCCGGGCTGGTTCTGCGGTGCAACTATTTAAGAGCCTAGGCTTTAAAGACGTTGTTAATGGTATTAACCAACAAACTGTTGAACAACAGTACCTATAGTTTATTTGTTATTACTGTCCTGAAATTGGTATTTCTATATTAATTCTATATGTTTAATACGGCTTAGTAGCAACCAAAGATATATTTAAGGTTATAGCCTTTTTGCTAGTCGAGGATAGTTGTTTTTCTAGACGTTGCTTGTCTTGGTTATTAAATTCAATACTGTCGTTTACTAGTAGTAGGGCAGTGGCAGTAGCTTTTTTGTCGCTGTTTTCTTCCAGTTCTAGGGACACAACACTATTTACACCGTTTATGCCCCGCAGTGATTTTCTGATTGAAGCCAACAAATCTTCACGCTCCTGATTAGCACCAATTATCTTACTATCCAATACTTCCATAGATATAGTTACATCACGTCCAACCAACTTACCGATTTTTTCTTCAATTGCAGTTATGTCTTCGGTATTAATATCTAGTTCCGATGTTGATCTAATGCTAGCACCAATATTCCAACCAGCTTGGCTGTCTAGCTGAGCATTGACGCTATTTATGCGAATAGTGGAATCTAGTTCTGCAATTTGTTCATTGAAGCTTTCTTCAACAATTTTACGCTCGCCAATTTCTTGTAGCTCTTTTTCAGTAACCGGCTGGATTGAGTCTTGCTGAACAAGTTGTAGATCTATTTGCTTACCTAGTTTATTGGTTAGCTCATCAATTATTTCTTTTTCTTGTTCGAAGCTAATAGTTCTAGTTGGTGGCAGTAGTAGTAGCGCTTTTATGGAAACTTTATTGCCATCAGGAGATAGCTTGATCTGGTAGTTCTGGATTTCAGTGTTTGGCACAAACTCCTCGACTTTTTTATCAATCGTTGTTTTGGCCGAGTTACTAATGGCTGAGCTAGCAATGGAGCTTTCTAGTTGCCAATAAAGCGGGAAAGAGATAATAACTAGGGCGCCAATAATTAGGGCTACTTGTTTGGTTTCAAGTTTAGAAAAATCTCGGCCATTTATAAAGACCGAGAAGATTAAGGTTGAAACCAGCATTATGGTTAAAGCGTTGGTTAAGAAAAGCAAAAAACCACCGTAGAGGACCTCGAAGTTAAAGTAGGCTAGTCCGATTCCACTTACACAAAGTGGAGGCACCAAAGAAGTTGCAACTGCTACACCAGCCACCGAATCGCTAATCTTTGGAATTGCAACTGCCAGGGCGGCTATAACTGCGGCTGCTAGGGCTATGAAAATCTCCAGAGAAGTTGGGGAGGTTCTCAGCAACATCTCTGAAGTTATTTCTTTATATGGTGTTAATAGAGCAACTAGCGTTGCGCCGGCGAATATAGCTATGGTGGAGATTACTAGGATAATGAAGGGGTTAATAGATATTTTTGTTTTCTTGGTAACCAATTTGTAGGAAACATTAAGGATCGGCCACATCAAAGGAGCGATGATCATACCACCGATAACTACGGCTACTGAGTTTGTTATTAGGCCGAGTGTGCAAACTACAGTTGAGCTTAGTAACTGAGCTATATAGCTGAAAGAAAATTCACCTTTGCCATGAAGGTGATGGGCAATAATATTTCTAGCATCACGGCGCGGTTCGGAAAGGTCATTGACAAATTGTAGGCCAAGCATAGGCACTATTATACTTCAATCTCTATTCCCCAGCCACAACCAATATTATGGCTAAGCGCATATGCTAAAATTATAGGGAAATGGTAAACAATAAAAAGGATTCTAGCACTGATCTTAACAACGAATTAGACGATATTTCGGAAACTGATGAGTTAGCTTACGAAAAAGAGCTAGATAAGATTGATGCCGAGACTAATGATTCACCAAACAGTGATTCAGATAACGACTCTATAGATGAAAATAAACCAAAAACCGATAAGCATACAGACCAACAACCAAAGCCAGGCTTAAAACAGAAAATAAAGACAGCTATTAAAAAATGGTGGAGAAATAAGAAGCTACGTTATTGGACATTTGCTGGTATTGGCATAGCATTACTGCTAGTAATCTTAATCCCACCTAGTCGCTACTTTCTACTAAATACTTTTGGCGTTCGGTCGAAGATGTCGATAGTCATCTACGACCAATCTTCAAAATTGCCACTGAAAAATGTTCAAGTGAATCTTAGCGGACAATCGACCATAACTGACATTGGTGGTCGGGCGGAGCTCAGTCACATAAAATTAGGTAGACAGAACTTAAATATTAATAAACGGGCCTTTGCTGAAATTAATCAGCCTGTAACCATTGGTTGGGGCAGTAACCCGTTAGGCGATATCGAGGTCAAGCCAGTCGGAGCTCAGTATACTTTCTACCTGACAGACTGGTTAACTGGTAAGCAGATTCCTGAAGCCGAAGCCGTTAGCGGTGAGTTTAGCGCTTTGGCCGACAGTGAAGGAAAGATAATATTAACCATTGACCCTAGCGATGAACAGGATCTTGAGGTAGAGGTTAGCTCCAAGGGCTATCGGACTGAAGAGATAAGTCTCGAGATAGCTAACAAAGCCAAACGCGATGTAGAAATGGTTTCCAGTAGAAAACATCCGTTTTTTAGTAGGCGCAGTGGGAGTTATGATCTTTACAAAATTGACGTAGACGGCAAGAATGAAGAACTAGTCTTAAAAGCTACTGGTACCGAAACTGACAATTTCTCATTACTGTCACATCCGACTGAAGAAATAGTTGCTATGGTTAACACAAGAGAAGACGTAAGGAATCAGGATGGATATTTATTCCACACTTTAAACATCGTTGATCTTGATAGTAACGAAGCAGTTAAGATTGCCCAATCCGAAGTTATTAAGCTTATCGGCTGGAGCGATAATAAGCTGGTTTATCTAAGACGAGCAGCTGGAGCAAGTGCAGCTAACCCTGATCGCAATCGAATCTTTGTTTACGATAGTGCAACAACTGAGACTACCCAGATAGCTAGCGCAAACTCCTTTAATGACATTAAGCTGATAGGTTCTGATCTGTATTATGCACCAGGAAACACTTATCTTGCTGGAGTGTCTAGCAAATATATCCGTAAGTCTCTAGATAACGATAAAGAAACCGTTATCGTTGAAAAGGAAGTCTGGAACGCTTTTCGCAAGAACTATGATCAGCTGGATCTATCTGTTAGTGGCCAGCTTTGGTATGAGTATCAGCTGGGAGACAATAAGGCTACAAAGAGTAGTGTAGTGCCTAGTTCATTTGACTCCAGAGAATACCTAGATAGTCCGGATAATAAACATAGTCTGTGGAGTGAAGACCGAGATGGCAAGGGGACTTTGTTGCTCTATAACCTTGAAGATAAGAAAGACAAAGTACTGGTAGAGGAATCTGGTCTAAGATCAGCCATTAGATGGCTGGACCACGGCACCCTTATTTACCGGGTGTCTAGCTCCGAAGAAACTGCTGATTATGTTCTTAGTATTAACGGCGGTAAAGCGCACAAAATAGCCGATATAACAGTAACTGAACAGCTGAACCAATAGGAATAAACAGCTAGGCTTGTTTCATTAAAGTAACCTTATACTTTATACTGCTTATGTATGGATGACTTTAACCCTCTTGATCTCAGTGCACCGCCAAAAAAAGTTACTGATGAGCCAAAGACTACAGTAAAAGAATTTGAGGCCAAACCAACCGTTAAGCGAGTTAGTATGGGCCCCTTATTTCACTCTAGAATTACGCGGGTCCTTGCTCTGATCCTAAGTGTTGTTTTGTTCGCTCTAATAGGCTACTCCGCTATGAACTACTATCTGACTAGTAAAGATGCTAATAACACCTCTAGTAAACCGTTTATGCTACAATTAGGTTACAAGAATACGGAAAAGGGTTAATGAAAAAAAAGATCACTTTCTTCCTAGTGTTATCCATGTTTGGGCTTGGACTGCTAACGCCAGTTGTTGGCTTGGCTGCTACTGAAGATAAGCCGGAGACAACCACCGATAAAATAGAGAAGACGCTGGATGCTCGTTACCAACAATACAAAAAAGATCACCCCACTAATTTGACCGAGAAGCAGTTAAATAGACTAAAGAATCTGTGTACGCCAGCTCAAGCTAAAACTAAGCAACTAACCCAAGTTGCCGTAGATAAAGGCGACAAGCGTTCTAAACTTTATCAGCAAATAGTTGAGAGGGTAGAGTCTTTGGTCGCTGAGCTAAAAGATTATGATGGTCAGGCAGAGATATCTATTGTCGAACTTGAAGTTAAAACAACCGAGCTAAAGGCCAAAGTAGATAGTTTTAAATTAGATATATCTACTTACCAAGTTGCCTTAAATGACCTAAGTAGCATTAACTGTGAAGAGTTTACCGATACTTTCAAGTCTGCACTTGAAGAAGTAAGAGAGCAGAAAGCTGGCTTAGTCAGTTCCTCAGATGAAATTAAGCAACTTATTAACCAGAGCATTAAACCAGAATTAGCTAAGATTAAGGAAGCTCTGAGCGAACAGACAGATAGCGCAGGAGATAAAGATAATGGATGATATTAAACGACCACCAAAAAACACCAATCTTGCTTCAAATGGTACCGATCCTAAACCTAGTGTATCGTCAAAAACTGGGCCTATCAGTCAAACTTCAGGTAGTTTAAATCAGGATGCAGCTACCAAGACTAGTAGAACTGCACCTAATATTGATCCTCCAAAGACAACGGATAAACCTCCAGCACCAAAAGAACCAGTGTCTTTGGATCAACTGGATGGTGAACAGCCAAAAGCAGATAAACCGGCAGATAAACCTGCTTCGCCAGAAGAGGTAGCTCGGCAAGAACCTAAGCCGGCTCAGTCGGCAACTGCTGTTGATTCAAGTCCTCATGTTTACGATCCTAGCTCAAGTTCTAGTCAAAGCATAGCAACCAAGCCTGAATCTAAGCCTAGCCTTAGTAGCAACCCTCAGAAGCCAGAAGCTGTGTCTAACGATGTTAAGTCGCCAGCTGCTAGTGAACCATATAAATCATCAGTTCAAACTAAAGCTGGCAATATTCCAACTACTGAACTTCCACCACCTCCAGATTTAAGTGATAGCAAGAAGGGAAAAGTAAGCAAAGCACCAACCGATCATCCCAAGCGGAAGTTTAACTGGATGGTGGTAATAATCGCTTTGGTCTTAGCTCTAGCCTTAGCTGGTGGCGCTGGTTATGCCTACTGGCAGAGTCAGCAACAACCAACCAACACAACCCCAGTTGTAGAAAGATCAGATCCCGAGGAAGAAGACAGCGGAGTATCTGCTGAAGATATAGATAATGCGACTAGCGACATAGACAAGGCTCTACAAGAAATAGAAGAAACCGATGAGGTGCTTAACAGTGATCTAACCGATCAAGGTTTAGAGCTTTAAAAATTAGACAAATAAAGTATTTGCTGGTCGCGGTGTAAAGCAGTTAGAATAAACATATGGATTTTTTATATAGATTTGCCGCCGAAGATCAGTTCCAGGGTTTTTTGGATAATGCTCAGACTTGGTTTAGCGAACATGGTCTAAATATATTGTTTATTATCTCCGGTTCATGGCTAATTGGTAAGATAGCTATCGCTGTAGTGCATGGCGTGCTTATTAACGCTATGAAAGAGCACTACTTCAAATCGGATAGTGATCGGAAGAAGCGAGCTGACACATTGCATGGTCTAATCTCTGCAGTCATTAAGATTGCCGTTCTTCTAGTCGCCACCGCCATGATAATCGACGAACTAGGCATTAATACGGCACCACTACTAGCAAGTGCTGGTGTGATGGGTGTAGCCTTAGGTATCGGGGCCCAGTCTTTCATTAAAGACTTTGTCAGTGGTATTTTCATAATTAGCGAAAACCAGTTTAGGGTTGGCGATGTTGTCGAGCTGGAGGCTGGTGCTGCCGCGCCAGTTAGCGGTAGTGTTGAATCAATCACTATTAGAACTACAATCCTACGAGATATTAATGGTATTCGTCACCATATTCCTAATGGGAACATCACCATAGCTAGTAACAGCACTATTGGCTTTAGTTTAATTAATGAAACTCTAGTAGTTGATCAGTCAACAGATCTACAAAAACTAACCGATATTATTAACCAAATCGGGGCTGAGATGTCTAAAGACCCGAGCACTGGACCGTTCATAAAAGAACAGCTAAACATGGCTCAGATTGCTGGCTATAACGAACGGGGAATTACTGTTTCAATCCGAGGTAAGACAGCACCAGGTAAGCAATGGGCTATTAAAGCAGAGTTCTATTCAAGGCTTCAGCCAGAGCTTAAAAAAGCCAAGATAAAGGTTCCTGTTGCTCCAGTGTTGGCGGGGCAAGGGAAGTAGGAAATAAGTTGGCCAGATCGCCGATTCTCAGTAGCCTAAGCCAGGCAGATAGCTTGCTTAAAGATGGCAAAATTGGAGTAATTCCGACAGATACGATTTATGGTCTGGCTGTGTGTGCTAAAAAGCCCGAGGCTGTCGATAGGTTGTTTAGCGAAGTTAAACCACGCGATAAAAAACCAGGAACTATTATTGCTAGCAGTATTGATCAGTTAGTTGAACTGGGGCTGAAACGCAGGTATTTAACTGCTGTAGAACAATATTGGCCTGGTGCTATTAGTATAGAGATACCAATCAGTAATGGACTAGAATATCTTCATCGGGGCCATAAATTTTTAGCCGTTAGAATACCAGACGATCAACAACTAAGGGGACTGCTGGATAATACAGGGCCGTTGATGACGACTAGCGCAAATTCTCCTGGTGAGCCAGTTGCACTAAACATAGAGCAGGCAATTGACGAGTT
Source organism: bacterium (assembly GCA_030426125.1). Lineage (GTDB taxonomy): Bacteria > Patescibacteriota > Saccharimonadia > Saccharimonadales > AWTP1-31 > JAGQMX01. The sequence continues at coordinate 163,885 of JAUHZB010000001.1, forward strand.
TAAAGATAAGGTTGATTTTTATGTAGATGGCGGCAGTTTAGAAGACAGACTACCTTCAACGGTAATTAGAATTAATGATGACGCTATAGAAGTATTACGATCCGGGGCTGTTAAGATAAATGAAGCAACAGGTCGAATTGAGGATTAATATCCATAGATAATAGTGATATCAAGAAATAACAGCAGGAGGTAAGGACGATGACATTTGATGAATACCAAAAACAAGCATTAACTACAGCTATAAACAACAAAGATCCATTGATGGATAAAACTATATGGGCTATGGGTATTAGTGGCGAAGCTGGTGAAGTACTTGAGAAATGGAAGAAGATCGTAGCATATAAGGATGGTCAAATATCTGAAGAAGATAAGCTAGAGATCAAGAAAGAACTTGGTGATGTAGTTTGGTATGTGGCGCTACTAGCCGATAGCTTAGATTTAAGCTTCGACGATGTCATGCAATTAAATCTAAGTAAGCTAGCTGATCGAAAAAAGCGAGGAGCTCAAAAGGGAGCTGGGGATAATAGATAGGATACAAATAGATCTTGCTTAAAATACTGACAGATTGTTAAGTTAATTCTCTGTAAATTGTTTACGTAGCCACTCATCTAGACTATCTCCACCACCACCAGCCATACCAACAACTATTGCTCCTTCATCTATGTATTGTTGAATAGTTGTTTTTAGCTGATCATCACGCTCCATGGCCGTTGCTATCGCTGGATTAGATAGTTTTGCTATTAACTCTTTAGGGCTAATTATTCGTTCACCCGGGTCTTCGCGGGCTAGGTAGCTGGGAATCCATATTAGTTTATCTACTCCTTCAAAACAGTCCTTATAGTCATCTTGCATATGGACTTGTCGACGGTTGGTTAGTCCTTCATAAACGACAACTAAATCCTTTCCTTGCTCGGTAGACACTTCTTTGGCTACGCTTACAGCGGCTTTAATCTTTTCTGGTGTGTGGGCGTAATCACTGTAGAGGTTCGGTATTATTTCTTCCATCCGTCTTTGCAGGCCAGGGAATCTGTTCATAATTTCTATCAATTTGCTTATCGGGGTTTTAGATATTTCGTGGACCGCCTCTATAGCTAGCCTGGCATCTAGTCGGTTATATAGTCCCGCTAGTTTAATGTTGTTAATATCTGGATGATCGGTATTTAGTACAGTAGTGTTCTTAATTGACTTCAAGCTTAGATAGTCAAAGTCTTCTTGCCAAAGGATTGAATATTTAGATTGACCTAGAAAGTCACGGAAAGCGGATTGGTATTCTTCTCTAGTGGGGTAGATCTCATGATGATCCCAGCTAACTCCGGATATAACTGACATGTATGGTTCAAACTCTAAGAAGTTTCGATCGAATTCATCGCATTCATAGATGAAATATTCGCTGTTTTTATCGAATTGGCCCATGTCTCCGAAGCTTAGTTTGGCGCCGACTGAATAGCTTATAGGAAGCTTTAACTCTTTCATTAACCAAACAACCATGGCTGTGGTTGTTGTTTTGCCATGTGTTCCGGCAATAGCTAGCATCTTGAGTTTATTGTCCCTAAGTATTCGGTTCAGTAGTTCAGCTCGTTTACTGGTGTAGATTGATTCGTCTTTAGCGAATAACAGTTCTGGGTGCTGTGGGTTCTCTTTGGTTAATGCCGAAGAATATACAAACCAATCTATTGGATTTCGGTGGTGTACTGCTCCTATTTTTCCGGTTTCTTGTCCTATGACAATATCTTTAATCCCTTTTTTCTTTAGATACTGGACATAGCTAGAGTCTTGTTTGTCGCTACCGGAAACTTGGTAGCCGGCTTGCTTGGCAATTAAGGCTAGCGGGCCAATACCAGCGCCACCAATTCCACTAAAGTAAATATGCATATGTATATTTTACCTTGAGTTAGGCTATAATGACACCATAGAGCTAATGCTAAATAAATATAATAAGGGTTTATGTTAAAAAAGCTGTTAAGTAAAAGACTGCACCATCGACATTACTGGCGTAAAACTAAGTTTAATGAATTAAATGAAATTTATGTTCTAATGCTAGTGCGCGGATTATCGCTGAGTATGATGGGTTTATTTATCCCAGTCTTTTTGTTTAATATTGGCTTTGCTTTAACCAGTATTTTATTAGTAGTAATCTTCTATTTTCTGACCAGAACCTTCGCCGACTATTTAAGTGCTTTTTTAGTGGCAAGGTTCGGACCTAAGCACATCTTATTTGTAGGTCAGATAATGTTTATGCTGACATCGGTGTTGTTTTTAACTTTAGAGTCTATGAATTGGCCACTGTGGTTCATTGGGTTGTTCTGGGGTGTTTCGCAGTCGATGTTCTTTATTGCGTTCGACACCGATTTCTCAAAGATCAAGCACTCCGATCACAGTGGGAAAGAACTTAGCTACATTTTAATTATGAGCAAAGTCGGTGCTTTTATTGGGCCAATTCTGGGTGGTTTAGTTGGTCATTTTGTCGGTCCTAGCTTTATTTTTGCATTTTCATCAATTGCTATGATACTTGGATTAATTCCGCTGTTTAAGACTCGTGAGCCAACCCACACTAGACAGCATTTAGATTACGCCAGCTTCGATATTTCTAAAGTTTCAAAAATTGTTCCATCATTCTTGGCGGTTAATATTGAGAACACTATTTCTGTCACTCTGTGGCCGTTATTCCTAGGTGTTTTTGTATTTATTGGCGATTCGGCGTTTATTAACATTGGAATTATAACTTCGATTGCTACTTTAGTTTCTATAATATCTTCTTATAAAATTGGACAGTTGGTTGACGCTGGTAACGGTAGGTGGTTGCTAAGGATTAGTAGCGTAGTTAACGCCGTTGTCCACTTTTTAAGGGTTATAACTTCTTCCTATCCGGTAGCTTTAACTATAAATATCCTGCATGACATCTTGGCTATTGGTTTTAGACTGCCTTACTTCAAGGGTTACTATAACGACGTTGATAGTTATCCAGGCCACCGGATTGTAGTTCTGAGTATCATGGAGTCGCTTGCTAGTTTCACTAAATTGACAGTTTACTGTCTATTGTTTGTTGTGGCTCACTTCGTATCAATCAAGACCACTCTAACCCTTTCCTTTATAATTGCTGGTGTGGCATCGCTTCTAATAAACACAGAAAATTTTATATCGCTAGATAAAGACGCTAAGAGAGGACACTGATGGATAAGAGATTCTTCAAACGGTTTAATAAATTATTACGCTCAGTTAATATCTGGATTTTTTTAGTTATTGCTGTAGTGGCTGGTTTGGTCGCTATATATTCACTGCGCCAGAATAACCTCAGAGCAATCGAACTGCGTAACCAGGTTGTTGAAGTAGATAAAAACAATGGTGACGTTGAATCAGCCCTAAGAGAGCTAAGAGAGCATATTTATTCGCATATGAATACTAATCTTTCCAGTGGCGATAATTCCATCTCTCAACCGATTCAATTAAAGTATCGCTATGAGCGACTGGTTGAAGCCGAACAGAAGAAACTAAGTGTTCAAAATACTCAGATCTATACCGAGGCACAGGCAGAATGTGAAAAACAATTTCCAGTTGGTCTGTCAGGCAGTGGCCGGATACCTTGCATTACTGAGTATGTAAGTGCTCGTGGAGTAGAGCAAAAAGAAATTCCTGAGGAGCTCTATAAATTCGACTTTGTAGCGCCTTTTTGGTCACCAGATCTAGCCGGCTGGAGCTTGGTAATTAGTAGTATTGCCCTGGCGCTGTTTGTGATACGTTTTGGACTTGAGAAGTACGTCCAGAAAGAAATTAGAGATCTCAGCAACTAAATAACAGCTAAAATATATCGCCAAATTAACAGGGGTCACCGGTGGTAACAGGGATAATTCTATTGACAAGCATATAATTAACAGAGTATGTTAGGGGTGCATTATTAAATAAGCGAGGGAGACAGAGTAAGATGGCTTACAAGCACACAAACTCAAAGGGTGTAACATATCACCTAAATTCAAAAAAAGTAGTACTACGTGGTGGCAAAGAACAAACAATTTATTACTTCAGTAAGGACGTTCGCCCAGAAGCAACTGATCTACCTGATGGCTTCTCAGTAAACGAAAACCCACGAAACGGCTTTCTTACTGTAAAGCGAAACAAATAATTTAGACTCAGAGCTATAACTTATAGCGATATAGTTTAAATACTAATACCCCTAGGTAATACCAGGGGTATTTTTTATTGCACTCATGCTTGCTTTGTGGTTTAGGCTATGGAAAACTGGGTTAGATGTGTCAAGGAAATAGATAGATGGTTAATCCAGAAACTGAACAAAAGGTAAATAATATCCCAGGTTTTTTTAATAGGATTAATCCTAGAAATGCTATCGGGGTGGTTGCAACATTTGCCGTTTTAGCTGTCCCTGGAATTATTGCGGGCTGGAGAGATGCCAGGCAGGACCAAGCTAGATTAGAGGCGGTTGAATTGGAGTATCAGTTAGCGCTAGAGAGTTACAACGATAATGAAAGGAAATTCACAGAGAGTCTAGAAAATTTAGCTGATGACTGCGAACTACTGACCAGAGCGTATTTAGATGGCGGTCAGTATGAAGATTTTCCTAATGCAGCTGCCCGGATTATTCTAGGCCAGAGTGATGAATGCCAAGAAGAGCCGGTTGATCTGGTAGCTGAATTGAGGGACCAGCAGGATAGAATAAGTGAATCAGAAACGTCTCTTGATGAAATTCAATATGATTTAGAGAATAAATCTAGCGATGCCGAAGCGAACTGGGAAGTTGCCCAATATGCTATTGTTGGGGTGCCAGTAGTTTTGGGCGTTATAGTCGGTTCTGTTGGGGTATTGATGGCATTTAGTAAGGAAAGATATTCATAGCTAATTTTTCAGATGCTATAATTCCTATAAATGAAGAACAAAGTAATATTAGACGTCAAAAACCTTACAAAAAAATATGGTAATAAAAAAGTTGTTAAAGGCATTAACTTCCAAGTTAAGGCTGGTGAGATATTTGGAATTCTAGGGCCAAATGGGGCTGGGAAAACTACTACTCTGGAGATGATAGAGTCAATGCGAACAATCGATGATGGCCAGGTGAGCTTAGATGGTATTGATGTGGCCAAAAAACCAGAAGACGTTAAACAGATAATTGGCGTTCAACTGCAAAGCTCAGCTTTTATGGATAATCTTAATCTGACTGAACAGCTAAACATGTTTAGTTCGTTCTATGGGCGGCGACAGAAGCCCCATAAGCTCCTAAAGGACGTCCAACTAGATAATAAGGCTAAAGCGATGGTAAACACCCTATCAGGAGGTCAGAAACAGCGATTTAGTATCGCCACAGCCCTAGTTAATACACCAAAAGTCCTATTTTTAGATGAACCAACTACTGGCTTAGACCCTCAGGCTCGACGTAATTTATGGGATTTAATTAAAACGATTAGGGGTAAAGGGATAACCGTCGTTCTAACCACCCACTATATGGAAGAAGCGGAAGTCTTGTGCGATCGGGTTGCCATAATGGACGCAGGCAAGATAATAGCTCTCGATTCTCCGAAAAATCTGGTTAAACAGCTGCTATCACGGGGCTTCAAGAAAAAACAACACGTCGAACAAGCTGATCTGGAAGATGTATTTATTGATCTAACAGGGAAGGAACTGCGAGAATAGTTATGAAGACCTATTTTAATACTATCTTTAAATTAGCAACTTACTTAACCAAAGCCTTCACTAGAGATAAAGTTGCCTTGTTTTTCACCTTTGTCTTTCCATTAATTTTCCTACTGGTTTTCGGAGCACTAAATAGAAATGACAATGGTGTATCTTTTGACGTAGCAGTCATTAATAACTCTAATAGTCAGTTTGCTAAGAATTTTGTAGAGCAGTCTCAAAATAGCGAATATATTGATGTGAAAAGCGCTGAAACGTTAGACTCTGCTAAAGAGCAGATGAGTAGGGGGGAGTTAGACTCAATTTTAGTCCTACCAGAAAAGTTCGGGGAACTCAATCAGAAGTCACAACCCACTGGTAAGTTGCAGGTATATTTCGATCCAAGCAGTGAACAGACTGGACGAACCTTTGCTCAAATAATTGAGGGAACACTGCGTGAAATCGACTCTAGTATTACTCAGCAAGAGCCATTGTTTAACGTTGAAGTAGTCTCTACCGATACCAAAGGACTTAGTTCTTTCGACTATATTTTTTTCTGGTCTAATTGGCTTTTCGATTCTTAGCCTGGGCTTTTTTGGGCCAACCAATAGCTTGCCTAGCATGAAGAAAACCGGAGCGCTCCGCCGACTTCGAACTACGCCACTAAGGACCTCACAGTTCGTGCTTGGTAATGCACTGAATTATCTACTAATTGGTCTGATAACTTCTGCTTTCTTATTCTTGGTAGGTACTTTTGTTTTTGATTTCTCGATGCAGGGGGACTATCTATCATTTATATTAATGGTTGGGCTAGGAACAATTATGATGTTTGGTTTTGGATTGGCTGTTGGTGGATGGGCCAAGAACGAAAACCAAGCTGCACCACTAACCAACTTAATAGCTTTTCCGATGATGTTTTTAAGTGGTGTTTTCTTCCCAAGATTCTTAATGCCGGAGTGGCTTCAGGGAATCTCGGCTTTTCTACCGTTAACGCCATTTATAGAGGGGATTCGACACATTATTGTTGAAGGCCAAACTATATTTAGTCAAGGACCAGAGCTTGCCTTAATGTTGCTTTGGACAGTAGTTATCTATACGGTTGCCTTTAGAGTTTTCCGGTGGGAATAGGCATCTGTTAGGACGACGCTTCAAGCTTGTATTTTAAGCACAAACGTGATATAGTTATGTTGTTATGTCGACTATTGAACAACCACTGTTTGAGCCGGACGAATATATTGCTAGTGATAGTGATCCGACTAGATCGCATGAAGATCATGAGTTGGAGTTAGCGATTCGTAAAAAGTGGGAAAAGTTGGATCAGCTTAGAGACGGTGCAGGTTTCTTGGCTACAACAACTGATGAGTTGAACGAAGCCAACAAATTACAATCTTTAGATGACAACCTTGGCAATGTCTCAAGACACTTAGAAGAAATATATCACCATCAACAGGGTGCCAGGACTAGCAAGCCAGAAAATGCTGTTCTCAGTGTTGTTTCCGGCTACGTAGATTATGCTACTAAAGCGCAAGTAGATAGGAGTATGCTAGCTGTTTTAGGAGATGAGTTAAACGATAGTGAATTACCGTTAGGAAGCAGCCTACTAGAGCTTCTTGGAGGCAGTGTGCAGGGTGGCGTCAAGCAGTTTATTAGATATATAGATTTAAGCCGATTTCATGAAACAAAAGGACAGCTAAGACCAAATTTTGATATATTTGAAAAGGCTACAGTAAATTCACGTAGACGTAAAGACGTTGTTGTTGATCAGTATACTGCTTCTGAATTACCTGTAGATGTACAGCAGCACATTTTAGAAACTCTCGGTTCAGTTACTGTCGAAGAAGCAAAGAGTACTGTGAGCTTAGCGATTGAAGATCAGAAGCAACGTTTTAGTTTTTGGGTTGATAAAATCAAGCGTAGTCGAGGGCAAAGTCTTGCTCAGCCAATTGCCAACCAGGCACTTCGGAAGTTTGGTATCGAAGCATAGTAATTATGGACATCGCACAATTATTACCCAAGCCATTTTTTGTATTAGCACCAATGGATGATGTCACCGATACTGTATTTCGACGTATTGTGGCTAGTAATGCAGCACCGGATTTGTTCTTCACCGAATTTGTTAACGTTGATGGCTTGCAAAGTCCGGGTCGACCTAGAATACTACCCAAACTAGAATTTACTTCTACTGAGAAGCCCATTATTGCTCAGTTATGGGGAAAGAACCCAGAAAACTACTACAAGTCCGCTAAGGATATTGTACAGATGGGCTTCGCCGGAGTAGATATAAATATGGGTTGTCCGGCTAAGCCAATAATAAAGAATGGTTGTTGCTCAGCGCTAATAAACAATCGACCACTAGCCATGGAAATTATTAAAGCAACGCAAGCAGGGGTAGAAGACGCAATAAAAGAGCAGGGGAAAGGGAAGAAAACGCCCCACCACTTCCCTGTCAGTGTAAAAACACGACTAGGCTTTAGCAGTAAAGATTTGTCTTGGCACGAGGACTTACTTAAGCAAAAACTTAGCATGCTAACTATACATGGAAGAACTACGGCTGAAATGTCTAAAGTACCAGCCGACTGGGAAGCTATTGGTGAGATAGCAAAGATGCGGACTTCCCTATCGGCGGAAACCTTAATTGTCGGTAACGGTGATGTAATTAGTCGCCAGCATGGGCTGGAGTTAGCCGAGAAGTATGGCCTAGATGGTATCATGATCGGTCGCGGAATATTCCACGATCCTTTTATTTTTAGTAAAGACAGTAAGTGGGAAGAATATACAAAGGAGCAAAAGCTAGCAATGTATACTAAGCATGTTAAGCTTTTCGCCAATACCTGGCCGGATGGTCAACGTAACATCCATATGTTAAATAAATTCTGTAAAGTGTATATCGAAGGCTTCCCTGGCGCCAAGGAGCTACGCGAAAAACTGATGGACGCTGATTCAACTGACAAGCTATTAGCTTTACTTGAAGGCTGAGTAATGGGGCTGGGTAAATTGGCTATAGATTTGAGGAGATAAAGCTGGAAAACCAACACGGTCGGCGCCTTCTCGCAGTTTCTTCATTTTATTTGTATAAAATTCACTTTCTTTGAAATCTACTTCAAGGTCTAGTTCGACCATTTTTTGCTGGTAAGCTAATCTGACTTGGCGTAACTTTTTGGTAGTATCTATAAAGTCTAAACTAATTTGACTACTGAATGAAAGTCTAGCTAGTCTTCTTAAGATGTCCTGAGGCTTGGTGTATTCCATTAATCTTCCGCCAGCATCAAAACGCTGATTTTGCTGAAGGTTATCTTTGTCTTTAAAAACCTCCCTAGTCACTACGTCGCGGTAGCTGGGACTTGCTTCAATGTCGGTAAGAACTGCCTGCCAGGTGTATCTACCCTTATCTCTGTCCCTAGCATCAAACAATACACTAAGTATCTCCGGATAAGTTGTATTTATATCTATTGGCTGGGCTTCAGCATCGATTACCCCAGCTTGAAGCACTTGCCCATAGCCTTCTGGGAATAGATCAGCGTAGCTATTGAAAAAAGTAGCCGAGTTTTCCCAAGCATTGAAATGGTCTAGCTGTCCAGGTTGGAAAATTAAAAGACCTCCGATTGGGAGGTCACTAGCTTGTTCTGGGTTTCTGGTAGTTTCAGCAATTGCATTATGCATACTGAGACTTTATTGTAGCAGAAGATTACAATAAGCGAAATAAATTAAGTACTATAAAGCTGTGGATAACCCCACAAAACACTTGACAAAATGTACGTCTGGGTGTTACTTGGAAGTAGTAAAAGGAAAATAAACATGTATACACAAAAAGATGATCGAGCAAATGAAGTACTAACCTTTGTCGATAGCCGACATAACATAGATCAGCCAACCTGGTTTCCTGATGGCTCTAGAGTCTACCCGGTATATTGTCGTCGTGAAGATCAGTCTATTGTAGTAGACAGTGCTTTAATAGATATTGTTCCGGGTGTGCATCCAAAAGAAAGAATTGAAACGACGACTTCTGGACAACATCTGATGGTACTCAGGGGTACGGGAATTATTGATCTAGAACATGTAGAAGATGGTGAAAAAGTGTCAGAAAAGTTAGAAATACAGGAAGGTATTGAACTGGAGGTTCCTCAAGGACAGGAATATTTCTTTGAAACCGCTGGTGAGCTTGTAGTAAGGGTGACTAGTAGCGGAGATAAACTTGATCTAGTTGCATAAGATGTAATTGTGACTGTTTCTGATAATGAAATATGGTGGGGGTGGAAGGAATTGAACCTTCGACCAATCGGTTATGCTTACCACTACAACTTTGGTTGCCCCTTTCGGGTTTGGTGGTCTGGACTGTCTCTTTATCCAATGCTAATTGGATACTTGCCGTTCAGTCTCTACACCTTTCCTATACATAGGACTTGGCTCGGGATTACCACGTTTGCACAGAGGCTTCCCCGAATTTGACAAGATATACTTACCGGTTACCCATGTAAGCAGCCCTGCAACTATATAGCGTATCTAGGATATACTAACAACATGAATAGTCATTCAATATGTGTAATATGTGACAACAAGCTTAAAGGAAAGCAGCTATTATACTGTTCAATACAGTGTAAGAATGCTAACCACCAATCATATCCAGCTCAAAAAAAGCGTGGATTAGAACGAAAGCTTAATTTAGTTAAAAAACTTGGCGGGAAGTGTACTAACTGCGGTTACGCAGATAATCTCGCCGGCCTTGCTTTTCATCACTTAAATAACAAAGCTTTTAAATTGGATGTGCGTTCGTTGTCTAATCGGAAAGAAGAGTTAATAAACGAAGAAGTAGCAAAGTGTGTATTGCTTTGTCATAACTGCCACGCAGAAACTCATAATCCTGACCTAGACTTAGCTAAATTGTTAATTGAGCCGACTGCTCTAACCACTGAGCTACACCCCCACGTAACAAAGTAGAATAAATTCCATTTTTCTCTGTATTTGGGTCTACTCAGCTCGAGTAATTATACCAGAAGAGTATGGTTTCACTCAACCATACTCTATCTGTTGGATTTAGGTAGTACTTATTCTGCGACTTATAGTACTTTGGCGCTACACCAGATTAGGAAACAGCTTGTTTCAAGAGATATCGATGACGCTTTTGAGCTATTGCCAGCTGCATCAACGGCTTTGATATTATAAACATATGTTTCACCGTTATTTAAAGATTTATCGTCTGTGAAGCTTGTATCCTTTGTTGTGCCCAGAGTTTCACCATTTCTAGCAACTTGGTACCCAGTTACTCCGACATTATCACTAGATGCACTCCAGTTGAGAGCCATTTCGTATCTAAAGCCTGCCCAGTTAGTCTTTAGGCTTGCAGTAAGGTTTTTAGGGGCTGATGGGCTAATTGTATCTTTAGTTGGCTCTGGAGTTGGAGTAGGGATTGATGTGCTGTTCTGAACATTAACAGTAATTGATTTCTCGGTATAGACATTTCCAGGGTCTCCAGCTTTACGTACTCGAACCACGAAGGTATGAATACCATTAGTTACTTTGGTAGTATCCCAGTCGTAGGTAGTGCTAGATGATGTAGCTGCCCATTTGTTATCTGGTCGATAAGATATTTCTTTTATGTCAAAGTTAGCTTTTACTGATATGCTGGTTATTCCGGAAACTTTCTGGTTGTTGCTTGGCGAGATGAAACTAACGTCTGAAGTTGGTTCTGGTGCTGGTGGTTCACTCGGATTAGTCGCACACTTATCTCCAGTTCCTTCAGGAACACAAGTTTCGTTGGAAAGGATAACGCGGTCTATTTTTACGCCTTTTTGAGTGCCGGTAACAGTTACTTGCTTGTTACCTGAGGAAAAATTCTGAGAAGCCAGGGACACCCAAGTCCAATTTGATGAACTTACTTTACTGCCACCAACTTTACTGACAATCCCATTATCTATTTGGACGTTTACACTATTGTTGTTAGAGTCGGCGGCTTTCATGCGCACCCATAACTTATATGCTCCATTTTCGGGGGCTGTTACTTCGCCTTTAACTGTGCCAAAATCATTGGCCGGTTTAATGCTAGTCGATGAACCTAGGTCATTGATACGCATTACTCTTTGATCGTTTTTTAGGATGTCGTGAAAGGCAGCTAGGACTTTTGGTGGTAGAGAGGTGTCAACATCTTCCTGGCCGGCAGGTGGATTTAAGCTTGAATCAAAGGCTGCATAAGCCACTACGTCTTTATTATTTTCAAAACCATAGTTCCAATAATCTCGCATTATTTGCACCCATTTATCTTCCGGATTGGTCTCTCCCCATTCACCTACAGCAACTGGCATTTTTTTAGATTCCGCAAATTTTAGAATTGCATCCCAATCTCCAGAGGTAAGAATTGTTTTACCTTTATCGGAACACCCTTTAGGGTAACAGTATGGATCGACTCCGATTGCATCCCAAATACCATCAACCCACCAACTGTCTATATCTTTTCCAGAAGCTGGATTAACTGTCCAGCCAGTAAAGATTGGCATGAATGCTATGTTTTTTGTTTTGACGGCGTTCATTCGTTCTCGTATTTTAACCTGCATTGGCTTCCAGCCGGCAGCACCAGAAGCCTCATCTCCGCCACCTCCATCTGGTTCATGATGGAATACCACCCAGACTGGTCCGCCTAAGTTGTCTAGGCGCCGAAGTAGGTCGTCTATTATTGCATCATCAGTTCCGTTAGCTGTTCTATCCCAACCATTTGTCTTAAAAGAAATAAAAGGCAGTCTATTGTTTTGGATGTCGTCTCGGGCGGTTTCTACAGCCTTAGTGATTTTACCGCTTGTTCGGATATCCCAAAATGTTCTACGAACGGACAATGATGTTCCAGTTGGTGCCTCATGACGAGGTACCGGGTCATCATTACCGCCGATTGATGCTCCCCAATAAGCTTTTCCGGTTACAAGCGGGTTTGGATCACCAGGGAAACGCTGAGTGCTACTAGTTGTGGTGTTATCTGCGTTGAACTCAACATATTGGCCATTTGAAGCAGTTTTGTCTGAGATGGGTTTTAATCCGCTACTTAAATTTCCATTCTCGGCTTCAAAACTTGAAGTTGCAGCACTGGCGCTAAATATTAGGGCAGCGCCTAAGAAAGCAAAAACTGCAACTAGCACAAGGCCAGTTTTGCGGTTCATACTTATATTGCTAAGTAGTGAACTAGACTTTTTCTTTTTACTAGCGTAGCTTCTAGTGTTTTTGGTCTTTTTTCTATTAGCCATAGGTTGTCCTTTTATCTGTTTTTCTTTTTTATTTTTTAATCTATGTTCATATATTCCTCTAATGTTTTATAAAAGTCAAGACCCTCAGCTTATCTTTGACTATCCATAAGTTAGATAAGCTATACTGGTATTGTTATGGTTGAAAGAATAAAACAGCTACTTAAATCTCCTGAACTCTACGATAGTCGGGTACTTGGTTTAATCGCTTTTGGGATTGTGGCCCTGCTGGTTAGTTGGAGTAGTATTAAATCGATTCAGACTAATTACGAATTACAGAAACAAATTTCGGTTCAGAAACAACAAAACGAGGTCCAACAACTTGAAAACGACAACATCAGGCTTCGGAACGAATATTACGAAACTGATCAATTTTTAGAATTATCTGCTAGGCGACAGTTTGGTTTGGCGGCTCCCGGAGAGACGGTCTATATAGTTCCAAAGGATGTGGCGCTAGCAAACATTGTCGATAGTGACCAGGAGCAACCTAGTAAGCAAGACAAAGAACTAGATAAGCCTTTTTACCAAGAAAATCTGGAAGCTTGGTTTAACTTCTTCTTAAGAAAATCGGATAGTTAAAATTAGCGAACTTTGGTAATTAGCTTTAAGTTAGCTAAGTAATGATCGTGATCTACGCTTGGATGGCTATTTAGGTAGCTCATGTGTTTATCTACAAATGGTATCTTATTATCCGGATATTCTTCACTATTGGCGGTATAGCTAGGCTGAGTGTTATAGCGAGAATCTTTTAACATATCTAGAAGTACTTTTTTTATCTTGGCTGCTTCTTCAGAAGCATAGAAAGCAATGGTGCGTTTTGTAGATGCCATTTTAGTTCTCCATAACCTTATTACCAGGCAGTGAAGCCTGTTGTTGGATTTTGTATTTTGGCATAAAACTCCATTCCATTTCTGCGAAAATTTATAGTGTTTGTAGCAGAAATATATTAACTAGAAATACTAAGCTAGTTAGCATTTAACTTCTCTCAGTATACACTATTTGGCGACATAGTTCCAGTATTGTGTGCTTGTTGTTTGGTTTAGTAGAGTGATGTTATATACTTTCTCTGATGAGTAAAGCAGTAAGAGCCATAATTATGACCGATAGTCATATACTAGTGATGTATCGCAATAAACAGGGAAGCAAGTACTTTACTTTAGTTGGTGGTGGAATAGATGAAGGCGAATCGCCAGAAGAAGCTTTAGTGCGTGAAGTACGCGAAGAAACCGGACTTCAAGTAACTAGCCACGAGCTAGTCTATATTGAAGAAAATGCCAAACCCTATGCTGATCAATTCATCTACTTATGCCAAGTAGAGTCCTATACCAAAGTAGCTTTAGATGAATTGTCTGAGGAGGCAGTATTAAATAAATACGGAATGAATACCCATGCACCGATGTGGGTCAATAAGACCGGCTTTAAGAACTTAGCTTTCCGGACACCTGCCTTGCAGCAGGCTATTGTAAAAGCCTTTAAAGACGGTTTTCCGCCACAGCCAGTGGAACTCTAATTACTGCCTTAGGTTATCTGAGTTGGTTTTTTTTAATTACGCCTCAATAAATTGGTGGAGATAGATAGTAGCGAAGCTAACGATTAAGATACCTAGGATTAGGAATATGGTTTGTGGTCCAGCGATAACTTTCTCTTCTTTTTTATGGATGCTAGGGATGATGTCACTAACAGCAATATATATAAAGAAACCAGCTACTAGACCGAGCACAATGTCCAAGGACATCTCGTAGTTCTCTCCTATAGTGAAAAATAGAATGGCTGCTACAGTTGTAGCTAGGGCGCTGAACAGGTTTACTAGCAGCACTTTACCGCGCTTCATGCCCTTACTAAGAAGTAGACCAAAGTCACCAATTTCTTGAGGTATTTCGTGAGCTGCCACTGCTAGAGTAACTACAATACCAGTTGAAGGACTGACTAAGAAGCCTGCTGCAATAGCAATACCATCTATAAAATTATGGATAGTATCACCAATTACAATTAAAGGTATTTCCGGACTACTCTTTTTATCTACTTCTTCGTGGTGATGGTGAAACCAGCGTAAGAATCTTTCCAATAGGAAGAACAGAACAATACCAATAAGAGTAAAGTTTAGGGCTTTTTCGATGTCTCCTTCATGGGCTGCTTCTTGGAGTAGGTCTACGAAAGCAGCTGCCAGCAAGGCTCCGGCAGCAAACGGTGTAGCGTATTCAGTTAAGCGGTTGGCTCTTTTTTTGTTGGCCAGTAACAATACTCCACCGATTAGGGAAATCACCCCACCAATTAGCGAGAAAAATATAACTTGGTATAGATTAGACATTTAGTTCCTTTTATTACAATCTTTTAAACAATAATAACAGATATAACTACAATAACAATTGTATTATTTTACAGCTATATCTCGGCGTTTGAAGATAAACAGTGCTAGCAAAGTTAAGGTAACAGCTAGCAGGCTCATTACGATCAACGGTTTAGAATCGAAACTGCTACTTGGGTATCCAGGAGTATGGGTGAATGGTGAGAAGTTAACAGTCCACTGCGGCCATTTAAATATTCCAGCGAATGAGGAAATTAGCACGCAGTAACCATAGAATATCCAGGCAAAAGCTTTGACTGAAATGCTTAGTGCCGAGTAAGCCAGCAAGATAACGGCCATGAATAATAGCATGGCTGGAATACTAACGAGGGCCGAAATTAGGATATCGTTGAATCGGCTATCTAGAGTACTAGAAGCAAAGGCGTAGCCAAGACCACCGGCAAGACCCATTAAGGCTAGATTTACGATAACCCCAGCTGAAGTCAGGCTTACGTGGCTCATAAACCATTTACTTCGACTTAGAGCGGTACCAAGTAGTGACTCAATCCGACCTGACGATTCTTCATCTTGCATCTTAGCCATAGCAGTCACTACGTAACCTGCCAGCATTGCGGCGATTAATGGGAACATGGTGGAGATCATAATATCTAAGAAGTCACCGTTATTGCCGGGAGAAGAAGCTATAAATTCTTGCAAGACATCAGACCCTTCAAATACTTCACGGAAATCGTTGGCCATAACGGCCATAACACCGCCAAAAATGATGAAGCCGATACTCCAACCAATAAAGCCGGTTGACTGTAGCCTAATGGCTAGCCCCCTGGCGCTAAGTAGGCTTGGTTTAGCTCGAGCCGGGCCTTGCCGGGATGCAAAGATACTGGAACCAATATCTCGCTTACTAAGTACATAGAATGCTGCCGTAAGGCAAAGTACAGTTGAAGCAATTAGCAATAGTATCGGAAGGTTGCGATTGCCGTTGTAGGGAAGGACTTGATAGCCCCAGCCGATTGGCGAAAGCCAAGTTAGCCAGTTGGCCGTAACTGTCAGTCCATCAGCACTAATTTTACCCAGTGAATCACCTAGAGCTCTTAGTACAAAAAAGCCGATAAGACTAGCAATAGCTAGACCATTTGATCCTCTTCGATAATCACTTAACTGGCTAGTGATAGCGCTTACGGAGGCGAAGAAGATACCGACTAATCCAAGCGACAGTGCAAAGTAGGCCGAACCTGTTGTGTTCAGTTCCTTAACTTGCGATAAAGCTCCGAAGATAATTAGAGACAAGACTATGTTCATGCCAATAGCTACCATAAGAGCGGCACTCAAAGGGGCGCTTCGACTAACTACTCCAGATCCTATAAGCTCACCAGCCCCAGTTTCTTCGTTATACCTAGTGTGGCGTGAAACTAGAAAGATACTGGCAATAGCCATAATAATAGCCGTAAAGATAAACAGTTCAGCCATCATAATAGTTCCCAGGTTTGCGCCACTGACAGTGCCTTGGAAGACTCGACCAATAGTGCTGGGTGCTGACGAAGAAACGTATGCTAGTTTTGCTTCTTGATCAGGATAGGCGGCAATAAGTGAAGGAGCGCTACCGGCGGTCATGGCAACTAACAGTAGAATAGTTATCGGCAGAACAATCCGGTCACGTCGCAGAGCTAAACGAACTAATCGCCAAGTACCTTTCAGTGACGTCATTTAGGACCTCTTAGAATTATTGTCTTGGTAATACTGTAGGAATAATTCTTCTAGTTGTGGCGGGTGGCTAGTAATCTGTTTCAGCTCTAATTTGGCCAGTGAGTTCATTACCGTTTGTAGGTGTTCTGGTTCAACGTCGAAGGTTGTGGTTTGGTCTTTAACTTTGAGGTTGTGTACCCCCTTGATTTTGGATAAGCCAGTAGTTGCTTTCTTAGCTTCTATGGTGAATTTAGTCCGGTGTAGTTTTTGAATGTTACTTAACTCACCAGATTCCACAGTTGAACCTTCCCGAATGATAGTTACGCGGTCACACAGTGATTCTACTTCGGCTAAGATATGTGAAGAAAGAAGCACTGTTTTACCGGCTTCTTTTAATTCTTTAATGTAATTTTGGAAAACTACTTCAAGTAATGGATCTAGACCAGAAGTTGGTTCATCGAGTATATATAGCTCAACATCTGAGGCTAGGGCAGCGATTAAAGCAACTTTCTGACGGTTACCTTTAGAGTAGGTCCTGAACTTCTTTTTAGGATCTAAACTGAACTTATCTATTAGTTCTTTACGTTTAGCTTCATCAATTCCGCCACGCAGGTCAGCTAGCAGATCAATAGCTTCACCACCAGTTAAGTTTGACCACAGATTAACATCACCGGGTACGTAAGCTAGTCGCTTGTGTAGCTCTACTGAATTGCCCCAGGGTTCACTGCCTAAGATACACACATCCCCAGAAGATTTTTTTAGCAACCCCAGGAGTATTCGTATGGTAGTCGATTTACCAGAACCGTTGGGTCCCAGGAAGCCATGAACTTCACCTTTTTTAACTTCCAGGTTTAGTTTATTAAGCGCTCTAAATTTACCAAAATCTTTGGTTAAATTTTTTATTTCTATGACGTTTTCGGTTTTTTCCATGACTTTTAGTATGACCTAAAAACAGAAAATTATAAAGCTAGCTGATGGGTATGTTGTTGAAGTAGATGAGCTTACTAGATATCTCAATAGTTTTGGGAAAGAAACCATTAGTGGTTAAATATAGAGGTTAAATAATGTATAAAATATATTAACTAAGCTCATATGGTAGAAAACAAAGTAAACAAAAAAACCGAAACTAAAGAAGACAAAAGAGTAGTTATTGTTGGCGGTGGTTTCGCTGGCGTTAAAGCGGCGGTAGAACTGGCCAACCAAGAAGGCTTTAAAGTTCGCTTAATTAGTCCGGGTAGTTACTTCGAGTACCATGCTGCTCTGTATCGATCGGCCACTGGTCGTTCACCGCTAGAAGTAGCTATTCCGCTTCAAGATTTCTTTAAGTATGCAAAAAACGTTGAAGTTATTGAAGATGAAGTTATTGAGCTAGATAAAGAAAAAAAGGTAGTCAACGGGAAATCTGGATCACATTATTACTATGATGAGTTGTTGCTAGCAATAGGTAGTGTTACGGGCTACTTTAATATTCCCGGTGTCGAGAAATATTCTTTTGGCGTAAAGAGTGTTGATCAGGCCCTAAAATTAAAAGAACACTTGCACGCAAATCTACATAAAGGTAACTATGAGCATTCGTACGTTGTGGTTGGCGGTGGGCCGACTGGCGTAGAGTTGGCTGCTGAGATGGCCAGTTATCTAAAATTTGTCGCCAAACGTCATAAAGTTTCTGCCAAACAATTCAAGATCTATTTAATAGAAGCTGGCCCTAAAGTGCTTGGCGCCTTGCCCGCTAGTTTTACAGATAAAATAGAGAAAAGGTTAAAAGACTTAGGTATAAAGTTGTATTTAAATACGGCTGTTAAGTCGGAGACTAAAGACTATATAAACTTACCTAAAGAAAAGATTAAATCGCATACTGTGATTTGGACAGCTGGGGTTCAGCCCAATCCATTCTTCGCAAACAATGAGATTGCACTAACAAAGAGAGGGAAAGTAGAAGTAAACGAATTTTTGGAAGAGAGCCCACATGTTTATGTATTAGGAGATTGTGCTAATACTAAATATAGCGGAATGGCTCAAACAGCCATTCATGATGCAAAATTCGTGGTTAGGAATTTACTACGTCAGAAAAACCAACAAAGCAGGCGTGTATATAAGCCAAAGAAACCAGCCTATGCCATTCCGGTAGGGGCTCGCTGGGCGGCAGTACTGCAGGGTAGAAAGACTTATTATGGTAGAGCTGGTTGGGCGAAGCGGAGAATGTATGATATGAAGCTGTACAAAAGTTTTTTGCCAGTCGAAAAAGCTCTTATTACTTGGAAATACGGTTACCAGAAGTTTGAAGTTTGTCCGGAATGTAAACAGTAATTGTACTACATAGAGGTCATTAATAGATCGGCAATCTGTCTGCTGGCACTGTGGTTTACTTCCTCGATTGAACCTGTGGCGTCGATAATTATAGCGCCCATATCATTACATATTTCGAGGTATTGCTCATGCACCCGCTGTTGAAACTCTAAGCCTTTACTTTCATAGTAGTCTTTATGGATACCACTTCGCTCAGCTAAGACTTCTGGTGGTGCACTAAGTAGCAGGAGTAGATCTGGTTGGAATCTTTCTCCGGCTACAATTTTACTGACAGCTTTTATATCTTCTGTGTCAGCTCCACAGGCCCCTTGATAGGCGACACCGGAAATCCAACTTCGATCGGATATTACATTTAGACCGGCTTCAATTTTCGGATTCACAACTGTATCTAAAAGCTCTGCTCTAGCTGCGGCATGAAGCATTGTCTGGGTATTGGTTGATGGATCTACGTCTGGATCTAGTAGTAGTGAGCGAATGCGTTCACCGATTATTGTTCCTCCAGGTTCGCGAACCGGGTGCAAGCCAAATTCGTCGGCCAGGAGTTCAGTCTGTGTGGACTTTCCAACATTGTCGCCACCCTCCAGTACTATATACATTCCTCTTTCGCTCATAACTTCCTCTATTAGATTAAAAATAACGGAGTATGGTAATCACGAGGGGTTACCGGCCTCCGTTTGTTGGTATAATAATGCACTAATTGTTGAAAATATGCAAGTGATAGATACTGCTAAATCTAAAATATTACCCATACTAATTAAAATTGTAGTATTATAAGCATAAGATTAATAAAAGGAGTCAGCGCTTTGGATTTTGCGAGCCATGCGGTGTTTAAAAAGAAAAATATTATTTTAACTGTGGTGCTAGGAGTTCTCCTAGCAGCTATTGGAGTCTTTGTTGGTAGGTTAAGTTCACCTGTTAGTGCCTTTAGTGGTGAGGGCTTAGGTCTTAGTTACAGCCCCTTTGTTATTACAGATTGTAGTGAGCTTCAGGAAATAGCTGATGATCTGGATGCCTTTTATATTCTTGGTGGTGACATCGATTGTAGTGGTTCTGGTGCTTGGAATACTGGGTCTGGATTTGTCCCTGTTGATAATTTCACAGGAACCTTAGATGGACGAAACTACACAATTGATGACTTAACAATGGATAGGGATACTGAGGATCATAATGGTCTGTTTGGAGATAACCTAAGTGGTACAGTAAGAAATATATACTTCACAAATATAGATATAACTGCCGATGGAGCTGGCGCTGAATATACAGGTGGTCTAGTTGGAACCGCAGATGGAGCAACAATTTCGGACGTCCATGTTAGCGGGGAAGTGACCGCCACAACTTTGATGGGTGGCTTTGCTGGATCGCTCGAGGGTGGAACGACTGTAACCCGAAGTTCATTCACAGGCGATGCAACTGATACGCAGTCATATGGTGGTGGTTTTGTCAGTTTCGTAATTGATTCCACTATTAGCGATAGCTATGCCGATGGTAATTATGTTGGCGAAAACGTCGGTGGTGGTTTTGCTTCTAGACTAATAGCAAATGACGGTGGGACAACAATAGTAGAAAATTCATACTTTAATGGAGAAGTTGTAAATGATAATTATCGAGCTAGCTTTATCTCTGATCTTGATGAGTATGACTCTGGAGAGGTGTACGTTAGAGACAGCTTTGTAGTGGCTAGCGGTAGCGCAGATGGCGGTGAGTATACGGCTACCAGACCATTTGCCCAATCTTCTGGAACACCAACAGTTGCTAATTTCTATTTCGATGAATCGGCAGCTCTTACAGATGATTGTGGCTCAGGCTTTAGCTGTACAGCCGTTAACGGGGATGGTTTGGAGGACATTTACTATATAAATACTAGCACTCCTGCTCCGCTTGATGAATGGGATTTTACAAATGACTGGGAGACACAGGCCGATCAATTTCCGCAACTAAGAACTGGAGATTTAGTTGACTTAGGGATAACTGAGTTTGTAGACGGGGATGGAACTGAAGGTGATCCTTACCAGATTAATAGCTGTGTGCAACTACAGGCAATGCGTCAAGATCCAGATGCTGACTTTGTAGTCATTAGTGATATTGACTGCAGTGATACTGTCAATTGGAACGAAGGTGCTGGTTTTGAACCGGTAGGAACCGATATAGAATTTAGTGGAAATTTTGATGGTGGTGAATTTAGCATTTCCGATCTTTTTATAGATCGAGAAGAGACAGATAACGTTGGTCTATTCGCGAGTGTAATAGGCGGTGAAGTAAAAGACGTAAACCTAGTTGACGTAGATGTTACCGGAAACGATAAAGTTGGTGGTATTGTTGGACTACTAGATACTGGCAGTTTGTTTGGCTCAAGTGCATCAGGATCGGTGGCTGGAGACTCTTCAATCGGTGGACTAGTTGGTAGCTTTGATGACGATGGTGACAGCGATAACTACATTTACTCTTCAAGTTCATCGGTTGATGTTACCGGTAGTGGTGGTTTAATTGGGGGTGCTGTTGGTGCAACACTCGGAGATCTAGAGAATATGTCAGCAACTGGAGATGTTACTGGTAGTGGTGGTGTAGGCGGATTGTTGGGTGGGAACTCTGCACTCGGTGCTGGTGAATATTCGGTTTCAGAATCTTATGCTACTGGAAATGTAACCGAGACAGGAATAGATCTCGGTGAACTGGGTAATATGGGTTTTGGTGGACTGGTTGGTGTGGCAACTTATGTGTATATCTCCGAATCTTACGCTACAGGTGATGTTACGGCTGAAACTGGTGATGGAGTTGGTGGTTTGCTCGGCGTTGGTATAGTAGCGCTTGACTTTACCTATGCTACTGGTGATGTGGTCGGTAATGACATGGTTGGTGGTAACAGTGGCTATCTATCCTGCGCGGATGCCACTACTGAGATTTCGTTTTCCACAGGTGACGCAACTGGTGTAGATAATGTCGGTGGTTTTGTCGGTCTAGCAGAGGACAGCTGTACCTTTAGGGATGTATACAGTACCAGCGCTGTAACAAGTCAGGGTACGGGTGGTGGTTTTGCTGCTACCGTTGATGGTGTAGATATTTCTGATTCTTACGCAGCCGGTGTGCTTTCAGCCGATACTGCCGGCGGATTTGTAGCTGTTAATAATGGAGAGAGTAGTGTAACTAATTCTTTCTGGGACTCAGAACTTTCCGGTGTTAGTGAATCTGATGGAGGAACTGCAAAAACTTCCAGCCAGATGAAAAGCATAGCCACCTATACTACCGAACTAGGTGAAGATCCTTGGGACTTTATAGAAGTTTGGTCAATGTCTGGGGCTACTAATAATGGTTACCCCTGTCAACAGTGGGTTGAAGTATCCTGTGCGGTCATTGAATCTGAGGCAAACGTGGTTAACATCAGTAATTGCCAGCAGTTATTTGCGATTACTGGAGACAATAGATTTGACACTATTCGTCTGACAAAAAACATAGATTGTAGTGGTGTATCTGCAAGTAGCTTGTTTAGTCAAGCAGACCCATTCCGTGGTACTTTCAACGGCAATTTCTACACTATAAGCAATGTCTTGCTTGATGAAACAGACAACAGCGACGTTGGAATCATTTCGGCAGCTAATAGCGCTACAATTAAAAATGTAAACTTGAATAATATTGAAGTATTGGGTAGTTTGGACGTCGGTACGATTCTTGGTGATGCTATGAATGATGTTACCTTATCGAATATTCACGCTAGCAATATTGATATAACGGTAGCAGATAATGGTGATGAGAGTGGATATGTCGGTGGCCTGGTTGGAGATTTCGATACTTTAGTGAACAAGCCAATAAATATATCTAATCTTAGTGCTTCGGGCGAAATAACACTTGAGGATGACATGAGTAACGTAGGTGGTTTGTTCGGTCAGCTTGAAGCTCAAAATACCACTGTTAATTTGAATAAACTTTCTGCCGATGTTGATATTATTTCCGAGGATGGTGGTGGTGATTACGGTGGATTGTTTGGGGAAATAGAAGCTGATTCCAGTGATGATGCTGCATATATTACCTTAACTAACGCTTATGCTTGGGGTGATATTTCTGATCCGGATAATGATATGTATAACGCTGGTGGTATAGCTGGTCGCGTAGACAATGAATCATATGACGGATATGAATCAATAATTACTTTGTCTAGAGTTTACGCAGCTGGGGATATTGATACATATGAGGTAGGTGGTGGTTTGGTGGGCCATTTTGACGGCAGCGATGACGGTGAATATATCGTAAAAGATAGTTTCGCTACTGGGCTTGTCGATGTTGATGACACTGAATATGGTGGAATATTCGGAGACTTTGATCAAGACGACGAAGAGCCATTAACTTTCCAAAATGTCTATTATGACCAGACACAGACCGGTCAAGAGTATTGTGGTGCTGAGGATGATGAATATGATGGATGTAATCCTGTTAATACAGATGGTTCACAAAACAATTACTTTGTGAACAATAAGACTAGGCAACCAATGGCGATGTGGAACTTTACTAGCTTATGGAAAGTTAACTCTAGCACACCACCAACTTTCATAGCCGACTTAGATCAAGATGGAGTCTTAGACGCTATTGAGCAAGCTGGACCAAATGGCGGTGATGCTAATAATGATGGAATAGCTGATGTTCAGCAAGCCTATGTTGCTTCATTTATTAATAGCTCCACCAATGCCTACAGTTCTCTGCAGGTTAATAGCCAATGTACTATAAGCTCCGTAGGGACTATCACAGAGGCTGAAGGCAGTGGTGTTAACGATGTCGGATTCGACTATCCAGCTGGACTTATGAACTTCACTATAGACTGCGCAGAGCAGGGCTTTACAGCCGACATAGTCCAGTATCACTTTGATATACAAGGCGATTACACTGTTCGTAAGTACATACCTCAGAATGGGGCATACACCAACATGCCGGGAGCAACAACCAGTAGCAGTACAATTGGTGGTCAGACTGTTAAAATTTCCAGCTATCAAGTTAAAGAAGGTAGCGTTTACGATATAGATGGCGTTAGTAACACCGTAATCGAAGACCCGGCAGGACTCGCGAAGGACATGCTTGGTAGCCCGAATACTGGTATTCGCTAGATTCTGTTAGATATTTATATTTTGTAGTGAAATGAAACTAATTATTAATCTGAAGTCGAGACTGTCTAAAAATAAGCTACTAAGCAAGTATAGTCCTAGTAGTTTGGTTATTGTGTTTGCGCTAGTGTTCATATTTGGGGGATTATTTGGAGTGGCTATAGAAAGGCTAGCGGGCAACAGTCAAGATGGTGATACCATAGCTACAAAATCTGAAGTTGGTAGAATAGATGTTCGTGAAAAGTTTGAAGATCGGCTTGAATCAAAACAGCAGAGAATTGAAAAAAAGATAAGCCGTGATCAGGAAAACGGTATCATTTCTAGGCAACAGGCTAATGAAATAGAAGATAAAATATCTGAGATTGTAAGCTACCAGCAGAAGAACGCTGACTCGCTGGACAGTAAAGATTCTGACTATCAAACTGAAGTTAATGAATGGCTGCAGTGGTTCAAAGACAAGGGTTATTCTACCAGCTATTATTTAGGTCTGTTCTAAAAATCTAGTTTTATCGTAATTCTTGAAGAAGAATAGTAGAATAAGGATAAGTAGATTAATATATGCAATTTCAATTTCCTTTTAACGATACATATCTGTTTATAGGCTTCCCGGTATTACTAGGGTTAGCTTATAACACCTATAACAAATACAAATCTACTAAAAATAAGTCTAGTTTGTTTATATCGATTGCAGCTGTCTTCTTAGCCTTGTCCGTGTTCATGACTGGAGTACCGACACTATTCTCAAAAGACCCTGAAACTCTTCGTTACTATACTTTTATTGCTGACCTTTCCCAGGCATTGTTCTTATTTACAATCTGGTTATTGGTTATTAATATTTTCCTTACGAAATCGAAGATAGCTAGATCTGTTGGTTATTTGCTGGCGACTGGACTTTTAGTGGCTAGCGCTATTGAAATTGGTTTTCGTAATTTGAATCCCCCATACGGGATAGAGTTAGTTGAATTGTCGGATAAGTCTTACGACATAATAATTAACCAATCTAACTTATATTTAGTATTGGTTTCACTGGGTTATTTATCGTTGGTTATTGCTGGTTTTGCTTTTTGGAAGAATAGCGCGAAATCTGGCTCAGCGTCGCAGCGGCTTAGGGTGCAGAGTTTAGCCATAGCTTTTATTATAGGCTCTATACTATTTGTAGTCTTGCCGGACTATCCGGTAAGTCCATATCTGGATATTAAAGACATTGCCGTTTCGTCAACCTATGTAATTATTGGACTATCTATGCTGATAACCAAATACCAAAGTAACAAGAAGCGAATTTAGATAAGTCTAACTAACCATTTGCTAGTTTTTAGGCTTAATTCTTACTGTAGAAATAGACTGCGGTCTATTGTGTTTGGACTAGGGTTGAGGGTAATATTTTTACCAATTCATTTTTCATTTCAGAGGCTTTGTTTTGCTCTGTAGAGTCTTCATCTCCGCACATTGCTTGACCGCTTATTAAATTGAAATAAAAATTATTGATTTTTTTGGCAGAGTCTTTGGTTGCTGCTGCTTGAAGGTCTTCTTCATAATCGGCATCTGTATATCGAGTTAAAGCAATTTGCGAAGTTTTTTCAGCAGCACAGTCGGTTTCTTTTAAGTCAATCAGTGAGAAATATGCGGTACGACCTTCATTGCCTATGTAGTAGTAAAGTCCTTCTAGGCTTTTAGGGAGTTCAAATTTAACTCCAAGCTCTTTAATCTCAAAGTAGTCCACTTCGGCTTTCATAGGCTCTTGTTCTTTTTCTGCCTCATTGTTGGAATTATCAACATTCGTGATTTGGGTTGGTGTAGAAGAACTAATGTTCTGACTCCACACATACCAACCAATTCCAACAAGCATTCCAATAATAACTAAGACTAATAATCCCTCTATTAATCCAAAGCCTTTTTGATTTTTTATTTTCATACCCATCCTTTATGCTACTTCATTATCTAACTAATAGTATATACCACAATCAAACAAAAAACCTCTATAGTTTCCTACAGAGGCCAAAGTGCTTATGGTAGCGGGGGCAGGACTCGAACCTGCGACCTTGTGGTTATGAGCCACACGAGCTGCCGCTGCTCTACCCCGCGATATCTTTTTATTTAATTTTTGTTCAATATACATACTAACAAACAGAGGTGGATTAGTCAACACTCATGGTCTTGTCTATTAGTTTGCTTATTATCTATATATTTCTCCATTTATTTATCTATCTATTTCTTGCTACTATTTTGTTTTAACTAAAGCTTTTGATAGAGCTTCTCTATAGGAGTAAAATGTAGTTAGGAGGAAGCTATGCCTAAACCAACTAGCAAACATGTAGACAGAATACGTAAAGAACTTATAGAAGCCGGAGTTTCTCCGATCGGCATGATAAAAGCCGAAGCTAGATATTTGCCGCACGTAATTCACGAAGATGAGGAGATTGGCGGTGTTATTACTGGCTGGTATGAAAATGGCTCAGCTATGCTTATAGCTACCAATAGAAGAATAGTTTTTTTAGATAAAAAACCGATTTATACAACCAAGGAAGAAGTAACATATGATGTAGTATCAGGTGTCCGAGTTGACGTTGGTGGAATATCTACCGTAGTTACTCTACATACCCGCATAAAAGACTTTGTTCTTAAGTACTGCAACCCTAGTAGTGCTAGAAAGTTTATCCAGTACGTCGAAAAACGACAGTTAGAAGTTAGTGGAAATAGATCTAGCCAAAAGATAGATAATAGCAAGGCCCTTGATCAGTTAGATAAAAAAGAGGCATCTTTTCCATTTCTAACTTATGATGCTAGGTGGTTTTTAGAGAACAACTCTTTAGCGGTACTTTCTACTAAAGATAAATCTGGCAAAGTAGCTGGAGCAGTAGTCTACTATATTGTCGATCAGCTAGACAGGGTGTACTTTCTAACCAAGAATAGCACCCAGAAAGCAAAGAATATTCTCTCTAACCCACAGGTTGCTATGACTATCGTTAACGAAGCTCAGCAACAAACCTTGCAAATTGATGGCCAAGCTAGCGTGGTTAGCGATCAGCAAATAACCAGATATGTCTTTAGCCAGATAACCAGACCACGTGACCTTGGTGGAGAACAAAAAAACGTGCCAGTTGTTAAAATTGACGAAGGTTCTTTTGTAGTCTTTAAGGTAGATATTATTTCTGGAAAATATAGTAATTTTTCTAAACAACCAGAAGAGATAAACAAACAACCAGAGAAATAAGAAGCAATAAAAATAGCCCCTAAGAAATATATAAATATATTTAAAGGGGCTATCTGTTGGTTAACCTAAACTTAGGTAATTACCAGCTACGTTGACGGAATGAACCACCGCCGTTACCACCGTTGCCGCCACCAAAGTCTCGCCGTGGGCGATCTTCTTTTGGTCGAGCTTCGTTGACTGTAACAGTTCGTCCACCGATTTCAGAGTTATGAGTAGCTTTCTCGGCTGCTTTTCCTTCTTCGTCGTTTTCGAACTCTACAAATCCAAAGCCTTTGCTTCGGCCAGTGTCACGGTCCTTGATGACAACAGCAGAGCTAACTTTGCCGTGTTCACTAAAAATTTCTGCCAACTCTTCATCAGATGTAGAGAAAGGCAATCCGCCTACAAATAATTTGTACATGTATCTTGTTTCCTTTTAATTTACCGCTGGTCGACCTAACCTTATACTTCGTCTTGCTTTTTCGATTTCGATCGCCCTTTGTGGTAAAACCGTAAGAAACATCTACTTCGTTGTCTGCTAAGAACAGATAAGAACCTGCTAGCCATAATTTAATCACTTATATGGAGTTTTGGCAATCACAAGTGTTTTGTTGCCTTATTATTTGTAAGCTATACCTTTACTGAGTAGTTACTTAGAGGACCAATTCTATGACGATTCATCTGTTAACTTTGCTATAATATTACTAAATGGTAAAGGTTAAATTGTTATTCCAATCGGTTTATTAGCTATACAAAAACAACTATAACTAGACATATGCACAATATTATTAAACCTAAAGAACGCTCTATCCTTGGTTTGCTGTTTTATTACAGCCCACTCTTAATTATTTTCGGGCTTTTTATATACATAAATGCTATTTCTGAAGGAGCTCCTAGTGATGTGCCAGCAGTCAAGACTGTTTCAACAACTAACGTAACTGACGAATCTGCAAATCTTAAGGCTGCTGTTGATCCTGATGCAGCTGTGACAGAAAGGGGTTTCCAACTAGGCGAGACTACAAGTTATGGCAGAAGTATTATTGATAATAGTAATTTAGACTACTATGAATACACAGATGACATCGGTCCAACTAACGAATCTAACTATCGTTTTGATGAGAACTCTGGTATAGCTTTAGACTCTTCCAATAATATTTATGTTAGTGACACCCAGAATAACAGAATCCAGAAATTCGATTCTGACGGTAATTTTATTACGAAGTGGGGAATGTATGGCAATCAGAATGGTGAGTTCAGGAACCCTACTGGCATTGCGCTAGACTTTTCCAACAATATCTATGTCAGTGACACCCAGAATAACAGAATCCAGAAATTCGATTCTGATGGTAATTTTCAAGCTACCTGGGGTAGTTTTGGTACTGGGCAGAACAACCTGAAAGCACCATTGGGCCTGACGGTTGATTCATTAGGATATGTATATGTAGCTGACACCCAAAATAACCGTATCCAGAAATTCGATTCTGATGGTACCTTCGAAGCAAATTGGGGTAGTTTTGGATCAGGGAATTCTCAATTTAGTTCACCGGGTCATATTGTAGCTAGTAGTACGGATCAGATATATGTACTTGATTCTGGTAATAACCGTATCCAGAAATTTGACTCTAGTGGAAATTACCTAGCCCAGTGGGGCTCAAGTGGTACGGGGAATGGGCAGTTCAGTGGAGCAAAGTCTGGAATAGCTGTTGATTCGGCAGATAATATATATGTTAGCGAGATGTATCCAAATTATCGAATCCAAAAATTCGATTCTGATGGTACTTACATCACAAAATGGGGGTCAGAGGGAGCTGGTGACGGCCAGATTGGTTCGAACAGTAGCTGGGACTTTTCTGGTATGGCTTTCTCCACGAATGATAGGATCTACTTTTCGGACTCAGGCAATAATCGTATTCAGCAATTCGACTCCAGTGGAAATTATGTAGAACAGTATAAACCATTAATTACAGCATCAAACCAGTTCATCAACCCTAGTGCACCGCAAGTAGATTCTAACGGAAACATCTTTTTTGGCGCTAGTGACCCTAGCAGTGGTGGCTATTCGATCTTTAAGTTTGGACCTGATGGCAACTTTCTGACTAAATGGGGGTCATCTGGAAGCGGGGATGGGCAATTCGACACCGTTGCAGGTATTGCCTTAGATGATAGTTCGAATGTCTATTTAGCAGATTCGGGTAACTACCGTATTCAGAAATTCGACTCCAGTGGAAATTTTCTGACCAAATGGGGTTCAGCGGGTGGCGGTAACGGCCAGTTTTTTGCCGTGAGTAATATTGCTGTAGCTAGCAATGGCGATGTTTTTGTTTCAGATAGCGACTACGAAAGAATCCAAAAATTCGACTCTAGCGGAAATTATATTACCCAGTGGTTTTCGTTTGGTGCAATGGCTGTAGATAGTCAAGGTGATGTATATGTTACGAATTCTGGTGGTCATAATGTCCAGAAATACGACTCTGATGGTAGCTATATCTCTAGCTTTGGCCAGATTGGGACTGGTACTGGACAGTTCTTTTTCCCGAATTCTATCACTATCGACCATGCTGACAATATTTACGTAGGTGACTTAAAGGCTTTTTATGATATAGACTACAGTGTTCAGAAGTTTGATACTGATGGAAACTATATCTCCAGAATTGATTCTAGGGATAGTGCTTACCAAACAGCAGGTTTATTCTCACTTGCGAGTGGTTTTCTGGGATCTAAGGATGGTTCAGAGCTGTATCTTGCTGATACTGGCAATAACCGGGTTAGGGTTTTCTCCGGTACTATTTTGGGTGTAGCAGATGATTTAGATTGCGGCACAACCTACCATTATAGGGCTTTTGCAACAAATTCTAATGGTACTGCGTATGGAGATGATAAAACCTTCGATACCGATGACTGTGATTCTACTACAAATCCAGACCCGCCGGATGAAGATACTGATCCACCGGCCGATCCACCTAACCTTTCAGATCCACCAGCTTCAGATGACACACCGGTATCGCCAGTTTCTCCATTAACACCTTCTACCAACACCCCAGAATCTGGTTTAGGATCAGAGCCGGATGAAACTACTGGAGATAATATACCTTCGATAGTTCAACCTGGTGGTGAATTGTACCAATTCCAAGACTCTAACCCTGCTGAGCCAAAGTCCTTCTCAGATACAGCTGGACAGCTAATATCTTGGTTGTTGCTACTAATCTTGTTTGTTCTTAGTCTAATTTATGGTTGGAGGGCTAGGAGACAGTACCTAAGCAACAAACAATTGGCAATGGAGGTAACTAAATTGATATCTACCAAAGAAGCTACCGATACCTACCTTAAATTAATTAACCATCATTTAAATACTCCCGTAGCCATTATGTCTGGAGCTCTTGAATTACTAAATTCCAAAGCTATAATACCGGCGAATTCTGCTGGTTATCTGCAGACTAACCTAGACCAATACAAACAAGATGTTAGCAATCTAAGCCTAGATGCTCAGCTAGCAATAGCTGACAGTACTTCAGGTCAACCGGCCCCAGAATTTAGTGAGACGACTAAAGGCCAAGGCTTCTTGCTTGGTCTAGTGTCTGCAATACCTAAATCTGGCTCTGTTTGGCGTAGTCCAGCTGTATTTGCCCCAGTAGTGGTAGTTAGTGGCGCACTGGTCTTAGTAATATTACTATTTACCAATACTCAGATATTTAGACTAGATTTAATTCAGCAAAGTCTACAACTCATCTGCCTGTTACTAATATCTCTAATCCTAGCTACTACCTTTAAACAAAGAGAAATGCTAAAGATAGCTGAGGGTATAAAGCAACAAGCTATCTATTCTCAGCAAAGACTAATGAAACAACGTAATGACTTCATAGACAAAGCATCAAGTGTACTCTCCAGCAACTACGACAACTTGAAGATAGCTAGCGCAAAACTATCTTCGATTCCGGAAGCTAAACCACTATTTAATGGTCTAGCTATGCTCTCGGACACAGTAACTAGTCTTAGTGGTGTGAACCGTTTGAGCCAGCTATCTAGTGATGCTCCGGTTCTAAACCTTAGTCAAGAAATATCTCAGATAGCAAACCAGTTCACTGACTCAGCCAATACAAAAAATGTAAGTATTAAATTGGATATTGCTCCGGGTAGTAGTCTTAACATCCAGCCCGAAGAGTTAAGACAGCTAGTTGGTTCCACTCTGGACAATGCCTTAAAGCATAGCCCTGAAGGTTCAACTGTATTAATTAAAACTAGCTCTTCCGGAAAACATGTCAACATTAATATAACTGACCAAGGCTCAGGAATACCTAAAGATAAATTAGATCAATTATTCCAACCTTTCACTAAAACAGCTGATGTAGAAACCTATGACCAACCTGGTCTTGGTCTAAGTCTGTATGTGAACAGATTAGTAGCTAAGAGACTTGGTGGAGATATTAAGATAACTAACAAGAAAGCTGGTGGGGCGGTGGTTAGAATCCAGTTACCCAAGGGCAAAGTGAAATCTAGCTCAGCGCCACGATTAGTTACACCTAACTACTAGGTATTTGCATTTGGCGGGTATAATAGACTCATGAATATGTTCAAAAGCGCCAAAGCTACCAATGTAGAAGAATATTTAGCTAACGTTCCTGAAGAAAGAAAAGATGCTATAAATTTCCTGCATCAATTTATCCAAAAGACCGTACCAGGGCTAAAAGTACACTTTGCCTACAATATGCTGGGTTATGGAAAGTTCAAATACATAGACTATAAGGGAAAAGAAAATGACTGGCCGATTGTAGCCCTAGCCAACCAGAAGAACTACATCAGTGTTTACGTTTGCGCGATAGATAAAGAGCACGGTCAGTATTTAGCTGAAGAGTATAAAGATCGTCTTGGTAAAGTTAGCGTAGGCAAGAGCTGTATTCGTTTTAACAAGTTAGAAAAAGTAAATCTAGACACCTTAAAAGAAGTGCTACTAAAAGCCGAGAAACAACCTGGCTTAATAGGCGCCAAAGAACATAAGGCTAAGAAAACAACAAAGAAGAAATAGCTTAAATAATCTTAAGCTATTAAGTAATAAAACAACTAAAAAGTATATAAACATAAGAATCTTATTGACAAATAAGCAAAAGCGTGTATACTTATTAGTGTTGGATGATCAGAAAACAAACAAGAAAAAACCTTTACCTATAAATCTAAATCTAGATATATAAGTAAAAGTAAATATCAATAAAATTAAAACAAAAAGGGTAACAACAGATGAAATTTAATAAAATATTAGCTTACGAATTACTGCCAAGTAAGGATAATAGTATTATCGAATTTGACGATATTCTAAGCTAACAAATATTAGTAAATGTAAATAATACTCCTCGGATTGCGGGGAGTATTATTTTTGTGGGTGTATAATGAGATCATGAGCGATGCAGCAACCAGGAAAGATATTGATGAAGTTTTATCTGTCATTTCTGATTTCGCCGATAGAGTGGATGATAGATTTAATAAAGACGAAAGTCTATTACATAAGTTTGAATCACGGTTTGATCGGTTAGATGCAAGACTCGATAGTATAGAAACTGAGCTAGGTGATTTAAAGAGTGAAATATCTGAATTACGCGAGTCACATAATAGGTTACTAAACACAGTCGATGGTTTTGTGGCCAGGATAGACAAATATGAAACCGAAATGGCAGCTCGGGATCGCCAATTTGAAAAGTTGGTTGAATGGGCTAGGGAAGTTTCAAAGAAAACTGGTATTCCGCTAGATAATCTATAGTGCTAGGATTATAAACAACTACCGAATAATTAACTGAGGTGGTATAATAGCGGATGTTTTGTTTCGCCGGTGTAGCTCAGTTGGTTAGAGCACAGGACTCATAAGCCTGGGGTCAGTGGTTCAAATCCACTCACCGGCACCAGTTTAGGATAATATTACCCAGTATTTATACTGGGTTTATTTAATTATATTGTTTGGTAGGCAAGGCTTGCCAGTTCGTTAAGTTCTCTAAAATGAATGAATGAATAGTTCTCACGTCATCAAATATTTCTTGCGATTTTAGATTTCTTAGTTCTTTTAGGCTAAATAGTCTAATATCTTGTGACTCATTAACATCAGGTTTATCTTTAGGGGGTTGTTCTGCAGTAAAAGCGTAGGTAATGTCACTATGAAAGTGATTCATTTCGCTATCGAAAGGGTGGGTATTAATAGCTATAGGTTGAGGATGTATTTTGCTATTTGTTAGTTCATCTAGTCTAACCTTTGGTTGAAGAATTTTTAGTTGGTTTATGTCATAGCCAGACTCTTCTTTTAGTTCGTGAACAATTGCTTGCCAGGGATTTTCGTTGGTTTCAACGTGTCCACCAAACTGCAAATAGACACCCAACTTTTTGTGCTTATGAAGAATTACTTTGGGTTCACTAGAATCAAGACGAACAATAACTGCGCTAACTGTTAAGTCATGGTCACCTTTTTTTGTATGAATGTGGGGCATAACTTCATGGTATCATGTATTTTCAGTATGAAACTTGATGAAATAACCTACAACTTACCAAAAGAGCGTATTGCTCTGCATCCCCCAAAGAATCGTGGTGAATCGCGTTTGTTGGTGTTAAATAAAGAATCGGGGAAAATACAAGATTCTTTGTATAAGCAGCTGGCTGATCATCTAAAACCTGGTGACTTATTGGTACTAAACAACACTCGAGTATTGCCAGCTAGATTACTATGTAAGACAAAGAGCGGTCTTGAGCGAGAATTGCTGCTACTCGAAAAGCATGGTTCTGGTGGTATAGACAACGAACATCATCGCTCCAAAGTAATGTATCGTGGAAAGCTTAAGTCTGGTCAGCAGCTGTTCTTAGATGAGCATTCCATAACCATAGATAAGCTAAATGATGACGGAACCGCAGAAGTTAGTAGTTCTAGCAACTTATGGGATTTAGCGGAAGCAAAAGGGCATGTACCATTACCTCCGTATATGCATCGCCCGGATTCAGCCGAAGACCGGCGTCGCTACCAAACTGTTTTCGCTAAAGAAAAGGGATCAGTTGCTGCTCCGACCGCTAGTTTAAATATAACAGAAGATCTAATAACTGAACTTAAACAGCAGGGAATAAACATTGCCGAGCTAACACTGCATGTCGGTCTAGGAACTTTTATGCCAATTAGGGTAGAAGATGTAACTAAACATAAAATGCATCAGGAATACTTTGAATTGCCCACCTCTACCATAGAAGTTATTCGGTCCACTAAAGAAAACAGAGGCCGAGTGGTAGCTGTTGGCACAACTGTAGCTAGAACTCTGGAATATGCTGCTGGAGAGATATTGAGTAGTCCAACAAAAAGAAACACAATTAGTGGGGAAGCAGATATCTTCATTTATCCAGGCTATAACTTTAAAGTTATTGATGGACTGCTCACTAATTACCATGCTCCGGACTCGACCGTTCTAATGATGGCCGCTGCTTACGCTGGGCCAGACACTTTATTAAAGGCTTATGAACACGCGTTAAGCAAAGACTATATGTTCCTTAGCTACGGCGATAGTATGTTAATTATTTGAGTAGCTCAGTATCCAGTTAAGGTTATTCTACAGGGGTAATGGTATAATATAGGCTCTTATGAAAGATTTTTCCTTTTCCATAACCCATCGCTCTTCAGATTCGTCAGCCCGAGTTGGCGTTATCCATACTCCCCACGGCGATATCCAGACCCCAGCCTTTATTGTTGGTGGTACACAGGCAACTGTAAAAGCAATGACCAACGAAATGGTTAAAGAAATAGGTGGTCAGGCAGTGCTAGCTAATACTTATCATTTAATGCTTAGGCCAGGGGCAGATATAGTGGAGCAAGCTGGTGGGTTGGCTAAGTTTATGAATTGGCAGGGTCCTACTTTTACTGACAGTGGTGGTTTCCAGGTTTTTAGTTTAGGTATGGCTTACAAAAAAGGCATTGATGCTGTCGCTCACTCTCAGAAAGGTGACGCTAACAAAGCCAAAGCATCCTCTAAGCAGCTAGCCAAAGTAGATGATGATGGTGTTAGCTTTAGTTCTCACTTAGATGGTAGTAAGCTGAGAATGACCCCAGAATCTAGCATGCAGTTGCAGTGGCAAATTGGGGCAGATATTCACATGGCTTTTGATGAATTAACCTCACCGCTGGCTGACGAAAAATACTTAAGGGTTGCCATAGATAGAACTCACGCCTGGGCCGAGCGCTGTGTAGCCGAGCATAAGATCCAGTGGAAAGAGCATCAGAAACAAGGAAAACCTTATCAGTCACTCTGGGCGGTAGTTCAAGGAGCTCGTAGTAAGGAACTGCGAATTGAATCAGCTAAATTTATGGCCGGCCTTGATGTTGATGGCTTTGGTATTGGCGGAGTCTTTGAACCGTCTGAAATACCTTCAGTCGTTAAGTGGGTTTGCGATAACCTGCCAGAAGATAAGCCTAGACATTTACTAGGAATAGGTAGTGCTGTAACCGATTTGTTTCTAGCCATTGAGCAGGGCATAGATACTTTTGACTGCGTTGCTTTTACTAGACAAGCTCGTAATGGTAGTTTGTATACTTCCGAGGGGAGGATAAATATTACCAACCAGAAATATAAAGACGACTTTAAAAGCATTGATCAGCAGTGTGGTTGTTATACCTGCGCAAATTATAGCGCTAGTTACATTCACCACTTGCTACGTGCTAACGAGATCTTAGGATTGACCTTAGCTTCAATACACAATGAATATTTTGCAGTTAATTTAGTCGATAGAATCCGTGAATCATTAATCGAAGGTAATTACCAGCAGTTGAAGGATAAGTACTTCGCAGTATATTAGTCGATTTAGTTGCTTGCTCTTGTACTACATAAACAGATACAATTAGAGTTATGAGAGAAGGAAGGTTAATAGCACCCAGGTCCAAAAGAAGACCTGAGAAAGTCCCTGACTATTTTGCGGACAGTGTTCTTGATGTTGACTTTGCAGTGCTAAAAAAACTTGGGGTTAAACATATTGTCATAGACTTAGACTTAACACTTAAAAAGAAGCTACAGTGGCATCTTGAAAAAGAAGTTGTAGATTACCTGCTTGAGGCTAAGAAGAAACATGGCTTTAAATCTATAAGCATTGCAACTAATAACATGCTAAATATTAACCGGTACGCCAAAGCGCTTTCAGCCAATGTTTTTCAACCATACTGGCAGGGACTCCGCCTTATTAGAAAACCCAATCAGAAGTACTTTCAGAAGATATTTAAATACCTAAAAGCTAAACCTAGTGAATGTGTTATTATTGGCGACAAATTAAAGTCTGATGTATATGGTGGCAATAGAGCTGGGATGCTAACAGTTCGAGTAAGAGCCAAAGGTCAAGACTATTGGTATGATTGGGTGTTGTTTACTAGATTAAGGGAGAGTCGGCAGTTATCTAAGTACATCAAGAAAAAGTAATAAAATATTTTAATTATCTTTTTGCTTAGCTTTATGTTGCTCCCTTACCTCTGAAATAATTTGACGCTGTATATTTAGAGCAAGCTCTACTGGAACTCCGCTGTCCTCAGCGTCTTTGGTTAGCTCCTTTTCTATTTGAGTCTCTCGCTGCAAGTCTACTGGTGGTATTTGGTGAGTAGCTTTTAAGTTACCTACTCTGTCAGTTAACTTGAATCGTAGGCCTAGGAGTACCATTCTGTAGTGATCAATTACATCAAGGGTTTCTCTTAAGTTTTCAAGTTGTTCAAGTGGGTTTTGGGGTTCGTTCATAGCGTCAATTAGAACTTCAGCATGTAAGGCACAGATGGTCGAGATAAACTCGGAACGCATATTGGCGGCATGGGGGTTGTGTTGTTGGATAGTCTTAAATAGTTCAGGACTATGATGTCTTTCAACTTCAATTAAAGACATTAGCTTAGAAAAGTAACCTGTAGTAAGTGGCGAGTCTTCTATACCCATTTCTAGTAGACTTCGACCAATAATGAAAGGAAGCACGTGAACTCTGGCCATTTCACGGTCATGTTCGTCAGCAGTCATCTCGATGGTTTTTATGCCGCTATCTGTCCAGTGATCATTTAATTCATCTGCTTTTGGCCCAGCTGCGTCGGTTATTACTAAGTTCTTTCCACTAACACCCTCTTTGGTAGATTGCGGTCCGAATAGAGGATGTGTTAGTAGGTAATTTTCACGGTCAAGCAGGCCATGTGCTCTGAATACTTCAGTTGGTTTTATTTTTACTGAGCAAACATCGACTATTAGCGAATCATCAGAGCTACGACTAGCTACCTCAGGTATCAGCTGATCGTAGGAATCAAAGGGTACTGCTAGCATCACAACGTCAGAATCCAGTACTTGATCTAAATTTGCAGCTTCAGCATTGCTTGGCAGCGGTTTGGTCGGATCGTTGTCATGAATCCGTACTGGAACACCTGGTGGCGCCAACCGGTTGGCGGCTAGATGGCCGAATTCACCATTGCCGATAATTCCAAGTGTCTCTATGTTTTTCATGGCATGATTATTACATCAGATAGAGCAATCTACAAGTTTGTCCGTATGTCTGCTCAAAACCCAGGCTACAGCAAAGTACTCCAGTAGTACCAAAACCTATTCATAATTAGTAAGAATATAATTAAGTACCAGCTGAGTAGTATGTCTAGATGGTGTTTTTGCATGAATGCTACCAGCTGTTTATATTTGCTGTTGATCGTAATCACTCCATTACGCAGGTTATACAGTAGGCTGTACCAGAAAGTAGCAATCGTTACTGTCCAAACTACCATACACCAAGGGCATAGAGCGTTTATGCGGTACAGACTTTGGAAGGCTAACCAATGTACAAAAACAACGCCTAAGAAAGAGCCCAGCATTAAGCCCTTCATTATCCAAGCTTTGTATTTTACGCCAGATAGTAGTGATACGCCGATGGTTATGAGTACTGCAAAGGCAGCTAGTCCAATAAAAGGATTAGGGAAGCCAAAGGCTGAGGCTTGATCAGTCTTTATTACCGAACCACAACTGATGATGGGGTTAATGTTACAGTTGGGAATAAAGTTCGGATTTTTTATTAACTCTATCTTGTCCATGGTTAATGCAAAAGAGGCATACAGTCCAATAGCTCCACCAATTACAAGTAAGTAGCCAAAAGCTTTGTCTAGTTTGCTGTTAAAATTCTGTTTTAGAGACTTATCATCGACTGTTTTATTTGTAGATTTTTTTGTCATATAGATATATTAGCACTTTTTAGTTTTTCAGTTGCTAGCTTATATTAGTTGAATTAGGGTGCTGTTGGCGATATGTTCTCGCCAGTTAAGTTGTTTTTGGTGCTTATCGTTTATGGCCTTCTTTAGGGCCCGGCCGATAGAGCCATGACCAACTAATAGTACATTGCCGTCGTGACCCTCTACTTTATCTAGTAGCTTCTTTGCTCTATCTATGACTTCGTCCCATGGCTCAACACCTTCAGGTAAATTGTCGTTTAGTAGTTGTTGGCTACGCTCCTTATTATAACGAGTTCCTTCCAGGGAGCCGAAGTCTCGCTCAGTTAGTAAGGGCTCTATGATTATTTTAGGTTCAGTGATGCTAGCTCCTTTAGTGAATAATTCAGCCGTTTCCTTAGCCCGTGATAATGGGGAGCTGTAGATGGCAGAAAATTTTATAGTAGTTACGAGTTGTGAGTTTTTAAGTTTTTCGCCAGCTAGTAGTGCTTCTTGGCGCCCAATATCTGAAAGGGACGAGTCAGTACTCCCGCAGAATAGATATTTAATGTTCAGTTCACTTAAACCGTGTCTTAGATAGAAAAGTTTATTCATTTACTGCTAAAATTATAACTGATGAATAAGCTAATGGATAATATTATCGACACTGATCAGCTATTGCCAGGAAATTACGTGGTGGCTGTTTCTGGAGGAGTTGATTCAGTTAGCTTGCTGGACATTCTAGTAAAGGCAATTAGTGAAATCGATAGTAAAAAAAGGCCAAAGTTAATCGTCGCTCACTATGATCACGGCATTAGGCCAGATTCACATTATGATCGTAGTTTGGTGCAGAATTTAGCAAAAAAGCATAAGCTAACTTTCGTTTATGACGAGGGTAAGCTCGGCCCTGGGGTTAGTGAAACTGAAGCTAGGAGGGCTCGTTATCAGTTTTTAGAAAAGACCAAGCAAGCTAGTAACGCTCGAGCTATTATCACCGCTCATCATGCAGATGATGCAGTCGAGACGGCTGTAATTAATTTTAAGCGGGGAACTGGCAGAAAGGGTGTCTCCTCATTGGCTGATCACCCGCATATGCAACGGCCCTTGCTTCATTTATCTAAGGCAGAACTAATTAATTATGCTAAACAACAGGGACTAGTCTGGCGAGAAGATAGCACTAACCGTGATAGCGCTATTCTTAGAAACTATATCCGACTTAAGTTATCTCAAGTTAAGAAACACCCTAATTACCCAAAACTACTAGCTAGTTTAAAAAAGATACATCAGACCAATAGGGAATTAGACGGACTAATTGAGTCGTTTCTTCACTCCCAACCGGCTAGAAATGTTTTAGATCGGCATCAGTTTGCTGACCTGCCTTTTGACGTTGCTGTAGAGGTGATGGCCCAGTGGCTGCGTAACCAGAATATAACAACATTTAATAGCGGCTCACTTCAAGACTTAGTGATAAAATGTAAGACATTGCCGGCAGGCAAGGTGGTTGATGTCGACGGTAACAATATTATTGACATAAATCCAGATAATTTAGCACTCGTAGCACGCGACCGCTAATTATCTGTTATAATTAGGAGTATATGGATAAGAAACCTTTCAAGCCCAAGAAATCTGGACCGGATAATAACAAGAAGAATA
This sequence comes from bacterium, assembly GCA_030426125.1. Lineage (GTDB taxonomy): Bacteria > Patescibacteriota > Saccharimonadia > Saccharimonadales > AWTP1-31 > JAGQMX01. The sequence goes on from JAUHZB010000001.1 coordinate 204,083, forward strand.
TTAAGAATGTAGGCTTTATAGCCTTAATTATTCTAATCGGTATGATAATCTTCGCGGCCACTGGCCAACCTGACAACTTACGTGAAGTGGCTTTTTCTGATGTAATCACTAGGGCTAACGAGGGTGAAATTGCTAAGATTGAAGTTAAGAATAATGATCTGGAGATTACCAATAAGGGCGAGGATCAGCCTAGTCAGAAATCACAAAAAGAACCAGGTTCAAGTATTTACGAACAGGGGCTAGAAAACCGTGATGTGGAAGTATCCGTCAAAAACGACAGCGGTAATAGTTTCTGGTTAAATCTGGCTAGCGGTGTTATTCCAGTGCTAATTATTGGTGGCTTTTTGTTCTACATGCTTAGGAGTGCACAGGGTCAGGGTAATCAAGCGATGAGTTTCGGCAAGAGCAAAGCTCGTCTTTATGGTAATGAGAAAGACAAAGTAACCTTTAAAGATATTGCTGGTAGTAAAGAAGAGAAGTCCGATCTCCAGGAAGTAGTTGAATTCTTAAAGTTCCCTAAGAAATTTGAAGCTATCGGTGCCAAAATTCCTAAAGGAGTGCTGTTAGTCGGTCCTCCGGGAACTGGTAAAACTATGTTAGCTAGAGCTGTTGCCGGAGAAGCCAACGCCCCTTTCTTTAGTATTTCCGGATCCGAATTCGTAGAAATGTTTGTAGGTGTTGGTGCATCCCGGGTACGTGACCTATTCGCCAAGGCTAAGAAAAACGCACCGTGCATTATCTTCATTGATGAAATTGACGCAGTTGGCCGGAAGCGTGGTAGCGGTATGGGCGGTGGCCATGATGAACGTGAACAAACTCTAAACCAAATACTAGTAGAGATGGATGGTTTTGAACAAGGCACCAACGTTATTGTGTTGGCTGCTACCAACCGAGCTGATGTTCTTGATTCTGCACTGCAGCGTCCTGGTCGTTTCGACCGTAAGGTCAACATCGGTTTACCTGATCGCAAGGATAGGGAAGCAATTCTAAAAATTCACTTTGAGAAAAAGCCACTACATAAATCTGTCGATCTTGATGCACTGGCTGCCAAATCGGCTGGTTCTTCGGGTGCTGATCTAGCCAACATCGCCAATGAGGCAGCTATTGTAGCTGCTCGAAATAGCCGCAAAGAGATTACTCAGGACGACGTCACTGCTGCTTTTGAAAAGGTAGCGATTGGCCCTGAGCGTAAAGGTAAGATAATGAGCGATAAGGAGAAAGAATTAACTGCTTATCACGAAGCCGGGCATGCCATAGTTGGGCACGTCTTGCCAGAGAGCGATATGGTCCATAAAGTGACCATTATCCCAAGAGGTGGAACGGGCGGAGTAACTTGGTTTATACCACCAGAAGATCGTAGTTACCACTCAATTCTAGAGTACAAAGATATATTAGGAAGAATGCTTGGTGGTCGAATTGCCGAAGAAGTGGTTTATGGACGAGGTCATGTCACTAACGGTGCTGGTGATGATTTACGTAAAGCCGCTGAACTAGCAAGAGACATGGTGATTAATCAGGGTATGGGTCAGAAATTAAAAGACCAGGTCTTCCATGTTGATGAGGGTATGATGATGGAGCGTATGGTTCATGAGAAACAATATTCCGATGAAACCGCTAAGATCATTGACGATGAAGTCGAAGCCCTTATTACTGAGGCTGCTAAGCGGGCTCGAGAAGTGATCAAAGCTAATCGTGACAAGCTAGAGGAGCTAAAAGATCGGCTTATTAAGAAAGAAACCGTTGAAGCTGAAGAAGTACTTGAGATTCTAAAAGGCTCGACACTACCAAAAAGTGTTGCCTAAGTTTTCTACAGAGTTCTACACTTTTTAATTATTAACTGGCTTGATGCTTAAACACTCTTTATAATAGAGTTAAATGAATCGTTTAATTCGTCGTGCAAATAAAAAAATATCTTTAAGTAATGCTGCAACACTGCTGGTTGTTACTTCTTTGCTCGGACAGGTACTAGGTTTTCTTAGAGTGAAGTTGGTTAATGGTAACTTTGATTACTTAGGTCCGAATAGTACTGATGCCTTTTTCGCGGCTTTTAAGATTCCAGACTTTTTCTATTTCACGATTGCTGCCGGTGCCCTTGGTGTAGCTTTTATGCCAGTGCTAGCCGATCATCTACAGAAACATGATCGCAAAGGAGTCTGGGGCCTATCGACTAGTCTTATGAATTTCTTAGCCATAATTATGTTTGTAATTGGCGCCATTATCTTTATTTTTGCAGAACAATTAATCCATAATTTTGTAGCTCCTGATCTGGGGCCAACTCAGCTCCATAACGCCGTAACTATAATGCGTCTAATAGCCTTTAACCCCTTGTTATTTACAATCTCCGGGATTCTAACTAGTGTTCAACAAACCTTCGGACGCTTCTTTTTCTTCGCTATTGCGCCACTGGTATATAACACCTCTATCATTATTAGCATTTTCGTTTTCAAAGATAATATCGGATTAATCGGGCTGGGAATTGGAGCTTTGATCGGTGCCTTGCTTCAGCTACTAATTGCTATTGTTGGAATATCTGGACTAAACTTCAAGTACTACAAGCTGATTGACTTTAAAGCGCCAGATTTTCGCAAGATTCTGCGCCAATTACCACCGCGTTCGCTAGATCAAGGTATTACTTCGCTAAACAGTATTGTTAATACCAACTTTGCTAGGCGCCTGGGAACTGGAAATATTACTTTTTATGAAAATGCCTTCGTGCTACATACCGCCCCGACTCTATTAATTGGTACAGCTATTTCTACTGCCGTGTTCCCGAGGTTTAATGAAAGTTTGGCTAAGGGTAAGAAGGCCGAGTTTAGGAAACAGTTCCTTCAGGTACTTAGAGTTATTATCTGGATCACTACCCCAGTGGTAGTGGTTTGCTTCTTTGCTAGAGGCTATTTAGCTCGTATTATCTTTACCCAGGCTGCTCCAGAAATAGCGATTGTCTTTGGATTCCTGGCTGGAGCTATATTCTTTAGAACAGTCTATACCATAGTTTCTCGCTACTTCTATGCCCAAAAAGATACCTGGTCCCCCTTAGTAGATAGCTTATTTGCAATTATTCTAAACTTCACGCTTGTTTCGATACTAGCCCGACCATCAAGCTATGGTATTAGTGGTATTGCTCTAGCAGAATCAATTGTGGCTGGCTTCCAGCTACTGATTCTTTCCTTAATCATGTTGTACCGCGATCCAAAACTATTTGATCGTCATTTCTGGGGTGGAGTAGGACGTATCTTCTCTATTACTGGGTTTACGGTAGTGGCAACTTACATTATGGTTAGTATTTTCCCGTTGCAGGTAACAGACGTTGGTTTCTTATCTCTTGGCTTTAAGCTGGCTGTAATTTCAGCCGTGGCCTTTTCTGTTCATTTATCTTTGTCAAAACTATTTGGCCTAGAAGAAGCTGAACCAATCTTTAGTAAGCTAAAAAATATTCGTAAATTTATGTTCAAACAAATCCGAGTCAACGTCTAGTAGATAATAGCCACCTCTGTTATACTGGTTGGAATGGACCAATCACACATTAGAAATTTCTGCATTATTGCGCATATTGATCACGGTAAATCGACGCTAGCCGATCGGTTGTTGGAATTGACTGATACTATCCAGCGACGTGATATGAAATCTCAGTTACTAGATAAAATGGATCTAGAACGAGAACGTGGCATAACGATTAAGCTAGCACCAGTCCGCATGAAGCACCAAGACTATGAACTGAATCTAATAGATACTCCGGGACATGTAGATTTTAGTTATGAAGTATCGCGTAGTCTAGAAGCCTGCGAAGGGGCAATATTAGTGGTCGATGCCTCACAGGGTATTCAAGCCCAGACACTGGCCAATGTATATTTAGCGATGGCTGCTGATCTAAAGATAATACCGGTGCTTAATAAAATAGATTTACCGGCTGCTGATGTCGAAAAAGTTAGCGCCGAAGCGGTTGCCCTGCTGGGCTGTGAAAAGGAAGAAATATTACATATCAGTGCCAAAACCGGTGAGGGGGTTGATCAGGTGCTAGAAAAAGTAGTCAACGATGTTCCAGCTCCAAGCGGACAGCCGGAGCAAAATACCAGAGCCTTAATTTTCGATAGTTACTACGACGAGTACCGCGGAGTTGTTCTCTACGTTCGAGTAGTTGATGGAAAAATAGCCAAGGGTAGTGAGATTACGATGATGGCCACAGGAGCTAATGGGCTAGCTTTAGAACTTGGATCGCTTAATCCAAATCTCAGCCCAGCGCCGCATCTGGCTACTGGTGAGATTGGCTATATTGTTACAAACCTCAGAAGCACCAAAGAAGCTAAAGTTGGAGACACTGTCACTATAAAGAGTAAACCAGCTAGTGATGCTTTGCCAGGCTATAAAGATGTTAAACCATTTGTCTATGCTGGAATATTCCCAGATAGTAATGAGAACTATCAGCTACTAAAAGAAGCAATCGAAAAGCTATCTTTGAGTGACTCTGCTCTGCAATTTACCCCAGAGAATTCATCAGTTCTAGGCTTTGGAGTGCGGGTTGGTTTTCTGGGGTTGCTACACATGGACATTGTTCGAGAGAGGTTAGAACGAGAGTATGATCTTGAGCTTGTTATTACCAACCCTTCGACGGACTACCAGCTAACTTTAGTTAGTGGCGAGCAGTTAGATATTAAAAGTGCTACTGAACTACCAGATCCTTCTAAAATAGTAGAGATCCGGGAACCTTGGATAAAAGGTGAAGTGGTGGTACCTAAAGAATATGTTGGCGCAGTAATTCAGCTAATTTCATCCAAGCGTGGACTGCAAAAGAATCTATCTTACGTAGATGCTCAGCTGGCACTATTAACATTCGAGGCCCCTCTAGCTAATCTACTTACCGATTTTTATGATCAACTGAAGAGTGTGACTAGTGGTTACGGTAGCTTTAATTACGAGCTTGATAATTACCGGGCGGAGGATTTAGTGAAGGTGGATTTCTACGTAGCTGGCGAAATTGTGGAAGCATTAAGCGTGATGGTCCACCGCAGTGAATCACAAAAGCTAGGGCGAGAAATTGTCGATAAACTAAAAGAAGTGATACCTCGGCAAAACTTCAAGGTTGCTCTTCAAGCAGCTATTGGCGGTAAGTTTATAGCTCGGGCTGATCTTAGTGCTTTTAGAAAAGACGTTACTACTGGTCTATACGGTGGTGATGTTTCCAGAAAGAAAAAGGTACTAGCCAAGCAGGCTAAAGGAAAGAAGCGTCTTAAACGGTTTGGAAAAGTAGATATACCACCAGAGGCATTCACGGTAATGCTGTCTAATGAATAAATAGCTGACTAATATAGAATAGATTATTTAACAATTATTCGAGTAGCAACCTGATCGCCGCCCTTACCGTTGGTAAAGACAGTTACACCTTCGTTTTCTTGTACTTCACTAAGGCTGATTACTTTGGAGTTTCGTGTAACTGCTGTTTGGTCGTTGGTCTGGATTTTGACTGATTCACCATCGGTTTTTTTAACAGTAATGCTGTTGTCCGAAACATTTTCAGCTGAGCCGATCAGAGTGAAAGGGAAAGAGCTGTTTTTGGAAATAGCATTTATTGGGTTCAGAAGATCAGTAACGTTTTGAACTAGTTCACTAGACCCTTCCTGTTTTCCGACTTTATGACCGAAGTAATAGCCAACACCACCAGATGCTCCAACAAGAACGAATAGTAATAGAATTATGATTAGATTTTTCTTATCGAAACTGCCCATTAATTTGGCAGTTGATGTTTCACTATCTTTTGAACTCACTTGCATATTACTCCTGTTTATAATCTTCTTAGCCTAATAAATATTATTGTAACATAAGCATTTTGTTTGTTATACTGAAATTAATCTTTCAAGAGTGTGTAATGAAAAAAATACCTATCAAACAATTGTTTAAAAATTCGACCTTAAGAATACAGCTGTTAACGGCTGTATTTGTATTAGTGGTGGCGGTATTTGGCTTTGGTTATTATTTTGCGGTGGTTAGCCCGTCAACTGCCAGAGCAGCATTTAGCGGGCTAGGAAACGGAGAAGAACATGATCCATTCCAAATAACTACCTGTGAACAACTACAGTCTATTGGCGATTCACCAAATGGCTATAACTATGTATTTATGAATGACATTGATTGTAGCGATACAATTAATTGGGATGACGGTAAGGGCTTTAAGCCTATTAGTGGCTACGGCTGGGGTCGGGTAAACGGCCGAAATTACAAAGTAACTGATCTATACATCAATCGGCCTACTGAGTATGCTGTTGGGTTATTCGCTTATCCAGATAAGGGAGCTATTATCGAGAACTTTACACTTGATAAAAGTCCTGAAAACGCTGATAGGATAGATATTAATGGTGCACGGTCTGTAGGTGCTGTAGCGGCTGAGTTTAGGGGTCGTGAAATATATAACGTCCATAGTTCATTAAACGTGCAGGGTAATGGTCAAGCTCTGGACACTGGCGATCCAAATGATTTTGGAATGTCGCTGGGAGGGCTAGTTGGTCTTAATTGGTCAACAATTAACAAAAGCTCTAGTACTGGGAATGTTAGAGTTGCAGATAACGAGCTAGCCGGTAAATGGGCTAACATTGGAGGTTTGGTTGGTGTTTCAAGTCCGAATCAAGAAGTTAATGTAAGTCAGGCTAGAATATTAAGTAGCTTTGCAACTGGAGATATTAGTAATAGTTCAGGTCAGTACGCTTCAACTGGAAGTTGTGGAGGTTTGGTTGGAGGTGTGGACGTTACTAGCTCCTATGTTACCGAGAACAATGTGAGTAACTCTTATTCTACTGGTGACGTAACGTGTGTTCGTGAATCTCAATCACCAAACAGCGGTGGTTTTATTGGTTCAATAGTTATTGCAAGTCAAGCATCGGTTACTCCAATTATTACAAATAACTTTACCGTTAGTGACGTCAGTGGTTCATCTAGGCAAGGCGGGTTCTATGGGGGTATATACAATAACTCTAATGGAGCAGTTTTCAACCCAGATCTAACTTCAAATTATTTTGATGCTACCAGAACAGGTTCTGCAGACTGTGGTGATGCTTCAACCACTTGTAACGCTGTGAATGTTGGAGGCTCTGAGCCAAACTACTTCTCAGCAAGCAATAATCCGTCACTATTTTCAACTTGGGATCAGACCGAATTTGGCGACTGGGAATTGAGTAACCCGTACCCTATTCATCAAACATCTGTAGTTAGGGCTAATCCGGTTGCTAATTTTAGCGTAGTTCGTGATGGAGATGATTTTATAGCTACCTGGGAGCGACCAACTAATGTTGAAAATCGGTTCGTAGATAACGTTAATTACCACCTATTTATACAGGATGTTGGAAATAACGGTTCATATGATAACAGCCAGGTCGTGATCACCCCTGGTTCTACCTCAGCTATTGTTAGTGGCTTGGCGATTCCTGGTAAATACAATTTCAAAATTCAAGCTGTTTCTAATGATGGTGAACAGAATATCTTAGGTTTATTCACCCCAAGTCTTGAAGTTTCAAGTGGTATGCCGGCTTCAGCTCCTGCAAATCTTACAGTTGATCCAAGAGCTAAATCCTTGAGTGTAGAGTGGGATAGCGTAGAAGAAGCTACTAGCTATCAATTACAATTTAGAAAAGTAGGTCAGAGTGAATGGAGTGACGGTAGTCTGTACGGTAGTTTAAATGGAACTACAGCTGTTATTGCCGCTCTAGAAAATTTGCAATCTTACCAGATTAGGGTAGCCGGAACGAACGTTGCTGGGGCTGGTCCATGGTCGGAGCCTGTCACGGCAATTACTATACCGCAAACTGAGTATCAGATAACTAATTGTCAGGAGCTTGAGGATGTTAGTGACGACATGGAGGGTATATATACACTAGCTAACGACATTGATTGTAGTAGTATCGCCAACTTTCAACCAATTGGTGGTAGCGATAGTATCTTCGTTGGATCTTTCGATGGAAATGGCAAAACTATTTCTAATCTTACTATTCAGCGAGATCTAGAATCAGATAACTCAGTATTTGCTGGTATTGGACTATTTGGCGCTGTCTTTAAGGCAGACCTGCAAGACATCACGCTTGCTGATAGTACTATTATTGGTGGCTCAATAATTAATGAATCATTTGATCAGGATGGAAATGGATTGCCAGATGCTCCAGAGCCTAATCTTGATGTGTCGAACCCAATAGTATTTGCAGATTCAGCTGTTAATACTCTATTTGAGTTCGGATTCACCGTGCTAGGTGGTTTCCCGCGGGTTGCTGTCGGTGGTGTAGCTGGTGTGATAGCAACTGAGAATAGCACTTACAGTGATATAAGTGTACTTAATACTACTGTCCAGGGAACAGTGGCCGGTGGTGCCTTTGGTGCAGTAATCCCAGCTCTTACGCCCGCTGAAATAGCTAATGAGGCGGCTAACAGCATTGATCAAAACGGACAGTTAAACCTTACAGATAATGAGGTGGTCTTAAATAATATAAGAACTAGTGGGTTGGTAAATGGGTTTGCAAGTGGTGGAATTGTTGGTCTAGCAACTTCTGGTATTGGTAGCGCCTTTGATCTAGACAACAACACATTTACTATCCAGAATTCTTCTTCCAGCTCTATAGTTGAGGGTAATGTATCTGGTGGAGTAATTGCAGTTGCAGGATCATTATCTCCTGCTGGCATAGCTTTTGCAGTAGCTGAACTTAATTCTTTAGGCAATCCTACTGGCGAAATACTAAGAGATCCGATTCAGACGGTTCTAAGAAACCAAAGTGTAATAATTAAGAATACTACGACAAGTGGTAGCGTTAATTCCTGTAATGGATATACGGACTTCCGGCTAGGTTCGCTAGGTGGTCTAGTTGGTGCTGGGGTTGGCGTTAGTATTCAGAACTCAAGTTCGACAAGCGATATTGAAGTTTGTAGCGATTCAACCCTGACTCAGTTAGCTTACGGTGGTTTTAGTGGTGGACTGGGCGGAGCTTTGGTAAGCTCTAATCTAAAAGATAGTAGTTACTCTGGTGACATTTCGCTAGTCAATGATTCAAATATAGGTGAAGATGGCGGACATGATGGTGGTTATGATGGAGCCAGTGCTTACTTCGGAGCTTCCGGTGGATTAGTCGGTTTTATGCTGACTGGTGAAGATGACTCCAATGGTGATTATGCAATAGACAATAGTTCTTCAGCTGGAACGATGGATATTGGTGGTAAACAAGGACTGCTGTCTTTCAGTGGTGGACTAACTGGATTGTACCTTGGTAGCGGAACCATTATTGATTCTAATTCTAGTCAAGATATACAAACCTATAACTTTAAGAATGGTTCATACGGCGGACTATCTATATCTGGTGGACTAACTGGCTTTAGTCTTGGGGTTGATATGCCATGGCTAATAGATACTGGAACAACAGCGCCAATTAATATGACTTCAGCAGTGCCTACACACGGAATAAATATTGTTAACTCCGAGGCTAGTGGTGATGTAGTTACCAATAAAAACACTGGCGGTGCAATACTGGCTGTTTCTGGAGGAATGTCAGGCTTAATTTTCGGACAATCGAACATTATTAGCTCTAATGCTACTGGTAACGTAACTTCCAATATCCCAGATGATTTAAATCTGCTAGCTGACGAAAACGGTTTTGATTTTACTGCCCAGAACTTCGGAACAGCTATATCTGGCGGTTTGATCGGTTCAGTGTATGGTCTAGACCTTCCTAGGGTGGCAACTAGCGCTTTGATAGGCACGGGGCTAATGGCCGACAATCAGGCAGTGGTTAGTGACGGTGGTGTAATTATTGATGATTCTTATGCCAGTGGAAACGTTTCAGCCAACATTTCTGGTGGTTTAATTGGTAGCGCTGAGATGAAAGTAGACATCCAGAAAACTTACACTGAAGGTAACGTAAAGGGTCAGATTGCTGGAGGTCTAGTTGGTCAAACTGGATTAATCAGTACTATTGCCGATATTGGTTTGTATTATGGCATGAATTTCGTTTCAACCGCCCAACGATTAGACAACCCTAGTGGCTTTGACGGATTCCTTAGTTTTATTGGCGTAGTGTTAGATAATTTTAACGAAGCAACTGGTCCAGTAAATATTGACAATACCTACACGACTGGGAATGTGACTACCAGGGCCTACGTGGCTGACATTGGTAAAATATTTAACCCAGGGCAGTCTGACAAAGATACTAAATTTAGGTTACCAACTGTTGCCGGTGGTCTCGCTGGACTGTATATGGCTCCAGGTGGTTCAGTGACCAATTCATATTCCAGTGGAAAAATTACCGTTGAAGAACGACCGGTTGGCGATGACGTTAATCCAAATCTGAAGATAGCCGATATCCCGAGTTTTGCTGGTGGAATATTTGGTGTAAACATTGCCAATCCACAACTTAAGCTAAGTGAACTTTTGAAAATAGATCTAGAAAAAGAAGTATGGGATGCTGAGGAATATAATTCGAATGTAGAAGAAAGTATCATGGCCGTACTCAATAAGTATGATACTGAGGACCCTGACACTAACTTTGATTCACTACTCCAGACTCCAGCGGTGGTTGAGAATGTATTCTCAGTCTCCGAGCTTGATCTAACAGACAAAACCTTTACCGGTGGGCTTAGTGGCTTCTACATTTCTTCTATCGACATCCTAAAGAGTCTAATTGATGTTCGTGAGCAGTACTTCGTCGAACCTAGCCAAGAGCAAAATCCAGAAGATCCAGCTTATGTCAGCGTGACTACTGACATAAACCCTAGCAATTTCACCAAGATCGACAATGTTTATATGGATCGATCAAAGATTTCGGTTAGCAACTGTAACTATAAAGAAAACCTAGGAAGGACTGGACTTAATTATTTGGATGACAGCTCTTTTGCATTACCTGATGGCGAGGGTGGGCTAGAGCAAGCCCCTATCCCACAATACGATGAGCTTCCAGATGAAGAAAAAGAACAAGTAGATGGAATCTTAGATTCAATGGTTGCTGACTTATTTGCTGGCGCTTTGCCACAGCAGGCTTGTAATTTTATTAATAGCGATAACTCTCAGCCACAGTACTTCGTTAACAACAACATCAATGCACCGCTTAATGAATGGGATTTTGAAAATACTTGGAAAGTGCGAACTGATGACTATCCAAAATTTGTAGCTGGTGCTACTACTACACCAACAGATCCTACAGGCCCCACCGATCCAACGGATCCGGTTAACCCAACTGATCCGACTGATCCTTCAGATCCAGGCAGCAGCCCTTCAGGTGACGATAGCAGCTCTACAGTAGTAGTTAATAGAACCAATGCTGTTACTCCACCAGGAGATATAACTAACCAGGAAGCTAAAGATCAGATTCGCCAACAACTTCTAACTGTAGGTAGTATTAACCCTGATCCGGAACAAGTAAAAGGCCTAAAGGCAATACTTGGTAGTGTTCCGCCGATCTTAGCCCAAAGCATCCCTTATTCGCTAATTTTCTTGATGCTAGTACTAGCCACCTTATACTCCTGGCAGGCAATGCGTGAGTACAGAGAGCTTAATAAGTATCACCGTAGCCTATCTAAGATTATGGCTACAAAAGAATCCATAGATAATTACCTGGCAATAACTACCCACTACTTAAATACCCCAGCGGCCATTATGAATGGTGCAGTTGAGCTGATGACCTCACTAAAGAAGATATCTAAGCCCAAAGCTGATACTTTGACTAGCAAGATTAAGAAATTCTCAGCTTCGGTTAACGAACTAGTGGTCGCCAACCAAGTATCTAGTGCCCGTTCTACCAATGATGAGATGATCATTAAGCACAAACAACAGAATCCATACAAGACCGGTGCTGTCTGGGTGCCAGCTTCTATTGCTCTTGGTCTGATCATTGTCGCTAACGCCCTATTTATCTACGCTGATGTATTCAACGATTCACCATTCCGTCTAGCCTTCGAACTTGGCTTGTTTACCCTAGCAGTATTCCTAGTCGGTTTGGCCTACAAGTACCGTAACTATCTAGAGAGCACTAAGCAAATTTCCAAGAGACAGCTAGAGATGGAATCAGAGTTGTATACTAAGCGATCAGAATTTGTTCCAAAAGCTACCGAAGTTGTAGATAGTCACTATGAAGATCTTTCCATTGCTAGTAATTCATTGAAGAAGATAGACGAGTCCAAGCTGTTCTTTAGCGGTCTAGCCAAACTAGAAGTAATTAATACTAACCTAAAGAATCTGAAGAAATTCTCTAGCTTCTCAACCGATCCGCCGCTATTCGATTTAACAGCCTATCTAAATAAGACAGTTGCTAAATTCCAGGCTGAGGCTGCTGACAAGAAAGTTGAGATTAAGGCCAAGATAGATAAAGGTATCTTAAGTAAAATACAGCCAGCAGAAGTAACTCAGATAGTCGATTCAGTTATTGGTAATGCCGTGAAGTTCTCCAAAGAGGGCGGTAAAGTAGAAGTACTGTTGTTTAAGCGCTTCAATAAGATAATCTTATCTGTAAACGATAACGGCATTGGTATTCCACAGGAAAAACTAGCTACTGTACTACAACCATTTGCCAGAGCAACTGATTCCACTCAGTTCAACTACGAAGGACTTGGCTTGGGTCTATTCACAGATAAGATCATAACCGACAAACTAGGTGGACATATAAATATAAAGAGTAAGGTCGGTGAAGGTACTGACGTAACTATTGAACTACCAGTAGTTCGCTCTAAAGAGTCATTAGCTCCAGTCCTTGTAACTCCAACCACAGCTAAGCAGTAGCTTGTAATATTCTAGATATTTTGCAAATATTTGTCTTGACCCCTATAATGTTCCTATGAACAAGTTAGATCATATCGCTGATTTTAAGAACCTTCTAAGCGATTACCAAGCCTCCGACAGATCAATTAAGATACTAAATGAAACAAAATTTGTGTTGCTGGCAGCTATTAGCTCGGCTGGTCGAAACACTATGATTCGACAGTTAGCACAAAGCAATAAATACCATTTTATAGTTTCCGATACCACCAGGAAGCCGAGAGTTAACGATGGTATTCTGGAGCAAGACGGCCGTGAATATTGGTTTAAGACCGAAGAGCAGTTCTTAGAAGGACTAAGACAAGGTAAATACTTAGAGGCAGCTATCATCCATAACCAACAGGTTTCTGGTGTAAGTATAGATGAGCTTACTAGAGCCAAAAAAGAAGGAAAAATTGCTATTAGCGACATCGATGTTCAAGGTGTGGACGCGTTATATGCTCAGAGTAATTCATGTATTCCGGTCTTCGTATTGCCACCAAGCTACGCTGAGTGGCGGCAACGTTTAAAAAACCGAGGGCATATGACCGATAATGAGCTACAGAATCGTCTAGAAAGTGCCAAGAAAGAACTTCGCTTTGCTCTAGATAAGCAGTACTACCATTTTTTAGTCAATAATTCTTTGGATGAATCTACTAAGGGACTAGATAAGATAGCAAATGGTCAGATTGATTCCTCACATGAACAGCATGGAAGAGAAGTAGCCCAACAAATACTAGAAGAGCTGCGTACTAGCACTCAAGCCCATTAAGTGCTAAAATGAGTCTATGTTAAGTGAACGTCAGAATAAACTCCTACAAGCTATAGTTGAACAATACGCCGAGGTGGCAAGTCCAGTCGGCTCTAGTCTGTTGGCTAAAGTTTTTGATGTTTCCTCAGCAACTATTCGTTCCGAAATGGCCGAACTTGAGAAGCAGGGGTATATTGACCAACCGCATACTAGCGCTGGCCGGATACCGACAGATAAAGGCTATCGCTATTATGTAAATAACATAAATATTACTGAATCTGGTAAAGAAACTGCTGCTGATAGAAGAGCCGAGAAGGCCCTAGCTAGCAGACTTGGTAGCGGTGGCATTAGCGAGCAGATTATTAAGAACGCAGTTGATACACTAGTCGAACTTACCCAAAATCTAGGCATAGCTACCATTGGCGATCAGCTATATATGAGTGGCCTTTCTAATCTATTTGGGCAACCAGAATTTATTAACGGTCGGCAAATAAAAGAAGTAGCTGGACTGCTGGATAACTTAGAGCCGTGGCTACACGAAGCTGCCCCAAACCAACCCCTAAATGTCTATATTGGTCGTGAAAACCCAATCGGTAGGAGTGCTGGTTGCTCGCTAATAGTTAGCAAGTTCCGTAGTCCGCATAGCGATCAAAGCTATATTGGAGTGTTAGGCCCAACTCGCCAGAGTTACCGGGATGTGATGATGCTGGTTCGCCGAACCGGTGAAGCCCTAGAAGAAGTTTTATAATGAAGTCTTATAAAAAGAATCCAAGGAGAAAGAAGTAGTGAAAGGTAAGTCTAATAAACCCAAACAACCAACCAGCCAAGATGGTGATCAAGTTGACATTTCAGTAGAGCAGTTGCAGGGTCAAATTGCAGATTTAACCGAGGCTTTACAGCGCGAACGAGCTGATTCAACCAATATTCGGCGTCATCATCAAGCCCAGCTAGCTGAGTTAAAAAGCACCGTTACCGTTAGTGTTGTTAAAGACTTACTTCCAGTTATAGATAACTTCGATAGGGCACTGGGGCATGTGCCTGAAGAGCTGAAAGATAACGACTATCTAAAAGGTGTCAATAGTATTGCCAAACAGTTCCAGAAAAGCTTGTCAGACATGGGGGTAAGCCGGATAGAGACAGTTGGTCAGCCTTTTGATCCTAATTTGCACGAAGCAGTAAGCGTTGAAGACGGTGAAGGGCAGGAAGAGATTGTTAGCGAAGAACTCCAAACTGGTTATCGTCTCAATGATCAAGTTATTAGACACGCCATGGTGAAAGTTAAGCGTTCTTAAAGCACCTTAGTTAAAAAAAGTTCAAAAACATAATTAGCACTCTTGACTTGTGAGTGCTAATTTGTGTATGCTATACTGTAGTTAGCACTCGAAAGGGTAAACTGCTAGAAATAATTTAATATAGTAAATATAATTTAACAATTAACTAAAGCAAAGTATAAGGAGAAAGAATTAAATGGGTAAAATAATTGGAATTGATCTTGGTACAACAAACTCAGCCATGGCTGTAATGCAGTCTGGTAAGCCAGAGATTATTGCTAATTCAGAGGGATCTAGGACTACGCCTAGTGTAGTGGCCCTTAATAAGAATAAAGAACGTCTAGTTGGCCAGGTGGCTCGTCGTCAGATGGTGACCAACCCAGACAACACAATTTATGAAGTAAAAAGACTTATTGGACGAAGTTGGGAAGATAAAGAAGTTCAGCGCGATCTTAAGCTAATGGGCTACAAGATAGTTAAAAGCGGCAAAGCAGTAAAAGTTAAGATGGGCGATAAAGAATATAGCCCTGAAGAAGTTAGTGCCATGATTCTATCTAAGCTAAAATCTGATGCTGAAAGCTTCCTTGGCGATAAAGTGACTGAAGCTGTAATAACCGTTCCAGCCTACTTTGACGATAGTCAACGTCAAGCTACTAAAGATGCCGGTAAGATTGCTGGACTTGAAGTAAAGCGAATCATTAATGAACCGACTGCTGCAGCTCTGGCCTATGGGCTAGATAAGGCAGGTAAGAAAGATGAAAAGATAGCTGTCTTTGACCTTGGTGGTGGTACCTTTGATGTTTCTATTCTAGAACTCGGTGATGGTGTTTTTGAAGTAAAGAGTACTAATGGCGACACTCACTTAGGTGGAGCTGACTTCGACAGAGTTATAGTTAACCATCTTGTTGATGAATTCAAGAAAGAAAGTGGCGTTGACGTAACCGACGACAAAGCTGCTATGCAGCGATTGCGTGATGAAGCTGAAAAGGCTAAGATCGAACTGTCTACTACTAATGAAGTAGATATCAACCTTCCATTCTTAACCGCTGACTCTGAGGGGCCAAAACACTTTGAATACAAGATTACAAGGGCTAAGCTAGAATCCCTAGTCGGTGATTTAATAGACAAGACTGCTATTCCGTGCGAAAAAGCTCTAAAAGACGCTAAGCTAAAGAGTAGCGATATTGATGCGGTAGTGTTGGTTGGTGGTATGACCAGGATGCCGGCCGTGGTTGAGAAGGTTAAGAAAATATTTGGCAAAGATCCAATGCAAGGCGTGAACCCTGATGAGGTTGTGGCTATTGGTGCAGCAATCCAAGGTGGCGTGTTACAAGGTGACGTTAAAGACGTTCTACTACTAGACGTAACCCCATTGTCGCTAGGTATTGAAACTCTAGGTGGTGTGGCTACTAAGTTAATTGATCGAAACACTACTATTCCTAGCTCCAAGAGCGAAGTCTTTAGTACCGCTGCAGACAACCAGAACCAGGTTGAAATACACGTTGTTCAAGGTGAAAGGGAATTCGTAAAAGACAATAAATCACTAGGACGTTTCGTGCTAGATGGTATTCCACCAGCGCCAAGAGGTGTACCTCAAGTTGAAGTCACCTTTAATCTAGATGCTAATGGTATCTTGAATGTCACAGCTAAAGATAAAGGATCTGGTAAAGAGCAAACCATTACCATCCAAGGTAGTAGTGGTCTTTCTAAAGAAGAAGTAGACAAGATGGCTAAAGATGCTGAGGCTCATGCTGAAGAAGATAAGAAGAAGCGTGAGAGTATTGAGGTGAAGAACCAGCTAGATAGCGCTATTTACCAGGCAGAGAAAATGAAGACAGACAACAAAGATAAGATTAGTGAAGATGATGCTAAAACCATCGACGAAGCAGTAGAAGAAGCCAAAAAGGTAGCTGCTGACGAGTCTGCTGATAAGGAAGCACTAGAAAAAGCCGCAAAAGATCTTTCAGATAAGATCATGCCAATTGGCGCTAAGATGTATGAAGCTGAGGCTAAAGAAAAAGAAGGTCAGTCAGCTGAGGGAGATGAAAAAGATGAAAAGTCAGATTCTAAAGACGAGCCAGTTGAAGGTGAGGTTGTAGATGAAGACGAAAAGAAAGAGGAAAAATAAATAGAAGTTAGTTAGAGATATTTAACTGAGTTTGAGATATTTGTGAGTATTAATTGCTAAGCAAATAAGAAAAGTGCCCACTGCGAGTTTTATCATCCCGGTGGGCATAACTTCTACAAGGGGGTAGTGTATTTGTAATATGTTATTGCGGGGCGATGATAATTGGCGCACCACCGTCTGTTAGCTTTTGTTTGGGTAGCTTCATTCTAACTATCGTGCCATTCGGTTTATTATTTTTTACTTGGATGTCACCACCAAGTTGATTTACTACCAGCTTGTTTACGTAAAGACTTAAGCCTAAGCCCTGTTGGTTATAGGTCTCTACATCGGTTGTTTTAGTGAAAGGCTGGAATAATTGATCCAATTTATCCTTAGGTATGCCAGGGCCTTGGTCAGATATAGATAAGTGAATATTTTTTGCGGTAGACTTTGTTTTCACTGTTATTGTAGATCGTTCTGGGCTAAACTGGATTGCATTATTAAGTGTAGACCCAATTATTTGATTTAGTTGCTCAGGCTGGATGTTTAGAATGCTATTATTGGCAATATCTAATTTAATATTTACTTGTTTGCTTGTTGCCCTTTCACGGTAATGCTCGGTAATTTGTGGTATCTGCTGAGATAGATTTAAGCTTGGTAAATCTAGTGATAGGTGCGTTAACTTAGTTACACTACCTAGACTGGTTGTTGTGTCAGATAGCATTGCAAGACCATTGAACAGTGTTTTTGATTCTGGCATGGTCTGGAGTTTGTTGCTTGCGACCTTTAAGTTTTCATAATTATTGGATAATACAGATGAAGCTTTTTCAATGAATGCATTTCTTTGTTGGATTAGTTTTTGCTCAGAATATAAGGCTTGTTGTTGTATATCGCGGGCCACAGCCAGTATTTCGCGCTGCTTGTAAGAGGTCGCAATTATGAGACTAATTAGTAGTAGACATAAGATTTGCAGGCTTTGTTGAATGATGTCTACATTCAGTAGTTGCCCGTTAGTATATAGGGCAATGACTAGAGATAGTGATACAAAAACAACTAGTATGGGAGCGAAAACAGCTGGATTTTTTAGCGAAGATCCGGATTTTGGTATGGCTGACACTAGGCCAAGGAAAAAACCTTTGTCTTTATTAGCAACACTCAATAATGGGGCTGGTTGACCGGAAGAGTTGTCGGTTATTGCCAGCTGGGCGTCTAGACTTAGATTACTGACATCTTGTTTATATTGATTCAGATTCCGTTTTATGTAATCTGCAGTATTTACAGCTATCTTTTTTTGAGACTCTAGTAGCTCTATGGCACCCCCGATGATAGCTACTGGTGTATTCAAATGATGCAATACTACTTTAAGGTAAGTATCAGTTGCTTCTTTGGTTACTTTTAATTTATTGATAGCACCAGTTAACATTTTATTACTACTGTATTGCTTGTAAGCTCGCCAGCCATAAGCTAATGAAAGGAGGAATAGAATAAGTATTAGCAACCAGGAGATTAACTGACCAGCAGTGTCTAAAAACGGTTTAGGAGTGCTATCATCATTATCTTGGAATTGGTAGACTTCACCACCAGGCGATTCTGGGGCAATAAGTGGAGTTTCGTTTTCTTCAATGCCAGTCGACGGTTGATTTTCAGTCGGAGTGTTGGTTGTCGGCGACCCGGTGGTTGGGGTGGGGGCTTCGGTTTCCTCGGTCGGCTCTTCTGGATCATTTTCATCTCCTGGCTCATCAGTTGGATCTGGATCGGTGGTAGTTGAACCAAGGACGTGCTGAAAAGCTTTGTTGTTGTTTCCGCTAAAGTTAAATACCGGATCAAAGTAATCGGTTACCAAAGAGGACGAAACGTTATTGAATGTTGTGCCTAAGCCAATGCCACTAGTGAACAAGTCGTTACTGTTCATTAGATTAAAGACTTGACTAGTTATATCTGAATCATCTTCTTCGATTATGAAGTCGATATCTACAAGATCACTAAAATGTGGACCTCTTATCGGTATAAAAATGGCTTTAATAGTTGGGTTTGAATAGGAGGCAGTGGCTTCACCGCTGACACTAATTTTATGGCTTGATCCACTAGCCAATGATGCCAAATTTCCAGACGACAGCATAGATACTCTGAGTAATTTTTTATTATGATTGGGTCCGTTGTTTGCTATTGAAGTGATATCATACAGCGCCATGGGTGTCGCGTGATCATGACTGCTTACGATTGGTCCTGCTTCGGCAATATTGTTGATTGTGTATATAGTAATGTCGTCGCTTGAAATGTTTTGGATGTCGAAAGATCCAGGCAATAGCACATAGAGGTCGTTCCAGTTGCTATAGCGATATTTATTCGGTCCATTGTTGGTAATTGTTATGTCATAAGATATTGAAGTGCCAGAAGCTATTGGTCGTTTTTTACTGGAATTAATATCGACCGATAAATCTGTTTCTCCGCAGTAATTTCCAAAAACTGTTGAACTAGTAATATCTACTATCCAGCTGTGATTATCTACCAGGTCATCAATCGCATCTTGGGCGTCACAGATACTAAACACACCGGCAAGACGTACTCCACTTTGGACTGCTTGGCCAGCCCAGCTTGTAATCATAGTATCGATCTGTTGAGGTGTATGGCTGGTTAGTGCGAAAATATTATCCATTGTAGTTACGCTGGTTACATCCCAGTCACTTAAGTCTTGAGAAAAATCCATTCTCTCTGGTTCATCTGAAGTTGTCGGGTAGCCAGGGTAAGAGATAAACATATTCGACATGTTTGTAACACTACTAGTGTCCCATTCATTAAGGGGTTGGTTAAAGTTATTTGCACCTAAAAACATTGAAGTCATGTTTGTTACGTTACTGGTATCCCAGCTATTAAGTGGCTGATTGAAGCTAGTAGCTAGCCCAAACATGCTGTCCATTCTGGTCACACTGCTAGTGTCCCATTCATCAAGTGGTTGGTTGAAGCTAGATGCACCAGTAAACATCGTTTCCATGTGCACGACGCTGGATACATCCCAGTCGTTTAGTGATTGGTTGAAGTCCGACTGCATGCTAGGTCCGGAGGCAAATGTACCACGCATATCAGTTACGCTGTCGACATCCCAATTACTTAGAGGCTGATTAAAGCTAGTAGCACCTTGGAAGGTAGCGAATAAGTTATCGAGGTTAGTCGTGGTCCAATCATTAAGTGATTGATTAAAGGCGGCCGCCTCGTCGAACATATATGACATATCTTCAACAGCACTGACGTCCCAATTACTCAGTGGCTGGTTAAAACTGGTGGCACTGTCAAACATGCCAGTCATTGTTGTAACGCTACTAGTATCCCAGTTGTATAGCGAACCATTAAAGTTATCTGTGTCTCTAAAGGTTCTCGACATTACCGAAACGTTGCTAGTATCCCAAAAGCCAAGGTTATTATTTAAAGAATCAGCCCCGAAGAATGTTTCGTTCATTGATGATACGGAATTTAAATTAGGTGCATCTAGGGCAACTATTTCCAGATTTGAGGCGTTTTGGAAGGCTCCGTTAAATGTTGTCCAAGAATTGCTTCCCCATTGATTAACTTCTAGTATCTTTTCGTAGTCAGAACCTAAGGCGGTATGAATGCTAGGGAAGAGACCTTTAATGCGAATGGTGTAGGTGCCTGGAGAGCCAAAGTCGTGCGTTGTATTAGTTGTTAGATTTGTTTCCTCAAATACTCCGTCGTTATCCCAGTCAACGTCGTAGTCGTATGTACCACCATAGCCAGCATAGGTAGGGATGGTTATGGAGTTGTCGTCAGATCCTCCAGGGTTGTCTGTCTTCCAAGTTGTAATAAATTCATCTGATTGATATTGCCCGTTGTAGGTGACTGAATTATCGCTGGATGTTGAGGCTTGATTAGTGTCGCTGGGGTTGCTTAGAGAAATAACTTGATCGGCAGAAATACTTGGAGTAATTGTTCCAGATGAGCTGGCCGATATTCTTACTTCAAATGTTGTTGAGTCAAAAGGAGTGGTTTCTGAAATTGATTCAACAGTTTGGCCGGCTGCTGTTCCAGATAGGGTTATATCGGAGCCTATAAAACTTAGGTTATTAATTGCTTCTGAAAAAGTTACGGTAAATACTGAAGTATAAGACGGGTTTGGGTCTGCAGATCCGGTTTTCTGATTTATTGTTACCGCAACGGTGGTGGCTGCTTCAACATTGGATATCTGGCTAGAGATAGTGCCTAAGGAAGCTAGTATTACTAGCAAACTACTTGCGGTTGCATATGTTAAAGATTTCCATTTATAACGAAGCAACGGGAAGATCACTACCGATAAATGATGAATAAAACTATATTTTACTACAGGGCTGAAATTAGAAGAGTTTAGGCTTTTATTGTGCTGGGTATAATCCATCCATAAATATAGACTTGCCCCGACAAATAATAGAAGTGGCAGGCTGCCAACTACGATGTTTTGAAGCCATAAATTGTAATTACTTAAGTCTTGTTGCAGATAAGTGTTAATAGCCGGTATTTTCAGTAAAGCACTGGTTGCGAAGACTGCTATTGCAAACAGCAAAGCCGGGATAATATAATAACGATACCTAACAAAAAAACGAAAACGGTATTTTACGAGATTAAAACGGAGTTTGTGATTTAACTTGGATATTAGTTTTTTCATTATCTATTTCAGATGACACACTATTAATACTTAAGTTTATTTTAGCATGTCTAAGGGGTATCTTCAGGGTTTGCTTATTTGGTAAACATTGGTTTTGGTGTAATCAGCAGTGGCGCTGAATTTTCCAATTTTTTCTCTCTCGGTAAACGTATATTTACTACCAATCCAGACCCCTTGCTATTTGTTGCCTTTAAATCACCACCCAGCTTAGTAACAACTAGCTTATTAACATATAGACTTAAACCTAGACCAGGCTGGTTGTAGGTTTCTACATCAGTTGTTTTAGTGAAAGGTTGGAACAATTGATCAAGTTTGTCTTTAGGTATGCCTGGTCCTTGGTCAGTAATTGAAATATTAATGTGTTTATTTACCGGATGAGCTTTTATTATTACATTAGTATTTTCGGGGCTAAAGCGAATGGCGTTGTCTAGAGTGGAGCCAATAATTTGCTGAAGCTCTTGTGGCTGTATTTTAGCTAATGTGTTTTGTGATATATCTAGTTTAATATTAACTTTCTTGGCACTTGCATGGGTACTATATTGGTTAGCTATTTGAGCAATTTCTTGACTTAGATTTAGTACTGGTGGGTCACTAGATGGCTGGCTAAGACGACTGACACTTGTCAGACTAGCTACTGTAGCAGATAGCATAGATAGACCATTAAACAGAGTTTTCGTTTCAGGAATAGAGGTTAGTTTTGCGCTGGCTATTTTCAAATTCTCATAATTGTTAGACAGTACGCTAGATGCTTTGTCTATGAAGTCATTTCGTTGCTTAATTAATCGTTGTTGCGTATATATGGCCTGCTGTTTGATATTTTGGGCTATCTTTAATGTTTCTCTCTGCTTGAAAGTAGCTGCCAAAATGACACAGATAAGTAACAGGCAGATAAGTTGTAGGCTTTGCTGAGCTAAGTCTAATTGATACAACTGGGCATTAGCGAACAGAACTACTACCAGGATTAGAGCCCCACTGACAATGGCTATCGGGACAAATACAGCTGGGTTTTTTAGGGCAGATCCAGACTTAGGTATGGTTGCCATTAAACTTAGTAGATAGCTCTGATTATCCCCTGAATCTGCACTAGAACTATTACTACCAACAAGTGCTTGGCTTGACGAGCTATCGGAAATGGCCAGCTGAGCATCAAGGCTAAGATTACTGACATCTTGTTTGTAATGGGCAAGGGTATTTAATAGATGATCTGCGCTGTTTTTTGGTATTTTACTTTGGGAATTAAGTAATTCAACGGCTCCGGACATGATAGCTACCGGAGTATTAAGATGATGATTAACTACTTTAATGTAGGTGTCGGTAGCTTCTTTAGAAGCTTGTAGGTTATTTAGTGCATTAATTAATTGTTTGTTGCTTAGGAATTGTTTTCTTGCTCGCCAGGCATAGATCATAGTTAGAATAAGTAGGATTAGTAGCAACAACCAGGATATAAATTGACTAGCAATATCTGATACAGACTTTGGCTCAGTATTGTCAATATCTTGGAATTGGAATGATTCTCCACCCGGGGATCCTAGACCAGGAATAGGATCGTTTGTAACTCTTTGAGGTGTGGGGCTGTTGGTTGGTGTGTTGGGGGCTATTGGCTGAGTGGTACTTACTGGAACATCACCAGGTGATGGTGGATCTTCAGGGTCGGGTGGATTATCTATTGGTTCAGGATCTTCTCCTGGTGTTTCTGGGTTGGGGCCCTCGGACCCAACAAATGTTGGGAAAGTGCTGAATTCCGTTCGCCATATATCATCGAAATCCCATAGATTAAGTGGTGGGTTTTGTTTATTGTTAACGAAATATGTCTCCAACGAGTTGTCGACATTGATAGTGGTACAACTGTCTGTGATATCCACCGGTGATCCTTCACCGTCAAGTGATAGAGTGTAGCAATTGGCTTGAGTGGTTCTGGTCTGATCATAGTAGTTATTGGTTAGGGTTATTGAATCTCCAGCTACTGCTTTAATTAAACCAGCAGATGGACCCAAATTATCTGAAGGCGCGGTTATGGTACCAACCGCGAATGAGTTAATTACACTAGACCCGGTAAGTATTGGTGAAGCTTGGGACTGAAGCAGACCGATTAGACCGCCCACAGGTGCTTGAGTTTGGGGATCGTGAACCGCCGTAATGTTCATAGATGAGTAGCTATCCCGGATAGTAGCCGAATGTAGCCAACCGGCTAAACCTCCGGTCATAATAACACCTGTGGTGTAGGATAGATCACCAGTTGAATAACTGTTGGCAATATCCGCGTAACCTCTACCAACAATTCCTCCAACGCCCGCTGCATTAGAGGTATTGTCTAGTTCTATAGAGACATCACTAAAAGATTTCTGAATTACCGTTTTTAGCTCCAAAGATTGTAAACCGCTAGTTCCGACTAGTCCTCCGACTGAGGCAGGGCCGTAAATATCTCCACCATTAGGCCTGTTAACTAATATTTGTCCCGTTACTGAACTAGTGGATATATTAGAACCAGAATCATTACCTATTAACCCGCCAGAGCCCGAAACAGTTTGCTCTTCATCGCTGGCGCCAGACCAGACTTCTAGTCTTAGGTTATTAAAATGTACGTTGCTAATACTAGCTAAATTTGCAAAGTTGGCTAAACCGGCACCCATTAGGCCAATTTGATTTCCTCCAACTGAGACCATGTCTTTAAAGGTTATGTCTTTAATAACTGCACCGTACAGGTTGTAGAAAACAGAGTTGTAGGTTCCCAGTTCTTCACTGTTCTGGTAAATTCCAGTTACAGTGTGGCCTTGTCCATCCAGTTCACCAGCAAAAGAGTAGGCGGTAACACGGAATCCTACTGGATCATCAGTATCCAGGTCACTCCAGTACCAATTTTGAGTCTCACTGCAGTCTATGTCGCTAGTGAGTTCATATCTAGCATAAATATCATTATTTACTTCCAGGGTTTGTCTGTTGATAAACATGCCTTGGAATTGTTCACAGTCGGAAATGGTGTAGGTGGTTTGAGAAAGTGTTGTGGTAGTAAAGGTATCCGACCAGTCGCCAGCTAGTGTGCTCGGGTATGGATCGATATCCTTTATAGCTTTCACTCTAAAGTTATAAGAGGTACTCGGTTTAAGGCCTGGGACAAAGGTTTGACTGATTTCAATTCTAGCAATAATGCCATAAAATTCTGTCCACTCAGCGGAGGCTGACTCTTTGTATTCAACAGCGTAGCTATCGGCGTCGGCAACATCATCCCAATCTAAATCAACTGCTGTTACATTGGGGGTTCCGGTTAGGTTTTGGGGAGTGCCCGGTGGGTCAGGACAGGTAACGTCTTTACCGGAGTCATTGATTGTCCAGCTATATGTATCGATAATATTTTGTCTAGCATCAGCCGATAGACAGTAGGTGCTAGTACCTCCATCGAATGTAACGTTAGGTTGTAAGACCAATAGGTTCCAGGCAGATATAGTGTCGTCGTAATTTTCAAAAGATAATCCTGAGCCTCCAGTGAACATGTTGGTCATATTTGTAACATTAACAATATTCCAATCAGCAAGTGATTGATCGAAGGAAGTTGCTACTGCGAACATTGCTGACATGGTGGTTACTTCACCTACGTCCCAGCCGCTAATATCTTGATTGAAATCTTCAGCAAACACAAACATACTGGCCATAGTTTCTACATTACTAGTATCCCAATTTTCCAGAGGTTGGTTAAAGGCGGCTGCAGATCTAAAGGTATCAGTCATTATGGTTACAGATTGGGTATCCCAGTCATTGAGCGGTTGGTTAAAGGCGTCGGTTTCCTCAAACATCTCATGCAGGGTTGTAAAATTACTAGTATCCCAACTATCTAAAGGCTGATTGAAGGCTTCTGCGTTATAGAACATTTGCTGTGGGTCGGTTACAGAGCCCATGCTCCAGTTATTAAGCGGTTGGTCAAAGGTCTCGGTGTTAGCAAACATTGCCCTGGTTGAGGTTATGTTGCTTACATCCCAGTGATTAATGTCGGAGTTAAATGCAGTTGCTCCATTGAACATATTAGCTAAGCCATATTCTTCTAAACCTGGGTCAGATAAATCGGGAGCATCAACTGCGCTTATTTGAACGTTGGTGGCAGCCGAAAATGCACCGTTAAGCTTCTCCCATGGATTTGTCCCCCATTGGACAATGTCAAGGAATTTTTGCTCATCTCTTCCGGC
Source organism: bacterium (assembly GCA_030426125.1). Classification (GTDB taxonomy): domain Bacteria; phylum Patescibacteriota; class Saccharimonadia; order Saccharimonadales; family AWTP1-31; genus JAGQMX01. Next base: position 229,783 of record JAUHZB010000001.1, read on the forward strand.
TCCACTTAAGCCAAAGGAAGGATAATCCCCTCGGATTCTGATAGTGTATGTGCCTGCAACACCAAAGTCATGGCTGAGACCGGTAGTTTGGTTTAGCTGGTCATAGGTACCATCATTGTCCCAGTCGATATCAAAGTCGAAGGTTCCAATGTCGGCGTCAAGTATTATTGATGTGTCATTAGATAATCCCGGATTATCTGTTTTCCAGGTAGTAATAAATTCTTCGGGCTGGTATTGACCATTGTAGGTGACTGAATTGTCGCTGGAGGTTGAAGCCTGATTAGTATTGCTTGGGCCATTCAGGCCAATTACCTGGTCAGCATCAATACTTGGAGTAATGGTTCCGGAAGAGGTAGCCGAGATACGTACTTCAAAATTTGTTGAATCAAACGGACTGATCTCTGATATAGATTGTACAGCCTGTCCGGGAGCTGTTCCACCTAGAGTAAGATCAGTACTAATAAAACTTACACTATCTATCGCTTCAGAGAAAGAAACACTAAAGACTGAAGTATATGAAGGATTAGGATCATCGCTACCAGTTTTCTGATTGATAGTCACCTCAATTGTACTGGCAGCTTCAACATTGGTTATATGGCTAGATGCAGTGCCCAGGAAAGTTAGGATTATTAGCAGACTCATTGAAGTTACGTAGGTCAGGGGCTTCCACTTGTAGCGCAGTAAGGGCAGGATAACTATCATTATGTGGTGATAGAAACTATATTTAATGTCTAGGGCGGTATTCGTTAGATTTAAGCTTTTACTGTGCTGGATGTAATCCATCCATAAATATAAGCTAGCGCCTAAGATAAGTAGTAACGGTAAACTACTGACAACTATATTTTGTAGCCATAAATTGGAATTACTTAGGTCTTGGCTGAGGTAAGCTGTAATCGCTGGTATTTTAAGCAGGGCGGTGGTGGCCAGGATCGTGATAACTACCAGTAAAATCGGGATAATGTAGTAGCGGTAGCGAACAAGATAGCGGAATCTATACTTTACTAGTACATATCGTAAGTAGTGGGATATTTTTGAGTAGCTATTTTTCATCAATACTTTAACTGGTCGCACACTTATTTATTCTTAAGCTTATTTTATCATGCTTAAGGATGTCTCGGGATTGGAAGAACGGAGTGAGCGAATTAGATTAAGTAAATAGAGTTGACTCAATAAGCACAACGGCTATATAATGTAATCACTTCTTAAAAACAAAAAAATGAAAATACAAAAAATACCTATTTGGCCGAAGTTAGCTATTGCTGTCTTTGTTGTAGCCGGTAGTTTTATGCTGTTTGGGGGTCGTGCTGAAGCGGCCACCATTACTGTTGGTGGTGGCTGTACTCTAAGCGATGCCATTACAGCCACAAATAACGATAGTGATGAAGGTAGTTGCGTGAGCGTTGGGGCTTATGGCGCTGATACTATAAATATCCCAAGTGGCACAACTACCAGAACAGATAATACGCTAGCTACTGATGATCTTAGTATTGTCGGCGCAGGTGCCGGAACTACTATAGTTGATGGTGACGATAGCTATAGTGGTCTAATTTGCCAACATTCGGGTGGCGGATTGCTAGATTTTTCTATCAGTAACCTGACTATCCAAAATACCGGATCAGGTAGCGGGGCCTATCCAATAGCCGCATATAACTGCAACCTTGATTTAGAGAATATTGAAATAACTGATGGAGAAGAAGCTGTTGGAAATATTTTCTTTACTACCGCCGAAGATGGGGCAACAGCCGATTTGACTGTTAATGATGTATATATCCACGATACAGAAGGTAATGGCTTGACGATACAACTGCAAGGACAGGGTGTTGATGATGCAGTCGATGCCGTGATTGATGGCCTCACGGTGGCTAGTCATGGTGTTAGTGGCCTCACTACCGGCGGAATTATGTTAATATCCGGCAATTCTGACACTGCCAGTACCCACACCAGTGATATCTTAGTTCGCAACTCAACTTTTATAGGAGATGACACCTATGATACTTTCGGCGTGATGGCTCAGACTCAGTCGTCGGTAAACGGAGTCACTGACAATATAGATATTGCACTGCAAAATGTAACCATAGTTGATCATGACATTGCCTCTGACTTTCCAGCTTCTGGAGTATTAGCCGCGGCATATGCTGGTAGTGGCGGAAATGCTAATATAGCCTACACTTTAAAGAATGTTCTAATGGCAAATAACACCGCTGCATCCAGTCCTGCTACTTGTTTAGGGATGCCTTTTGGGGGTGGTGGTACTGAAGTAGCCACCATTACTTCACTGGGTAATAATATAGTAGATGATGCCAGCTGTAGTTTTGCACAGAGTGGTGACCAGCAAAGTGTCGCCGGCTTGATAGATACCCTTGATGATCCGGCCGCCAACGGTGGTTTTGGAAGAACCTTAGCACTGCTTGATGGTTCACCGGCTATTGACGGCGGTGGTGTGGTTGCCGGGATTTCTACTGATCAGAGGGGTGTATCTCGACCGCAGGGCTCGGCTTTTGATGTCGGTTCCTATGAATTAGAGCAAGAATCTAGTGGTGGTGATTCTGAAGAACCAAGCGGTGGCGATCAGCAGGGAAGCAATAACTCCCAGGATTCAGATGGCGAAACCACAACACTTGCCGATAGTGGCAGCACTCCCGGTGTACCCGACACCGGCTTTGGCTTTAAGCTTCTAAAAACTAACCCCTTATTAACCTTAATTGTAAGTACTAGCATATCTGCTGCTTTGTATCTTACAGCCCGTTATTACAAAAGAGCATCTAGCTAAACTAATAAAGAAACATTGGCACTCTAGTACATCAAGTGCTAAAATATATGGGTATGAGCAAACGAGATTACTACGATGTACTAGGCATTAAAAAAGGTGCCAGTGATGATGAAATAAAGAAGGCTTTTCGCAAGAAAGCAATTGAACACCATCCAGATAAGCAGGGGGGTGATGAAGCTAAATTCCAGGAAGTCAATGAAGCCTACGAAGTCTTAAAAGATGAACGTAAACGGCAACGCTATGATCAGTTTGGCCACGCTGGTGTGGGTAGTAGTGCTTCTAGTGATGGTTCGGCTGGCAATCCATTTGGTGGGGCTGGTGGATTTGGTGGTCAGAATGTTAATTTTGACTTTGGTGATCTTGGTCTTGGCGATATCTTCGGTAGTTTTTTTGGCGGTGGTCAAAGACAACGTAGCAATAGAGGGCGTGATGTTGAAACTACAGTAAATCTTAGTTTTGAAGAAGGTGTATTTGGGCTCGAGAAAGATATTAAAGTAGGCTTGAACGATACTTGTGAACACTGTAAGGGGACTACGGCTGAACCGGGTCACGAACTTAAAACCTGCGATACCTGTAAAGGTGCTGGCCAGGTGAATAGAGTAACTAGAACCGTTTTCGGAGATATCCAGCAAGCTACTGTCTGTCCAACTTGTGATGGTCAGGGTAAAGTGCCGGAGAAAAAGTGCACAGTTTGTCATGGAAAAGGTACTCAGCATAAAACTAAGACCATTAAGCTAAAAATACCGGCTGGAATTGATGATGGTGCTACCATTCGCTTGCGTGAGCAAGGGGAAGCAGTTGCCAATGGTCCTAAGGGCGACCTATATGTAAATATTAGGGTTAAACCGCATAAACACTTCACTCGCGAGGGTGATCTTATCTTAAGCGAAGAACATGTCGATATGGTTTCGGCATCTTTGGGTACAGAAATAGATGTTGAGACTGTTGATGGAACGGTGCGTATGAAGGTCCCAGCTGGCACGCAGAGTGGTACTGACTTCAAGTTATCCAGCCATGGCGTTCCTCATCTTAGAGGAAATGGCCGCGGAGCGCATATAGTAACCTTACTAGTAGATACCCCAACTAAGCTAAGTAAAAAGCAACAAGAACTACTAAAAGAGTTTGCCGGTAACCCAAAAAAAGGTTTGTGGTAGTTTCCTAAACTAAACTGTTGTTCTCTATTTAGCTAGGCTACAGTTAGGGCAATATATACACAGTAGGCTATATAGAGAGCGATCAGGATTAGGCCACTCTTATGTCCGATCTTCCAATTTCGGACCACTAGGAGGAAAAGAGTAGCAACTACAGTTGCGAACAGTAGGATTACACTAGCACTGAGGTTTGCGGTGCCTACAGATATTGAATCAGACATGAACACAAGAGCTAGGATCCAAGGGAAGCCGAGGCCAAATAGGATATCGAAGATGTTTGATCCAATAGCATTGCTAACAGCCATATCACCGCGTCCTTGTTTAGCAACAACTATTGAACCGATAAGGTCAGGTATTGAGGTTCCAGCTGCCAGTACGGTTAGCGCTAGGAAAGTAGAATTAATCGATGCTACGTCGGCAATATATACTATCTGCTCCACAAGTAGCCAGCTAATTCCGGCAATGGCTAGAACAGACAGTAAAAAAGTTACTAGGTAGAGGCTTGGTTTGCTGGCCGGGTTAGGGATAAATATTTGAATAGTTTTAAAAGTTAGTCTACTCAGTATATTGCCGTCGCTATCAGCGCTATGCTGGGGCTCGGCAATTTCTTTATACTTAAACCATTTCCGCCAATTAACCACTGAAAATACATAAACTAAATATAGACCTACAAAAGAGATAGCTTCTAGGAGTACAATTTTTCCATCAGAGAAAGATAACAGCAGCAGAAGTATAGTTAAGATATAGAACAGTAGGTCACGTAGAACCGGCTTCCACTGTAGTTTAACGGCCTTAAACATGGCTGCTGCCCCAATAATTACTAGCACGTTAAAAATAGCAGAACCGACTATCGTTCCAGCTCCAATGTCAGCGTGGTCACTGCCGGCAATTCCTAGAATTGCAAAAAGTGAAGTGAAAAACTCTGGAGCGCTGGAGCCCATGGCTAGCAGAGTAGCTCCAGAGGCATCACTGCTTAAACGTAGCTTGTCTGCTAATTTATCTATGGCTGGCACGAAGAAATCTTCGGTTAAGATAGCTAAGACATAGAAAGCTAGTAGTATTATTACTATTGATAATATTAGTTGCATCGACTAGCTATTATACTACGTCGATAAAATTTTATTGAACAAGAAATTGGGTTTTTCCGTGATATATCTCTGATCTCACGTTATCGCCAAGACGAGTCCAGCGCTCTGCGAGCTTCTTTCGATCCAGTTGTCTATTTGTGACGTACGGACTTTTAGTGAAATATTCTTGAAAGGTATCAATGAATAAATTTGCGGTAACTAGGGGATCTGCTACTTGCCTGTCGAATTCCGGGCACCAAAATATATCGGTCTTACTGGTTAATTCTGGTTGATGACTCTTTCTAGGATCATTGTAGGTAACAGTACTTACATTAGCGCGATGCCGCATGAAAGTTAGCATTGTCATAGCTCCTAAAACAGTGACTATGGTTTCTTGGTTTTCTTGGTATACATCGATGGTTTCAGCCATAGCAACCGCTAGAGTCGATGCTATTTGACCATGGCGAGTTATAAAGTCTGCACCTCGAAATTCTTTACGGTTGTAATCAATAACCTCACCGGCTAGGTAATAGTGCCTTGTTTCATCTTCGCGAGTTTCATTTTCCCAGCATTTCTCAAACATAAATTCAGATCGGTCTATTTCGGATTCTGATAAAGGTGGATCTAGCGGTGATGGTGGTTCTATAGGTAAATTTGCCATAAAATTTTGTGTAAGAATAAGGGATAGATGATTTATGCTATATTAGCATTTTATATGACTATTGTCAATGTGCTGATGTTCTGAATATATCCGTCGGTTATGTACTAACTATGCTTTACATGGAAGAGTTAAGAAGTGCAAGTCTGTTTATTTGAACACTGTTTACCAATCAACACTAAGCTAGTTGATGCTAGAGCAATAGCAGTAAATGTTATCAGTAGTGTGCTTTGTCCTGTATCTGCAAGTGGGCCAAGTGATTCAGAGCTATCTGCTCCATTTTGTGATGTGTCAGCTAATATAGTTTGATCACCTAGAACTTCACTAAATTCACTGGTTGCCCCAAAACCATCAGTTGAATTATCTATCTCAGTTGTGGTTGCAGATATGGCATAAGATCCACTTGTAAAGTCTTCTGGTATTGATAATGCTACATTATTGCTGATGGAGCTGGAAGCGATGATAGTGCTTCCTAAAAATATTTGTCCTTCACCATACCCGCTTGGATCTGCAGTTTCATTTGCGAAAAACTCTACTCTATAGCCATTGGGTGCACTATCGTCTACATCGAGATCAAAGTTAATATCTAGATTTCCTTCAGTTGCAGAGGTTGAGTTAATGACAGGGAAGTTTAGGTAATCGTTAGGACCAGTGTCGGTGTCACCTGCGTCGTTCGTTGTAGCACCAGTATTTATATCTGGACTTTGATTACCATCAGAGTCATCTGCGTTGTCGATGCCGATTCCACCGTTACTGTGTATTTTATTTCCAATAATTGAATTACTATCTGGGAACAGTGAGCCTATAGAAATAGAAAAGTTAGAAATACCGATTCCGTCATTGTAGGCTATTATGTTCCCATCAGAGTCATCAATACCACCTATTGTGTTGTTAGTTGCCGATGAAGTAATCGCCATTCCTGCCCCACCTATTCCGATACCAGAATCTTCGCCATTTAGATTTGTCCCTAGGTTGTTTGATTTAATGATATTATTATCACCCAAGATTGCAAAACCGACAAAACTACTGCCAGAAACGATATTGCTTCTAATAATATTATTATCGCCGATAATCGAAATCCCTGATATGGTATTGCCAAGATCTATAGAAGTGTTACGGTTTGTGCCAATAATGTTGTTTGATATTGTTGAAGAATTTCCGGTCTGTGTTATACCATGAGTATTACTTGAAACAACATTGTGTGCGTTAGTAGTTAAACCCCCAATGACTACATTATCACCTGAGCTGCCTATGCCGGCACCCGCATTACCTATATCTGCATTGCCAGTATAATCTGTGCCGACTAAATTACCTTGTATAACCACTTGTCCGCCAGCGGATATACCGTTTGAGCCATTTCCAGATATAACGTTGGCAGCCCCGCTATCCGTTCCTCCAATTAAGTTGTCTGTTCCAGTGGCTGAATCAACTATTACAATTCCCGAGCTTTCGTTTGCAATCGCGGAGGTTCCTGCTGCATTCAGCCCTATATAATTACCTTGGATTATCCAGTCACTACAATCTGTCCCGATAGATATTCCTTCGTTACCACCACCACCACCACCATCGTTATTACCAGATATTAAATTACGATCAGATGGTGAGGTCCCACCAACTCGTATTCCGTTGTTTGTATGTGCAGAGTTTGTTCCAACACCTCTTAGGTTATTTCCTTCTTCGATAAGTCCTGTTGGGTTGGTGCCAATATAGTTACCAGCTATAACAACATCGTCTACAGTATTTATAAAAATACCGTCTTGAGGCGATTGGTTAATTACTAGACCTCTTATCTGACTCGCATTTGCGCCAGCCTGTAAATTCAAGACACTTTGTACTCCACCGCTTCCATCTATCTCAATTAACAGTGTCCCATTTAGCGGATTTGGAGAAACGGCTGTATTTTCTCGTGAGCCTGGTTGTGAATAACCATTAATTATTATTGTTTCAGTTATGGCTGGAAGTGAGGATGACAATGCTATTGTATAGCCATCTTGGCCACCATTAGTAAAATCTGCGGTTTCACCTATATTGAAATTAATGGTGCTGGTATCTGAATTTGAGTTGGCTTCTTGGATTGCCGCCCGTAGAGTGCAGTTACCAGAACCGTCATCACATTCACCATTACCAACATTACTATCAGCGCTGTCGAGAGTAGAGTCAACGGTTATACCATCACCAAGATTAGTGTCGGCTCCAAGAACCGTTGATGGTTTAGTAACGTAGAACACCAACATAATAATAGTAACTACTACGATAGCCACTAAAGTTAGTGAAATTCTATTTTTAAAAATTGTATAATTGGGCATTATTTTGTCGTCCCTCTGTTCGCTAGTTTATATAATAGCATAAGCATCGAAGACGTAACAATCATAGTAATACCTATAAATAGAATATTTGTTGTCTGACTTTTTTCGGTATTTTGTATTTGGTTAGCATTTAAATTAGTTTGTTCGTTATTGCCCGGAATCTTTTTTGAAATATCTTCATCTTTTTCTTTTGCTTGGTCAATAACTGTATTGTCGTTGGCAAATGAACCATTGTCTCTAGCCTTTTCTGTTGATATTTCTGGGCCTGAGCTGCTATCAACTTCATTTATTGTCGTGTTCGTATAAACTTTGGAGCCATCAGAGCGTCTCAAGCCATATTCACTATCTCCTGCGACTTGTCCAATATATTCTGCGAGAACTAGCTTGCCGCTACCAATCTCTTGTCTAAACATAGCGTCATCACTTACTACATACCCAGTACCATTTTTCGGTAGAACACTTCCTCCAGGGAAAGTGAAATTTGTACCATCTATTGTCCAGTTAGATATATCAACTGCAATATTATTAGGATTACTTAGTTTAATATAGTTATAATTTGCGTTTTGTGAAGCCGTGTATGAAATATCTTCTATATCAATAATCACATTGTTTAATTGGGCTGCAGGAATTAGACCTCTGCTAACATAGTTCGTTAGGAACCGATCTCTTAGTTTGTCTAGGCTGAAGCGCAGTATGGAAAACCTATTTGCAGGAGTGTACGGTTCATAAGTGGCATGTTGGAATGGTAAGTCTTCCAGTCGCAAGCCTCCACCAGTTTTCTGGTCCAGAATAGATTGCATTACAAGTGGGTTATCAGGATCTTGTCCGACCACATCAGTTATGTAATCTCTGACTGGTTGAATATTTGTATCATATTCATAGGTATACCACTTTTGATAATCCAAATCTGATGCAGTTAAACTTGTGGCTGCTTCATCGTCTAGCCATTCTTGGATAGTATTATTAGCATAAATTTCATCAACTAATGTCCTTACCCTTCGCTTATACATTTCTTGTAATTCTGGATCATCCCATATAGCAGTGAATACATTTCGATCATCTACAGAAATTGATGGAACAACATCATAAGGGTTAATCAGGTCATCGTATCCCTGCGGGGGAACCCCAAGACCAATATTGTGCACACTCATTGTTAGGTCAAGGTCCCAAGGTAAGAATGACCAACGTTCACGATCACCAGCATTGTAAATACTGAATGTATTTGATGCCAGACTCCAATCGTGACTTCTTGCAACAGACTGAGCTGCCATATAATTTATTATGTTTGTAATTTCAATATTATCTCTTAAATAATCTAACTTAGCTCCTCCTGATAGTGAGCTTAGTGCACTCTTTAAATTTTGTAGTCTGGTTGTATCATTATTATCTGGCTGCTTTTTTTCAAACTCATCTTCTATAATTTCTGCATCCTTATATGCTGGATTTCTGTCCAGCCACTCTTTTTCATATTTTTCAGCTAATGTATAGGCTCCTTCAAATTCGCCATTTTTTTGCAGTTGAATTTTTTTAACTTGTGGCACTGGGAACCCAGCGTGTTTAAAAATCCTCCATGATAACAGTGAAACTATATACTCATTATTCGGAAAATCTGTATTTAGATGAAACTCGTTAAGCGGGTATTCTAATACCCCTGGTATAGCAAGCTTGTGGTTTTTCGGCAATTTAATTTTGAAAGGTAATTTAGGAAAAGTCCTAGAGTATTCACCCTTAATTCTTACCTCAGAATTATCTATAACCTGATTGCCGTAGACAATAACACAGGAAAAATAGTCTTCCTGATCATCTGGTGTGGCGATCAGATCAGTATAGTCACTTTCGGAAATAAACCACTCCAGTATTGGGGTAGATCCAACTTCTTGAGATGGGTCTACCACCACATAACCCTGGTAATTAATGCTATCATCATTGCCAGGTAGTCCAGCTGTGTCTGAGCCTGGACTGGTGGCTTCTACTCTATACCTCACCAGTGAGCCAGCTGTTTGGGTTGGTATTTGTCCGCTGTAGATGCCGTCACTAGCGGTTTGGTCTCCATTGTTCCCGCTGTCATTCATGGCTATTGTTTCTTCATCTTCAAACATGACTTTGTACACAAGATTTACTGTGTCAACATTGCTCGCTTGTACGGTTATGGTTGGAGTGTCGGTTGGTTGGATAGCCTCTAGACTACTTGTGTTTTTTGGTGTACTTAGACTAGACAGTTCTGGCAGGTCAGCAGAGGAGAGAGAGTTTTCAGTGTTTGGTGTACCACCATCACTAAGGCTGGCTCCCCATGAAGTGGATAGACTGTTATCGAGACTGGAGTCTTTGAGTTCTAATGAAGGACCTAGTTCATCTGGTGTGACTGGCCAGGGAGATACGTCAAGATAGTCAACACTATCTACGAGGGTATTGGAAGAATCTCGTAGTTCTATGTTTTCACCACCATTGCTGAGGTTGCCACTGTACTCTGCTAGGACTGTTTGACTGTAGGTTGTAGTGGTTTGAGATGCAGAGGGTGAAACTAAAACGAAGTCATTGGCACCGATACTCATACCGGAAGAAAAACATAAACTAATGCCGTCAGTGAAACACCAACCATTTAGGTCTATTGGTGAGCCAGTAGTATTGTATAGTTCTAGAAATTCATCGTCTTCGTTATCTGAAGATGGATGGTACATAAGTTCATTAATGACTACATCACCACTAGCTGCGGAGGCGAGGTTAGGGTTAATGGTTATGTGCAAAAGAGAACAGACTAGGCTAGCTAGCAATACAATTACTATAGTTAGTTGATTGTATTTAATTGTCAGAAATAAACGACTTTGCATGCAGACTGAATAACCCTCAATGTATAAGCATAAGTATAGAGGAGAGCGTGATATTGTGCTAGGGTTAACCTGGTTTCGATATTGCTATATTTCGTTAAGTACTGTAATCCTAGCACCCAGACTATTGAGCCTTTTAGCCAGGTCTTCATAACCCCGGTTAATAGTGTAAACATTTCGAAGTTTAGATTTTCCGCTAGCAGCTAACATACCAATTAGCAGTAAACTAGCTGGGCGCAGTGCCGGTGGGCAAACTACATCAGCGGCCGTAAATTTTGTTTTTCCTTTGATGTAAATCCGATGTGGGTCAACTAGTTCAATGTTGGCGCCGATCTTGGTAAGTTCGGTGTAATAGATAGCGCGGTTTTCGAACATCCAATCATGGATAAATGTTCGGCCTTTGCTAACGGCAGCAATTGGCACAAAGTAGGGGATTGAATCGGGGTTAATGCCGGGCCAGAGGTTGGGATGAATCTTATCCTTAGGTGCTTGTAGTTTACCGCGGTGTTTTTCTATTGTCAGATCTACTAGATCGACCACGCCATTAGTAGCTTTGTATTTTTTCGTTGCTTTAAACTTTAAGCCAATTACTTCTAGTTTATATAATTCAAGCGCTATCCAATCTATTGGAACGCGCTTAATAGTGATTGATGAGTTGGTAGCCACGGCAGCTGATATAAAGAACATCGCCTCGATTGGATCTTCGGTGGGAGCGAAACTAACATTCTTTTTAATGTTGCTGGAGCCTTCAACGGTTAACACTGAAGAGCCAATACCCTGAATTTTAACTCCGAGTTTCTGGAGGAATAGGCAGAGGTCTTGGACCATGTAATCAGCGCTGGCATTGTGAATAATTGTTGTTCCGTTGCTTCTAGCTGCGGCCATTAGGGCATTGTTGGTTACAGTATTTCCAGCTTCGTATAGTACGATCCGCTCAGTCGGTAGTTTACGGTTGACTTTGACGTCATAGAATCCGGTGTGAGCTTTGACATTAACACCGAAGTTTTGTAGAGCTAGTAGATGGGGCTCAACGGTACGTTCGCCTAGCTTGCAACCACCAGCAAAAGGTATCTTAAAGTGTTTGTGCTCATGCAGTAAAGGTCCGAGGAACATTAGCACGCTTCTTGTGGCTTTGGCTGAGCTGACATTAATTTTACTTAGATCAAGTTGGGCTGGGCGGTTAATTTCGATGTCGTTATTAGCTAGCCACTTTATTTTTACACCGATACTTTCTAGTACTTCAATAATGCGGTGAACTTCTTCAATTTTAGGGAAGGCCTTAAACCTAGTAACTCCATGGTTAAGTAAGCTGGCACACAGTAGGGCTACGGCTGCATTCTTGCTGGTTTTTAGAGTGATCTCGCCTTTTAGTTCACGACCACCTTCAATTTGTAGATTTAGACCACGATTACCAACCTGAATGATGGGCTTATTGAGAACATCACTAATTCTAGCTAAAGTTTCTAGGCTTAAATTTTGGTTACCGTGCTCAATACGGTTAACCGCCGACTGGCTAGTGTTTAGTTGTTTAGCGAAACTAGCCTGCGTTAGGCCGCGCTCGTGACGTAGCTTATAGATTAAATTTCCGATCTTTTGGTTAGTGGAGGCCATATTGTGCTGTTAAGTATATCAGATAAGGTATATGTGACAAGGAAATAGTCAAAATTAATATATGTAGTGGTGCTGCGATTATTGCTTACACAATTTGTATTTATTACATTGTGGACTATTATGGTTGGCTAGATTAGAATTAGAGGCGAAGATATTAGAGCAGTGGAAGGGGATAGCTATGCAGGATAAGCAAATTCGAGATTTAATTGATGCTGAGAAAAAACGTCAAGCTGAAGGATTAGAGCTAATTCCAAGTGAAAACTACGTTAGTGGTGATGTACTTACCGCGATGGGCAGTGTTTTTACTAATAAGTACTCAGAAGGTTATCCCGGAAAACGCTACTACGGCGGACAAGAAAATACAGATATTTTAGAGAACCTAGCAATTGAAAGAGCAAAGGAGCTGTTTGGTGCTGACCATGCCAACGTCCAGCCCCATTCCGGGGCACCAGCCAATATTGCTGTTTACCAAGCCTGGTTAGAGCCAGGCGATACTGTAATGGCCATGAAGCTGGATCATGGTGGTCATTTGACTCACGGTCATCCAATTACAAGTAGCGCAAAATTATACAACTTTGTACGTTATGGCATCAAAGACGTAGAGACTGGGGAGATAGATTATGAACAGATGCGCTCAGTTGCCCTGAAAGAAAAGCCGAAGATAATCCTGGCTGGTTTTAGTGGTTATCCAAGGAGTCTAGATTACCAAAAGTTTAAAGACATTGCCGATGAATGCGGCGCCGTACTAATGGCCGATATGGCCCATATAGCCGGACTTATCGCTGGAAAGGTACTACCAAATCCGCTAGATTTTGGCTTCCATATTATGACCACTACTACCCATAAAACACTTCGAGGTCCACGTGGTGGAATGGTGCTTAGTCAAGGTAAGGTCAGCAATCCGCTTCGGTCACTGGAAAAAACAGTCGAGAATCTACCGACATTAATTGACAGAGAGATATTCCCCGGATTCCAGGGTGGCCCACATATGCACACGATTGCTGCTAAAGCTGTTTCTTTCCGTGAAGCGTTGCAACCAGAGTTTAAGACATACGCACGACAGATACTAGATAATGCCTCCAGGCTGGCCGATGAACTGCAAAAGCAAGGCTTTAAGTTGGTAACTAATGGCACCGACAACCATATGATAATGATCGACATGCCGGCTAGCTTTAAGGACGTTAATGGCCGCCAGGCTCAAGATATATTAGACAAGGTAGGCCTAAATGCTAACTGCAACGCTATTCCTGAAGATAAGCTTCCACCCTATAGGCCTAGCGGACTGCGTATTGGAACCCCAGCCATTACCACTAGAGGGCTAAAAGAAAAAGACATGGTGTTAGTGGCTAAGTGGATGAAGCAGGCAATCCAGGACCGCAAAGACGACGCTAAGTTAGCTAGCCTAGCAGCAGAAATTAAGCAGTTTGCATTGAAGTTTCCGCTACCTAGCTAGTCGATTAGCTCTGGCTCTTGAATTAGATTAACCCCGAACTCGTTAAAAACTTTTTTCTGTATTTTATCTCTAAACTTCATTAGATCTTTAGTGCTTTTGGCTTTTTCGTTTACTAGCACTAGGGGTTGCAGATGCCAAGTTGCCATGCCGGTGTACTTGTCGTGCTTGTCTTTAAAGCCTACTTGTTCAATCAGCCAAGCCGCAGATAATTTATAGCCGTCTTTGACTTTCCAGGCTGGGATGTCTTCGGGATTATCGAAGTTCTTTCGAATACGGTAGTAGCTGGTGTTGCTAACAATCGGGTTAGCGAAGAAAGAGCCGTTGTTGGCGACCTTGTCAGGATCCGGTAATTTACTGCTTCGTATTGCTATTACTAATTCTCTAATAACCTGAGGTGTGAATTTTGTAATACCGAGTTTGTCAATGTAGCGTTGCAGAGAGTTATAAAAGGGAGGTTTAGGGTTGGCGCTATTTAAGCAGAAAGTGACACTGACTATTATAAAACGACCTTTATCTTTGTCTTTAAAGCGGCTACTGCGGTAGCCGAACTTGCAACTGTCGTTGCTTAGGTTTACGAATTGCTCAGACTGGCGATCATAGACTTCAATTGATTCAATGGTGTCGCTAACTTCCTGGCCATACGCCCCAACGTTTTGGATTGGAGTAGCTCCAGCAGTCCCCGGGATTAAGGACAAAGCTTCAATGCCATGAAGTTCTTTTTCGGTTGATGCTTTAACGACTTTATCCCACTGTTCACCAGCCCCGACTGTTAAAAAGATTTCCTCTTGGTTGGCTTTGCGAAACTTAATACCCGGTATTTTATTTACTAGTACTAAACCATCAAAGCCTTTATCTCCCCATATGATATTACTGCCACCACCTATAGTAATTACTTCTAAGCCTTGTTCTTTAGCCCAATCTAAATAGTTCGGAATATCCGACTTTTCGTTAATATTAGCTAGGAATTTAGCCTTACCGCCTAAGCGCATAGTGGAGTATTTAGCTAGGTCAACATTTTTCCGAATGTACATGGCTTTAGTATAGCGTAAGTGTCATAAACTAGCGCATAGCTTTCATCTTGTATCGCCTAGCTTTAAGGGTTAGAATAGAGGCGTGAACAGGGAAGGTAATATGAACAAACCATTCAAAGATTTAGGCGAGAAAATTAAAGCTGTTCGAGAAGCTAAAAAGCGCAGTATTGATGAGGTTTCCGGAGCGATCGAGATTAGTGAAGCAGTATTTAAAAAGATTGAACAAGGTGAACAGCGACCAGCTGAAGATACACTTGCCACTCTTCTTAGTTATCTAGATATCCAGGATTCCGAAGCTGAAAAGTATTGGGAGTTAGCTGGTTACCAAAGTAAATCTGAGTCCATGGGGCTAGGATCAGCTGATCAATCCAGCACCTTTGAACTTAATCAGCCAATCGCCATGATGATGCCAGTAGATCTCAGGGTTGTTTATACCGATATGGTTCATGTTATGGTCAACGACTTTGGCGTAGTAATGAACTTTATGCAAACTGCTGGTAATGGGTCACAGCCACTGGCAGTGTCTAGAATTGGAATGAGCAGAGAGCATGCCAAATCAGTTATTAAGATTCTTAGTCAGTCTATTGAACAAGCAGAATCAGGTAAGAAGCCCAAACTTCTTAAATCTGAGAGGCCAAAACAGAACAAATCTAAGCAAAAACCAAGTAGCCCTGGTGAGTTAAATAGCAGTAAAGATAACAAATAGATTTTTTACTCTAGTCATCAACTTGATGAAAAGCTAGAACAGGGGTATAATTGGCTTTGTTAATTTGTATTTTGTAACTACTAAATTAATTATTGGCACCCGTAGCTCAGCGGATTAGAGCATCTGTCTTCGGAACAGAGGGTCGGGGGTTCGAATCCCTCCGGGTGTACCATTAAGTTATTACTAAAACTCTCTGTTGATTCAGGGAGTTTTTGTTTCCTTACGCTTGCAAGACATAGTTAATACGTTTAAATATAATAATATGAGTACAGAACATATACCATCTAAACCAGAGTTAGATATTGAAGGTCATAGCGTAGTAGCGACTATGAGAATAATGTCTGAAACGCCTCAAGGGGACCCTGTAGTTCTTGAGCATGATAGTGAAGTAACTTTCAGTAGAGCAGAGTTTGATTCGCTAAATGAAGCTAGGGCTAGGGCCGGTGCTGACCCTGTAACTGAGCAGCAATATGTTGACTCAGTGCTGGATCGTTTGGGTGAGCTAAATGACTCTGTTATGGGTGAAACTTCAAAGCCTGCGCCAGGGCCATCGTTATTCAGATCGTTGATAGATTTACTACCAGAAAAAGCTAAACCTGTCAGGGTAGTTAGACTTAGTCCAGATGATCTTGATAATACCCCATCGCAAATAGCTGCTAACCTTGATTAATTCCTAAGATTGAATACAAGAATGTGCATTATTTCTAACTATATTTTATAATATAGATATTATGAATAGGGATAGAGATCATAATGCTGAGCATAGAGAACAACAGTGGGCTGTGGTTGAAGAAATATTTGGTTACGAACAAAGGTTTCTTCGAGCGATTGAGTTTACTTGCGTAGGTGGTTTGTTTGTTCACGAAGTCACTCCTGTTCTAGGTTGGGGCTATGAACAGGGAAGGTTGTTAAAACAATTCTCTAACCATGAGAGATCATTGATTATAGGGGTTGATGAGGTATCTGTCCCAGAAGTTGGCTCTTCAAAAACTTTGGATGAGCTGTTACATGGGGCTGGATTTGAGCCTTCTGAATTTCGACAGCTTGAAGCATCGTACGGACTAAATAGTGTCGATTTTCTGGATGACCCAAACAAGAGGATTCTTGGTCCGAATAGGCCAAAAGCTTAATGAAGTTGGCTTTGTTGACCGGGATTTACACAAAATAATGCAGGAAAGTTTCGAATATGACTGAATATGCCCCATACCCAAAATTTACTATACCAATCCCACCAGAACTTGAGGGCCGGATTTTCGAATCATCACAGAGGGACAGAGAATTAGCTCTTCGGTTCTATGATCAAGAATTGTGGGTGGCTGAAGGCTTCGATCTGCAAACAGAGATGTATCAGTTAGACGGTCCGACAGTTGAGATTGCTGGGCCCACAAGAGAAGGATATTGGCCTCTTGATGATATTGATATACCCAATCCAACATTAGTGAGTAATATTAGCTTAAATAACAGGCCAATAACTTTCCCGGGAGAAGTAGATTTTTTAGCTGATGGCACTAATATGCCTCTTGCTGACAATTCGGTTTCGGTAGTTTTGGTTTCTGGGTTTCCAATGATTTCTGATGATTTGTTAAGGCAAGACCAGAGCGTTTGGCGACCAATCGAACGCAAGGCCCAGCAAGAGTATATCGACTTGCTGTGTGATGATTTAGAGCCTACCAACAATCTTAGACTAGTAGTTATTAAAGAAGCTTATAGGTTGCTTGAGTCGGGTGGCATTTTGGTGGCCCATCTAACACCAAAAGACATCGATAGTGCAGTGCATTATGGATTTAATTTAATGTTAGCTCATTCGATTTATCGGGAAGATGGTCAGGTCAAACCTGTACCGACTTGTATATTGAAAAAGATTTAAGAACTAAACACAGGATTGAGCTTTAGGTTATAATGACAATATGTCTCGGTTAAATCCCAAAGGGGTAATTACTTGGCTTAAAGGCTTAAATAGACGAACTATAGTTATATTTGCTATTGCTGTTGTTGGTCTGATAACTCTTCTAGGTGTGTCGGCCAACTCAGCTGGTCTTAGTATTGAGCCCGAGGATGGTACAGGCGCTAGTTCACTCAGGCAAAGTAGTTCTTCGGCCAGTAATGGTGAGTATATCCAATTTACCGAAGCTCAGCCAGGCGAGGGTTTAGATTTTCCAGCCAATAGCGTAAGTCAGCAATCTTCAGTAAGTCAGTGGGGAATAACTTGGTCTTTCGATAAACCGTACAGTGTCGGTAAATATGCTAATGGCGATTGGTGGGTGGTTGGACCAATTACTCTCAGTGGCATATCTCCAGCACAAGGCAATGGTACAAATGGTGCTAATATTAACCCCACCAAAGGTCAGGTTGGTTATGACAAAGATATAGGAACTTTCCAAAGTCTTAGTTTTCCGCGAACCGTACAACCCGGTAGCTCTATAGTTAAAGGTATAAGCCGTCCTGGAGGTCCATTTCTAAGCGACACTTCACACCGAGGTGAACTTCAGACGGCAGCGGTACTGACAGTAGTATCAGAGCCACCACCAAAAAACGGTGCTATTGCTTTTAGGCCGGCCTATTTTGGATCTAATAAAAAGCAGTATTTAACAACTGATCTTAGAGTAAATTTATTACCTGATATTGATCCACCACCTGCTCATAAGCGTGAACCAACTCAGTATGGCTATAGCTATTACGTGCGGGATTTAGAGTACACTGCTAACCGTTTCCAACGTCTTCAGTTAGATCATGCCACTGGCGACGAGCTCAATAGACGTACTCACCCAGTGGATAACATGCGAGACTACGGCGGTAGATTCGCTGTCGATATCAACGATGCGGTGATGCGGTTGATGCTAGATGATCCAATGTCAGAAAAAGCTCAGACCATTATTAACCTCGTTCAATACGGGATAGATTTAAACGAAATGTTCAAAGCAGGGGCCTACATTTGCGCAGATAGCGCCTATAACTGTGGTGGGCATGGTGGAGGTAGAGGTCTAGCCTTGTTGTTCGCAGCAACCCTATTAAACGCCAGTGATATAAAGAATACACTAGATGTTAAGCAGGATGGGATACCTGAGAATTATACTCTGAATTACTTTAATGCACAGGTACCAGTATATGGAGATAAAGCCTGTTCGGAGTCTGAATATTGGGGCCGTTACAATAGCGGCACAGCTTCAGGTGCAAAAACTTGTCGAGATCCTTACGGATGGATTGATGGTGGTTGGTCGCCTGGAGCATCTTACCAGGGGGTAGTAACTCCTAATTGGCGGGGTACAGCTGCATTTATGTATTTGGTTCCAGAGTCACAGAATTTTTGGCCTAGCACTCAGCGGGATAAGTTACTTCAATATATGGATAGAGCAACAGATTTTGGAGCTTGGACTTTACCGGATCCAACAAACAGAAGACCAGAATACGCAGCTTATCATGGTAGGATTTTATACATTAATAGTAACGCCTATATTAGTCCATTAACAGAATCACTGTGGATAGATCAGAATTTGAGTCAGAGAATTACGACTGATTGGGCGAATTTGTAACTATTACCCAATATTCTGTGCCATGCTGCTATTGCTTGCAATATTATTTTATTACTCTTTAATAAGTTACTATGAGTGAAGTAAAAGGGTTTGAGCCTCAACCAAGACAAACTTCGATGCTTGATGTATGCAATCAGGCTTTCGAAAATTGGTCAGCTGGTCGAGACGACTTTGATGTTAAGACATTTGAGGACGGCTTGGGTTTGCAACAAGAGCAGGTTATATACAAGGTACCTCACGGGGATGGTAGTGATGTTTCGGTTAGGATTACACGACCCTCTGTCGATACTGCAGATTTCTTAAGACTAGCAGAGGGTACAATAGATGAAAAACCTAAAGCAGATGCTTGGGTACAAGCGCCTAGGAGCTTTTTATTTAATCTTGCTAACGGCGAGAAGTATTATGCGGATGAAGGATTTTTTAGAGTTGTAGTGCTAAGCGATGGTGCTTATTTGGATCTTTTTTCAATAGCCTTTAAGACTGTTGAAGATGCTGGAGTCGAGAGGCGAATACCGGCGACTGTTGGATCTATGTTGAGACCGTTACCACCAGAAACTGATTGGATTATCCAAGATCTCATTTCTCCAAAGGGAGAATAGCTAAGAGGCCTATGGAAAAGAGCATTGATAGATTTAGAGAAATACAATCGGTTTACCAGCCTGGACCGGAGGCAATAGCCGTCTTAGAAAATACTAACTGTGTATCCTTGATCGGCCCAGCAGCCACTGGTAAGTCGACCTTGTTGGACGCGGTTGTTGAATCAGAAGCCGACTTTGGTAATGCTATCGGCTTTACAACTAGGCCACAGCGACCAAACGAAGCAGATGATGCCTATAACTTCCTCCCCCATAATGAGCAGACTCTTAGCTATTTATTAGAGCAGGTAAAACAACAGCGACTGGTTCAGTTTGCTGTTCATCCAACCACCGGCTATATCTACGGCACTGAAGCTAAGTCCTATCAATATCCCTATTCTTTGATGGTGATGTTGTCTAGCGCCGCTGATGATTTTTCTAAACTGCCGTTTAAATCAGTCCAAGAAATATGTATTGTCTGTGAACCTGAGCAGTGGCAAAAACGGGTCGTCGGTCGGATGGATGATCAGGCCGACGTCATGAAGCGGGTTGATGAGGCAAAGCTTAGTCTAAACTGGTCATTGGCTCGTGGCGATCAGTTGATTTGGTTAGATAACAGCAGTCCAGATATAGACCAGACGGCTAGTGATTTAGCAGAAGTTATAAGAGGCAATCTCCAGCCAGATTCTGCTAACAGGGAAGTTGGCCAGAGATTACTAGATCACCTGGAAACTATTGGTTAGATTTCTTAATTGATATCTTCTTTGGTTTTGGTAGTTCCTTGAATGGTACAACTACCTTTAGGATACCTTTGTCGATATCGGCTTCTATTTTATCTTCGTCAGCTGCTTCTGGTAAGCGAATTCTTCGATAAAAGCTACTACTGCTTTCGCGAACAACATATTTCTTCTTTTTATCTTTTTCTTCTTCATGTTTCTCAGCTCTAATTACTAAGAAACCCTTTTCAACATGAACGTCGATGTCTTTTTCGGCAAAGTGTGGCAGATGTGCCTCGACTGTCAACTGCTTATCTTCCTCTGTATATATGTCGGTTGTTGGAACCTGCATTGACTTAATAGGTGCCAACCAGTCCTCATTGAAGAATTGATCCTGTAATGCTTGTAGTTCTGCAAAAGGATCATATTTTGTAATGTTACGCATAAATAACCCCCTATTTAAGTTAAATTGTAATATTTTATTAATATTTCGGATATTTGTATATCCAAGTAAATAATACAAAAACTAGCACTCTCATGTCAAGAGTGCTAATTGGCCTTATCGTCTGTTATTTAACCTCTAATTTTAGTACAATAAGCATAACCATGACTGATAAGAATTTGCTTTTTGATCAATACTATAGAGCTGCGAATTACCTGACTGCTGCTCAGATTTTCTTAAAAGATAATTTCTTGCTGGAGCGTCCGTTAAGTTTTGATGATATTAAACCTAGGCTACTGGGGCACTGGGGTTCCGGGCCTGGTGTTAACTTAGCCTATTTGCATCTTAATTATTTAGCTAAGAAAAAACAGCAAAAGATCTTGTTTGTGCTTGGGCCTGGACATGCCTTCCCAGCTCTTCAAGCTAACCTTTTCTTAGAAGGAACGCTTAGTAAATATTATCCGGAACTTCCAAAGAACTATGATGGAATTGCTAGGATGTGTCAGAAATTTAGTTGGCCCTATGGTTTTCCAAGTCACAGTAGCCCATCGACTCCCGGTGTAATTTTAGAAGGCGGTGAGCTTGGTTATTCATTGGCCACAGCTCAAGGTGCAGCCTTGGATAATCCCGATCAAATAGTTGCCTGCCTTATTGGTGACGGCGAAGCAGAGACCGGCCCGATATCGGGGGCTTGGCATATTAATAAGCTGGTTAATCCCAGGACTAATGGAGTTGTGCTACCGATACTGCATTTAAATGGCTACAAGATATCTGGACCAACAGTCTTCGGGCGGATGACAGACAATGAGTTGTTGCACCTGTTTGTTGGCTATGGCTATACACCGCGAATAGTTAGTGGCTCCGACACAGCTGACTTGCATGCTCAAATGGAGGAAGTTCTAGAGTGGGCTCATGGACTTATTCAATCTATAAAGAAGAGTGATTCAACAGATTTTGCTAGGTTGCCTATGATAATAATGCGCACTCCTAAGGGGCTAACCGGCGTAAAAGAGCTAGATGGACAAAAGATCGAAGGTAATAACTTGTCGCACCAGACGGTTTTAAAGCTAGCAAAGACTGATCAAGGCCAACTGGATAAATTACAAGAGTGGCTAGGTAGCTATAACATCCAAGAGTTGATAACGAAAGAAAGAGGTTTTTCTAGTTTCTTGAACGAACTTATTCCGGATCCTAGTCTAGCCATGGGTAACAACCAGATTGCTCATGGGGGAGAGCCGAGTTATAAGCCACTGATTTTACCGCCAGTTGATCAGTTTGCTGAGGATGCCACTGTTCCGGGTACGATTGGTTCTAGTAGTATGCGTCGGGCCGGACTATATTTAAATGAAGTATTTAAGCTCAATCAAGAGGCTAATAACTTCCGACTATTCTCGCCTGATGAAACATATTCTAATAAGCTCGATAAAGTTTTCGAAACAACTAGCCGGTCTTGGCAATTGCCAATAGCCAAATGGGACAAAGATATAAGCAATGATGGCCGGGTGCTAGAAATACTAAGTGAACACAACCTCCAAGGTTTAATGCAGGGCTATGTACTTACTGGCCGACATGGTGTATTTGCATCTTACGAAGCTTTTATTCAGGTTGTTTCCAGTATGATGGATCAATACGCTAAGTTCTTAGACCAAGCGGTCCATGTTGATTGGCGTCAATCGATCCCTTCGTTTAACTACATTTTAACCTCATCCGGTTGGCGTCAGGAACATAATGGTTTTTCACATCAGAATCCTGGATTCATTGATGATGCTCTGCGTCGCCATGGCGATTTTGTAGATATCTATTTCCCGGCTGACGGAAATACTACCTTAGCGGCCCTAGAACATATATTGTCATCCACTCGACGTATTAACATATTAGTGGCTGGTAAGACTTTAGAGCCGAGGTGGTTAACCCCAGCTCTAGCCAAGAAGCATCTCGAAGCTGGTGTTTCTATTTGGGATTTTGCTAGTGATGAACAGCCAGATCTAGTTTTCTGCGGAGTCGGTGACTATATGACTAAGGAATGTTTAGCAGCCATTAAAGAAATGAAGCAACTGTGGCCTAAAGTAAAGTTACGTTTTGTGAATATTTTAAGTCTGACCAGTTGTGGGTTTGGTAGAAGTGGGGCCTGTTTGACTAGTGATGGTTTCGTTCAATTATTCACCAGCGACAAGCCAGTAATTATTAACTTCCATGGTTACCCAGAAACCATTAAGGCTATTTTGTATGACTATATCTCTGGTTCACCACGACGCTTCAGTGTTCATGGTTATATCGAAAATGGTTCAACAACCACACCTTTCGATATGCATGTTCGCAACCAGACTAGTCGTTACCACCTTGCTATAGAGGCTTTCCAAAAACTGGCCTCGAATAATACAATTCCCTTTGAAGATGCTCAACACAAAATAGCCACCCTTCAAGCTAAGTTAGATAAGAACACTGAGTATATCAAAGAAAACGGCATTGATATGTCAGAAATTGAGAACTTTAAATGGACAAATTAATACTAGTAGTAAATCCAGGTAGTTCTAGCCGTAAGTATGCTGTTTACAAAGGGCAAGAGTGTTTAGCTGATCTACACTTTGAGACTTCTCAAAACAAAATTATCTGCACGCTCCGTTTAGGAGAAAAAATTAACCAGGCCATAATACACGTAGATAGTTTAGATAAAGTTGGAGCTCAGGTTTTTGAAGTGTTAAGCTTCTATAACGCTCAGATAAAAGTAGAAGATATTGCTAAAATTGCTATTAGGGTAGTTGCTCCATCTAGCTACTTCCAGCAACACCGCCGACTAGACAAGCGGGCGTTATCTAAGTTAGAAGAACTTAAGTCCGATGCTGGGCTACATATTACCTCTACCCTTAAAGAATCTAAATTGTTTTCTAAACTACTGCCTGATGTCGATCAGTTTGCAATATCTGACAGCGCTTTTCACAGCACCATACCAGACTATATTAGTAGCTACGCAATTGAGCAGACCTATGCAGATAAGTTAGACATTAAGCGCTACGGTTATCATGGGATATCGGTCGGTTCAGTAGTCACTCAACTTAAGGTAGAAAACAAAATGGCTGAAAGATTGGTGGTTTGTCATATTGGCAGTGGGGTTAGCGTGACAGCTCTGCGTGGTGGCAAGAGTCTGGATACAACCATGGGTTATTCCCCACTAGAGGGCGTGGCCATGGCTACTAGGAGTGGTTCGATAGATCCAGTAGCAGTGCGGGCTCTAAGGAAAGACTTGGATATTAGCGAGAATCAGGTGATAGAGCTTTTAAACAAAGAGAGTGGACTACTCGGGGTTAGCGGTATCTCGTCGGATCTAAGAGATATCTTAGCTGAGCGCCGCAAAGGTAATGATTCAGCAACTCTGGCAGTAGCTTTGTATGTGCACCGGATCCAGCAGGCCATTGCTTCTATGATCGCCAGTTTAGGTGGAGTTGATGGACTGGTCTTTACCGGCATAGTAGGGCAACGTTCAGCTGAAATCCGTTCATTAATACTAGCAAAAATGATGTATCTAGATTTTCATGTCGCGGCTGAAAAGAATCATAAAGCAAGTGAGACTAATAAAATATTAGATATTAGTTCTAGTGGCCCATTAAATATTTATGTAGTTGCTTCCAGAGAAGATCAAGAAATGGCTCGCTTGGCGGAGATTATTCGCTAACGCCTGAGGTTATTTTTTGAGTTTATTATTGGAGCATATATTCATATATGACTAAGATATTCAGATTATTTCCTATAAATTTCACGTCTGTGTTGAACATGCAATATGATAATTATATCTTCTTTAACATCAAAAAGGACGCGGTATGAGCCTACTCTAAATCTGTATTGTGCATCGGCAGGTTTTGTAAGTGCCGACGCAAAACTTATTGGATCGTCTTGGTTAATAAACCATTCTAGTTTTGTCTTAAGTCGTTTTTGTACTTGTTTTGGTAGTTTCTGGATATCTTTAACAGCTTGCTTCTTGTATGCCAGATTAAAATGGGGCACTATAGGTCCCCAAAGACATCTTCATGACTAAAATAGTCTTTGCTCTCACGTGCTTCCTTAATGCGGGCTAAATAGGCAGGGTCGCTGGTTGCTAGAAGATCTTCGAGACGGTCTAGGTCAATAATAGCTCGCTCCTTTTTGCCTCTACGTGTAACAATTAGAATGTCTTCAGTGTTAACTGCGTCAAGCGCATCAGCGAGTCCCTTCCTTAGATCTGACGCAGATATTGTTTTTGAACTCATTTGTAGTTACCCTTTATATTATAGTTGTACAAATGTATTGTACTATTAATACGTACGTTTTGTCAACGATTTTCTGAGGTTTAAACATTATGATTTGGGGAAGAATAGAGATGAGTGAAATGGTTTATTATGGTGGCTACTCACTTTCATCGTTTATAATATCTAACTAGTTCAGTTGTTATATGATCGTGGCGTAAGCATAAAAGTGATATCCTAGATACAATGAAAGCTATATTTAGAAGAGCTAAGCCAATACTAAAACATAAAAAGGCTAGACCTATTTTAATTATTGCAGTCATAGCCATTCTTGGTGGTCTAGTAGTTACCTTAACCCAAGCTTCTGGAGTGTTCATTAGTTTAGAGCCAGAGCAAGGAAGTGCTAGTGATACCTCGATGGTTATTGACAATAACTCAGCATCTGGCGGAAGGTATGTCCAGTTTAAGCAGGAGGGGTGTTCAGCACAATCAAATTGCACATCGGAGGGTGGTCCTCCGCCGATAAATACAGTAGGAACATCGGGTAATTTAATTAGTCGATCATGTAGTAATTTAGCGCCCGGAACATACCAGAATATTAATTGTACAGACTCGGTTATTTTGCAAAGCTCGGGTGATTATACTTTCATTAACGTAAAGATGCCTAGTATTAAGAGTCAGGGTGGGGGACCGCTTTTCCCTAGAAGTGGAAAAGTAATACTCGATCATGTAGAATCTGGCGGTTTATGGTTTGAAAATAATGGTAGTACAGGCGGACAAACCAACTGGACGATCAAGTGGTCTAAGCTATACGGAGGTGTTTGGCAAGCATTACGACCTAAAGGAGCTGGAAAAATTTATGTTTCAGATTCTTGGTTATTGTCTGATGGTACTCCTCCAGATGGTGCTCACACTGAAGTTCTTCAACAAATGTATGGTTCTGATGGTCACTACGAACGTGTAGCTTTTTCTCGGCAACCAGTTACCAACAATACCGTAACCGCTGTGCTTACTATGGAAAATGCAAACGATGGTGGCGACACTAAATTCATAGATTGCGTTGTTGGTTATTGGAACGGATCTAGATGGGTTCGGGGAGGCGGCAATTATGCGGTATATCCAGGCAAGTCACAATGGATACGCCCAACCATTTATGCTTCTGAAGCATCGGCGTGGTATCAGCAGCCATCAGTATTGACTGAGCCAACATATAAATAGAAGAATGATCATAATATAGTAGGCAAGATAAACTTATGATACCAATTTGGAGTATTTGATTTCAGCTAATATAAATTCAAGGCACATGTTACAAAGTCTAAGCTTATAATCCTGGGATCAGATTTACCTTAATGTATAATTACAATTATGATTGTGGTTAATGACAAAGATGAATAAGAAAATCAAACTGACAACTGGCTTTAAAAGATACAATAAAGTTATAGTTATTGTAATCATTACCTTATTTGGTGTCTATTTTTTATCTTTAACTCAGGCCGCTAGTTCATTTATTAGCCTAGAGCCTGAAAATGGGGTCACTAGCACAGCAGAGGAGCTGTCAGACAGTAGCGCTTCTGGAGGGAAGTATGTCAGGTTTGGTGCTGAGAGTGAACCAAACACTTCTGGGCGTGGGCCTACTGGTCAGTGGCCGGCTGGTTTCCCGGATTACGATACGCCTGCAGATATAACTACTAGTGGAAGTTTAGCTAGTTTGCAAAATGCTCTAAACTCTTTAGGGTCGAGTGGTGGTGTTATAGAACATCCTGGCGATATTCCGGAAGCCAAACTAGACAGACCTAGTGGACCAGAAATTGTAGTTAGGCCACCACTAGGCAAACGCGCTGAATACACCAGCGCCGGTTACCCTATAGCTTCCAATGTATTATTGGCTGGTTGGCAGGCAACAAACCTTACTATTATTGGAGAGCCTGGTGATACTGTCCGGAATTCTGGCTGGGCTTGGTGCGAGGGTACAAAATACGCTGGCTTAAATGTTTACGGAAACGGATCAGATGTCGAAGCCTTGTACTATGAAATTGTTTATCGGGAATTCGCAGACGGTGCTTTTAGCGATAGGGCTGGAACCCGTTCAACGAATAATGGTAGAGCAGTAATGACGGTAGTGGGTTCAGTTATTACAGGTTCTCTTACGCCCAAAACAAAGCCCGATGATCCTAATTGGGACATGCATGCCGATACATTGCAGACCTACTTTAACAGCGGCGGTTTTGGCAAGATAAGTATTCGAGATTCCGTTATCTGGCCTTCCTATGACAAAATGTACCAGGGATTAAATTCTTCACCGCTAGAACTCGACAATGTTTATACCATTGCACCAAGTTATGCACCACAAGTCTACAATGGCTCTGATGATATATCAGCGTTTAACAACAACGACGTATATGGTTTGGTGACGACTGGCGCGTCTATTGTTCGAAATTCAACTTTTATTGGTGCAAACAATGCAAGTGCGCAACTCCAAATTGGTAATTCAGAATATTATGATTTATTTTCCTATCATAACTACAAAGATCTTGGTGGTAACACTAAGCTTAACTCTATACCCCCACCACCGCCAACACCATCTAGCACTCAGCTAGATACAATTTGGTCTCCATAATCGTGTCATATATATTTTATTAACAAAGCTAAAGGTAGATAATCAAAGAATATAACTTTCATTGTCTTGCTATAGATTTTCTAAAGGTACGCCGGTCTTTTCTGACACCTTACGTGCCCAAGAAAGAAGTTTTTCAAATTGTTGGTCACGAGCTGCTTGTTCGGTTTCGTATTTATCAATCCTGCTAATAAAGCCGTCAATAGTATTGAGGAGTCTATCATATTTTTGGTCAAGAGAATCTAAACGATCGTTAATTGCACTGAATTGATTATCAACATTATTAAACTGATCCGATACTTGTCCCATGAAGTCTTTTACGATCCCGATAATTTCGTCAGTGTGAGTTCGTAATTTGTTATCTAGCTGTTCTTCAGTGACGTAATTACTCATATTACTATTATACCACCCATATTTTATTCTTTGTTGAAGTTCGAGTTCCTCCATAGCTATATTAACAAAAAACATTACCTTAATTAGCTAGAAGCACATGCTAGGTATGCTTTATTAAGCACAACCAGTATAATAATTTATTATGGCCGCCAACGCCCAATCTTCTACTAGTTCAAAAAAATTGCAGAAAATGACTCCGCAATTAGCATCTCCAACTATTCTGGGGATCATGCTATTAATTTTAGGAAACTATTACAGTGGGCTAACTTATACGAATGATCCAAGGTTGGTATTCGGTCTGGTGGGGGTATTAGCTGTTCTTGGAGCTAGTCATTTTATTGCCAAACTAAAGTTTGGTTCGGCTCATGCTCCGTATTTAATAATCTACCATTTACTGCTTAGCTTTCTATTGATCGCGGTTGTGCCGACACTTTCTTTTTATTTGTATATTTGGGTTTTACTGCTTTATTTAACCGACTATTACTACGGTCTTAAAGGGGCTATAGTCAGTAGTAGTGCTCTACTATTAGTTATGCTTGGTGGTACGTATTACCAGCAAGGGGGCTTAAGTAGTAAGAACTTAGTTAATATATCGGCTCAGTTTATCATTATCCTATTCGTTATTAAGTTAATGTCGTCGCTTAGTACCGCCAATCGTCATAAGCGTAGCGAGACTATAACCAAGGTGGCTCGAGCCGAAGGTGAGCACGATAGGTTAGTAGCCCTGATCAACTCGATGAGTGACGCAGTTATCGCCACCGATGATCAAGGCGTGATCGTTACCTATAACGCAGCTGCCCTGGATATTTTAGATACCAATGAAACCTTGACCGGTAAAAAAATAGTAGATTACTTGAAAGTTGTCTCAGCAGAAGACAAGAAGCAAAATATCTTCGATATTGCCAAAAAAACTGATTCTATCCAGAGAAGGTCTGATCTTCGAATAGCCTACGGCAAAGACGATAGTCTAGCGCTAGACATTACTATCAGCCGGGTAGCTAAGTCGACCGTGCTGGACAGACGCGAAGGTTACACTTTTCTGCTAAGAGATATTACCTTGCAAAAGACTTTAGATGATGAAAAAGACTTGTTTATTCATGAGGTTAGTCATGAACTTCGAAACCCAATTACCGTTGCCGAAGGCGAAATGTCTATGGCAATAATGCTGGCAGAAAAACCTCAGCTAGATTTCGAGCAGATCAAACAAACCGTCGACCGGGGCCACAAGCAAGTAGTTTTCTTAGGCGAGATGATAAATGATCTATCGGCCTTGTCTAGAGCAACCCACGATAAACAGACAATGAAGGTTGAGCAGTTCTCTATTAAAGAAGTACTAGAAGGCCTGGAAGCTGACTATAAGGCCCAAGCTAAAAAGAAAGGTTTATACCTTAAACTTGAGCTAGCCCCTTCAGTTCCAGAAGTTACATCCTCGAAACTATACCTAAAAGAAATTTTAGAAAACTTTATAACCAATGCTATTAAATACACCAAAAAGGGCGGTGTAACCATCAAAGGTCAGGCTATAGATAAAGATCATATCATGCTAGGCGTTAGTGACACTGGTATTGGTATTGCTAAAGCTGAACTGGATAAGGTTTACCGAAAGTTCTGGCGCTCCGAGGACCCATCAACTCGAGAAGTTAGTGGCACCGGACTGGGGCTATACGTCACAAAACACTTAGCCGACAACATTGGTGCTGAAATTAAGGTAGAGTCTGAATTAAAGCAGGGGTCTACTTTCTCTATCATTATGTCTACAAAGGGCAAAGATCAGCCCATTTCTCGCTCACCGATACGAAAGTTCTTTAAGTTTGGTGGTAAGTAAACTAGTAATTTAGTTCTCTAAGAACAGAATCAACAGTCTGTACCTGTATTTTACTTTTCTTAATTAGCTCTAGATGCTTGGTATAAATTTCTTTATTGATTGTGAAGAAATCATCTGAAGGCTCAATACCATGATAAACCAGGATTAGCCATCCGTTTTGTGAGTGTGCTTTATTGAGTGCAAACTGTATGTCTTTGGCTGATGTTTCTTTGTCGATGAATAAAACCTTTAGATTGTATACATCAAAGTTTTGGGCAGTATTGATGCCCCTTTCTGTTCCTCTATGGGATCTATAGGTCGACCGGATAGTTTCCATCGATAGATAGTCTATTTTCCCAAAGGCAGATGCAAAATCAAAAGACGTGTTTGGCTTTAAGGTGCTTAAGTCACTGTGTGCATCGACTAGCTCGGAGTTGACCACATTACGAGATTCGAGAGTTAGGTCAATATGATTTTGTCCATGCGAAGCAACTTGATGATTGCTGAGTAGTAGTTCGGCTACATGCTCGTCAGATACAAAACCAGGATTGTTTATGGTGCCAGGATTAATATAAAAGGTTGTTTCAAAATTGAAGGCATCAGCAATCCGCGCCCCATTCTGATAACTAGACAACCAACCATCATCAAAAGTAATGCTGACTCTTGGTTTATTGAAAGATTTAGCTTCTGCCAGCTTGTACATCTCAATATCAGAGTTTGTCATTTTACCTACATTAGATAATTGAAGTGAAGGTTTAACGTTGATCGCTTTAAGATTAATAGTAAAATCGATTGTTACTTCAGTAGTTTCCGAGTTCGGAGAGAATTCTCGTAATGGAACATATTTTGACTTGCTACTGCTGAGCTCGTAGTCGAGGCCTAGTTGGACTATTGTGTCTGATGAGTAATCAAATTTAAGCCTATATCTTTCAAACTCATTTACAGGAACAGATTGTCTTGGTAACCATCCAGCTTGAGAATCGTTATTTGCAGATAATACTTCGTTGGTGAATAGATCAACAGCCTTTTTTTGACCTTTGCTTTCTATGCCCGATGGTTGCTGGTATTCCCATAGGCTATCTTTTAGTAGGTTATCTTTATTGATCGTTTGTTTTTCATATGGCTTTGTAATAGCGTAGGCTGAATCTATTTGGAGGTAACCATTTGTACTTAGTGTGACGGCAAAGCGTATAGATTCTGTTTTTCTGTCGACATATGTAACGCCAGACATAGTTGAAAGCGGATAGTCATAATCTGGATAATTTTTTATAAATTCTGTAGTGACAGATCCATCAGTGCTCGTTTTTTCTACTACAAGATCAAATTTTGTGTCTGTAATGTAGAAAGCTTTATAAAAATAGCCAGTATTTGGTTTTGTTTTGATTCTCGGGGTATATACAATTGCGGATCCATTAGTATAATCACTGACACTTACCTTTAGTGCGCCTTTGTCGACTTTACCTTTTTGTTCTTCGGTTTCTACGTTTAGTTCACCTGATGCGGACACTTTCCAGTTTGTTGCCATACCATCACTAAATTTACTTAAATCATGATTTAATATAAGGTTTTCGTCTTTTGAAATAAGATCGTAGGTTTGTGCTCGATTGCTGTCAGTTAAAATAAATATCCATAAAATAATAAACAATACACTAAGAAGTGGCATTAGTATTGATGGTTTTCGGATGCTTTGTAGCAAAGATCTTAGCTGTTTCATGCTGCAGCCCTCGCTGATCTTTCGGTGGTTGTGTAAGCCCCGTCATCTTTTTTCGGGTTAGTTAGGTTTTTAATATTCACAAAGCTTCGGTACATGGCGGTTACTTGGACAGCAGACATAATAAATGAAGTTAGATACATAGTCGGAGAAAGTATAGTTAGCCTGAGTTGTTCTTTTTTGCTGAGGTGTTCGTCCGACCAGATGGCTAGCCAGGTTATTAGGCTGAATGCGCTAGCTGCTCCAATGAACAGTATTGGGTTGTTCCCGGTAACTGCTAAATATGTGAAGGTAACAAGAAATATAGGTTCGAGTATCAGCATAAATTCTGACCAAAGCGAGTAGGGCATTTTTATCCAAGTTAAGAATGGGTTTTGCTTTTTATCGATCGAGAAGAATAAACTTTTATTAAAAAATTGGGCTTGTAGGCTGCCGTATTTCCATCGATATCTTTGTTTGAAAAGTGACTTATAGGTAGGTACTGGCTCAGTATAAATGACATAATCACTGGCATATTTCAGTCCACCAGCTTTACCCAGTTTTTTGGTCATACGCATAGACAGCTCAATGTCCTCGGTTTTCATTCGGTCGTCGAATCCGCCAACTTTTTTTAAAACTGATGCTCGGTAACTTGCCCCAGCTCCACCGATAATTACTTCACTATTGACTAAAGTGTTAAACTTTTTTGAACGGAAACTTACTAAGTATTCCAGTTTTTGCATTAATCCCAGGATAGTGCCATCTTCGTTAATTTTAATATTCGCAGCTACAGCAGAAACGCCAGGGTCAGCAAAATGTTCCACGAGCCTGTGTATCATGTATGGGTTCATCTGGCAGTCAGCATCGTAAGCTATAACAATTTCACCAGAGGCTCTTCTCAGACCTGAATTAATGGCCGATCCTCTGCCTCCATTTTTTCGTTTTGCCACCAGAAAGATCTTTTTTTGGCCACTGTAATCTTTAATGAATTTTCGAACAATTTCTCTAGTTTTATCGGTTGATTTATCATCTGAGACGATTATTTCTAAATTCTTATATCTTGATTTAGATAATGTTCTTAGGCAATTCTCAATCGCAACTTCTTCATTGAAAGCCGGAATAATAATACTTACCAGCGGACGATAATGTTTTCTTTTGTTTTTAGATATTCTTTTTGGATTCTTTTTTTCACTTAGCATTTCTATGTCGTATAGGCTTGAGCCAATTAACATCAACATTCCTAGAGCCGTCCCTAGCATTACGCTTACCGTGAATAGTATCATTAAATAAGTCATTACGCTGTTACCTCGATTAGCTCAAAAGTAAACAGTCTGCGTTGCTCAAACCAGGCTCCGCTACAAGTTTGCACGGTTAATATTGCTGGCCCTTTGTATTCAAATAAAGAGGTGTCATTTGGTTCAACATCTTTTACAGACCTAAGTATATAGTGGAATACAGAACCTTCTTTAGTGGTGATTGATGCTTTAGTTCCTACTTGCAGGTCGACCATTGGACCAAATACTTCAGGTTTGTTATGGCCGTATATGAAAGTATTGCCTGATTGGTTATTTGGTTTGGGAGTAATAAGAGCGTGATGTGCAGAGTCTGAACTTAGTGTCCATTCTTGGGTTTCAGGCTTGTATACTCCATCTTGAATATCTGTAGATAAGTTAATCTCAGGAATTTGTAGCGACTCAGGGCTGCCTTCTGTGTAGTCGGGCAGTTTTGTGTCGGGCTTTTGTATCTCAACCTGTTGCACAGAAAAGGCGTCAGCTGCTCTTGGCTTAGGCTTAATAGCGTAAATAACCCCAGTAATTGCTAATATATTAAATACAGCAATTACAACCATTATTTTTACTAGACTCATAACTGCACCCGGTTGTTGTTTAGCCGTTTTTCCGCTTATGAATTGTTACGCCAACTTGTACTAGAATTAAAGTTACTCCTGTAACAACTGAAGCAATGCCAACAATTGTCAATAACGGCATTCCACCTGTATTAGGAAGAATAGCGATACCAGTCGCTGTTGTTACTGTTCCTAGGACGTTTCCTTGATAATCCATAATTACTCCTTTGCATAATAGCCTTATCTGGCCAATTACATTACGTTTATATTACTACAAAAGTGATATTTTGTAAACTATATTATATAAAACATAAGCTTTATGGAGTGATCAAGTTAAGACCATATTGATTTTTAAGCTATACAGCGTTAGAATAACCTCTGACTTTACAGCTTGAGTTATAGTTAAGATAGCTCAATCGTAATATCACATACGGGCCAGTAGCTCAGCTGGTTAGAGCACCTGCCTCTTAAGCAGGGTGTCGAGGGTTCGAGTCCCTCCTGGCCCTCCAATTCGGTTATGCTTAAAACAGAGGTCATAAGCCTCTGTTTTTTGATATCATAAGTGTGTGAAAGATAAATACACCCAACAAGAACTAAATGGAATATTGGCCAACACTAGTCAGCGACAAGGATGGGACTTTTCATCTATGAAAACTTGGCGAGCACCGGTTGATTGGGATTATCTTGAAGAGGTTAAGAAGTATCTCAATCCTAGTTCGTCTGTTTTAGATATCGGTACGGGTGGTGGTGAAAGATTCATACAATTATCTAATATATTTAAAAATGGATTAGGTGTCGACATCGATCCTAAAATGATAGATATTGCCAGACAAAACGCACATGCAGTTGATAACGTAGAATTTATAGTATCTAGTGAAAAACTGGCGAGGATCGAGAAAGACTTTGATTTAATCCTCAACCGTCATGCACCTTTTAATTTAACAGCAATTTTCAATCACCTTAAACCTGGAGGTTATTTTATAACTCAGCAGGTTGGCGAGAATAATATGCAGAATGTTAAAAAAGCTCTCAATCAAAAACATGAAAATCCTACCATAACGAAAAACGAAATACTAAAAAATGGATTAAGTATAGTCTCTTTTCAAGAATATGATGTTGAGTATGTGGTAAAAGACATCGAGTCACTCATATTTTGGCTTAAAGCTCTGGATATGCTTCATGCTGACATCGCAACAAATAAAGCCATTGACAACGTAGAGATTCTGAACGCTATATTGAAGGGTAATGTAGATGAGGGTGGATTTGTCACAAACGAGCATCGTTATCTTGTAATTGCTGAAAACTAGTTGCAATAATAAGTACGGCGGCCCTCCAATAAAGTTTAGATATTTTGAACAGGGATGATATTTTGTAAAATTGTTGAGCGCCAATTGGGTATTCTACTTCGCATCAAACCATATTCGTTTAGAATTATCACCATATGAGGTATCGACACAGATTCCCAACTTAATGAGCTCACGCTTGGAAATCTTATTTGGGTGTATGTGTTCTTGGGGGATTCCTAGTTGCGGAAGTCGCATTCGGTTAAATTCATAGTAACTTTGTCGTTTGGGTGGACCTGCAAAGAACTGACCAGTCAAGTCCATGTTTGCCAATATTGTCCTAGCTAACCCGGTGACAGGAACAAAAGTCTTATATACATTATTCCAAAATATATTTCTATTGTCGGGATTACTTAGTATCTTTTTAGTCCGTTTTTCAATGGCTCCCGCGGAAGTATTTCCAACTATGGGACCTGTAACAAAAATTGTATATTTTGAGTGGAGGGAAACTGCTTTTTGTTCTGCAAGCTTGCGGCGTGCGTATGTGCCTAGATCAGTTCTAGCTTCTAAAGAGCGTTGACAGAGAGTAACATCTGACGATACATAGATAATTTTTGTTTGGGGTAGCTTGTCTAAAAATATCTCAAATGGATCATTCTTCACGTAAGGTTCTGGTGACCAGGCTGTCCATATTACTGTATCCAGATCCTGGTCTAACAATGAACCCCAAGTAGACTTGTCTGCGAGGTCGAATCTAACTAAATCCTTGTTATCTGAAGAGCGACCTGTCCCTATTACTTCATATCCATGTTCTTCTGCTTGAAACAGTAGTTCCGACCCAAGGTACCCACTTCCTCCAACAATTCCTATATTCATAACCTAATGATAACAAATTTATTATTTCAGTATCCTAATGTTTAGCGAGCAGTTTTACATTGTATGCTTGAATATAGTTGCAGCAAAAGCACGGTGACCCCTCGAAGCCACAAGTATTTACTTTATGAAATTATAGGTTGATAATGTTTGTTATGAAAAAGAAAAAATACAATAAATACATATTTGCCGTAATCATTATTATTATCGGGTTTGCACTAGGTTTTCTTACAAGCAACTTAATGGAACCAAGGCCTGCTTCTGCTAAAGAAATAGAACAGGCAAAAAATGAAATAACAGAGCTGTACAAAGATAAGGCCGTAGATGCTTGCTGGGAAGTAAATGATGGAGGAAATTTAGCGGCTGACAAATACGAATTAACGTATCGCAATATACAGATAAACGATACAGCGGATCGGGCAATCATCACTGATTGCGGTGAAAACAGCACTCTTCTAGCGGAAAACAAATCAGGTAGTTGGGTTGCAACCAATATAAACATTACTAACTTCAATAGAATTAACCCTGCTTGGCAAAAAGAATGCCTGATTGAAGACATTACTGTTGCTGACGATACAGTTCGACCAGAGAATAGCTCTATTGATGAAACAAATCTTGAGTTGTGTAAGCAACTGAATATTGAATAAGTAATTAGTAATTTCTGTGACGTACCCAAGCATAAAGCTTATGATTTATCGATTCGAGCGGTCTTTATTGGATATATGTAGCGAAAAGTAGCGAGCAAAAGAATAATGCAAAGTAGACTGACTGCAGGAGTAATAAGTTCTTGTGGTACCCATGATTTTTGAAGTAAGCCCAGACCATAGCTCCTATTATCATAGTCATAACTAGACTAGATAAACCAGCAATTATTCTTGCTATGTTGCTAACAGTCGGAAGCAGGGCAATTATTACTGTAGTCGGCAACAAGCAGTCTGCCGAAAAATAGGCAAGCATTTGGTGGATAGTTGTCTTGCGCCCTCCGGTTTCCGGAACCAATGTACACGCAAATTGGGTAATTGCTGCCAATAAGATTAAATAGCTAAAAGCTTGTGGCGGATTATAGGTTGGAATGAACCACTTAAATATAAATAGTAAGAGTAGCGTGAGTATCACTATAAACAAACCGATATAGTAAATAATGGCTGATTTTTGCCTAGCGACATGCTGGCTAAAGGTGTGTTCTTTATCGTAAGGCCATAGTTTTAGTACAGCAATTAAACCCATAACTGTAGCTATTGCGGAGATAGTAATGAAGTGTTGGTATGAACTAACCATTACTCACTAGTATATTACAGCTATAATCTTATATTATTATTTTAGCTTTTATTCGGACAATTTTTAGTCCTCTACAGATTTAACCATCTACCACAATCTAAAAACCATCGTTCTTATCTGTTGAGTGTTTGCCATAAGGCTGTTCCATGAGCTTTCCACACCTCTTGAGTTCATCTAACTGAGGTTTTAAGTTAGAGTTGAGCGCATTTCCATAATTTTCGGAGAAGTCAATCTAGAACCTATTCAAGTAGGTGTTAGTACCAAACTAGGTTATTTTAAGATTTTTGCTTGTGCTTGCATATATCTATCTAAGTTCTAGAATAAACTCAGGAGTTATACATATGAGTAAAGATAGACAAAACGCTGTGTCAGTTAGTCCAGAAAAGGGAGAATTACAAAGTATAATAGATAGAGTGTTGGAAGCCGCTGAACGACTATCTTATTGGGATGGTGAATCGGCAAGAACAGGACACGGATCTTTAAGCTTTCGCAGAAACAGTTCGGAGCCAGATGAGTTGCTTCGTGAAATAATGACAGGGGCTGATGCTTATAGAGCTAAGAATCCAAAAAATGCACCGCTCGTCGAACCTACGGAGTCCATTGGCTCTACAGCATTAACAGAAGCGAAGTCTGAAGTCATCAGTATTGCGGACCGTCTTGGGGTTATTAATATTGTTTCGGATGACTATATGGATATGGAAGCACCAGATATAGGAAGGACAATTAGACTTGCTGAGAGTATGGGAGCTGTAGTTCATATCTCCGTAGAGGTCAGACATCCTGAAATAGATTCTTAGTGGCGGGACTGTATATTAGGCACCTGAATAGTTCATATGCTTGATACTGGCATGTATTTAGAGTATAAACATTTATATGTCACGAGAGATCAGCGTTGAACTTAGAGATGGGCTCGATTCTATGGCTTCCTATCAAGATTGGGTTGCTTCTGTTGAGGTTCTTGAGGGGCTGCTTTCTGATCATCCTACGCAAGGTGCAGCTGAAGGTTTTGATAGGTATGATCAAAACCACCTGGATGCACAGTCACGTCTTAATCCAGCGATACAAGAGCAGTCTCAAAGAAGGAGGAAGCTTGATTCCGCTATTAGAGACACCTCAGAAGATAATCTAGATGTAATTGCAAAAATAGCCGTACTTAGTTCTTTGCATCGCTTTACCCCAACCAGATTTTTTAAACAGCAACCTAAGAAGATTTTTGATCCAAGTACTGGTGCTAGAGTTATGAGTCTACAGAGTTCTGGCCCAAGAAAACTAGATAATATTGATCAGGTGTTAACATCAGCTTCAAGGCTAGACCAGGCTCTAAGAGCAGTAGATGAAGCTTTGAATGATGGTCGTAACGAGATTGAAGTAATCGAAGATTATACTATATCTGGGTATTCATTTACTTTGAAAGAAAAGTTAGAAAGAGGTACTACGATAACAACAGGAACAGTTGATGATAGAAGTACTTCATTTCCTCTGGAGCATCCGACTCCATTTCACTACTCCATACCTAATTATTTGCGGGATGTTGTTGTGATTGGACGACGTGGTGGAGCTGAGAATGGCAGAAGAAGAGGCGATCTACCGTCAGCATTAATGAAAACTACCGAGAACAATGTAGAGACTGTCAGTATTCCTTTGAACGCTGTACATCTAGCGATGGGTTATTCTGAGCCAATCCGAGGAGGAGATATTAGGCGTTCCGCGGATTTAGTGACTCGAGTTAGTATTAACGGCCAAAGTATTTGAAAAATATAGCTTTAGAAACTCGCCAGTTCCTAATAGTTAAAGAGATACGTTTAAAAGTAGTTGTTGTTAGTACACAGCTACACTGCTATAAACGCTTTTCTATTTCATCGGCTATGCGGTAAGGCTCGGTTCTTGCATCAATCATGATCGCTCCTAGTAGCTTGAATTGATTGGTCAGTACTGAGTTTTGCTCTAAAGTGAAATCAATTTGGGACTGTTCCATACCCCAAAGTACCACATTCTGATCGTTCTTAGCCTGTTCGGCTCTTCTTCTCAAACGCTCCTCAATTAAAACGTTGGGTAGTTTTAGGAAGAATGTAAGACCTATGGCATCGTCTAGCTCTGGTGATGGTTCGCGTAGCCTGCCCACAAGGAATACATCCTGGCTTGCTGATTCACCAATTACACGTGCCAAACCTTCATTTGTTAAGCCCCAAACATGCGTCTCAAAACTAATGCCATCATTACCCCAGTTAAATTCATTATATTGAGCAACTTGTTTTCCAGTAGCCCTCTCATGAAGCGCACTAAGTCCGGTTTTTTCAGGGTCATCTGTATCGTAAGCTGTGTATCCTCTGGAAACTAGTTCTTTTTGAGTGGCTGTTTTCCCTACGCCAGAAGAACCTGTTATTAAATGCAAAGCCATATTATCTATTGTATAGCAAAAAATATGTATTTATATCTTCAAGCAAATGACACAAACCATATTTGATTGAATAACACCAACAATTGTAACTAATCCAGTTATGCTTGCATACATTTATCTGATTAGCATATAGTCATATTGATGGAATTTGATACAGCATTATTTACTCCTGAACATGCCGAAAGATTCGAAGGTGAGCTAGTTGAAAGAGCTAGAGTTGTGATGGATACCGATGAGCTATTAGCAGTCGATAATCTTTTTCAATTAGTCCGTGGTTCAGCGGACTATAACGCTCAAGGGTTGGTAGATGTTGGTTATCCTGAGGATGAAGCTGCACTTCTTGGGTGGCAAGCGGCTTGGTCTAAGTTGCGAAAAAATCTGGACACAGAGACAGATTTCACTCATGAGATTGCAACCTATATGGAAAGAAATATTAGTAGAGTTAATCCCGACGCTGTAGTTAGCAGTTCGGGTGAACCGCTTGATGCTCCCACGCGGACATTTTATAGAACATTTATAGACAGTGTTGAGCATCCTTATGTGCATCCTACATCTAGATGGTTGTTTGAAAACGATTAGAGGCGTTGTCTACTTCAACTAAATATTAGATTTTTAATGACGTTTATTCATTTAATAGAATATCCGAAGCTTTTCTGTTTATAGATAATTGTATATAATACCGCTTATGGATAACCAACCAGGTTCTCAGTTCTCGCCTCAAACTGATCAAACAACGCAACCAAACAGCAACCCTGATCTTCCAGATCTTGGCCCTAGTATGCCTAGCAGGATAGATAGTGGTGCAAATAATATTAAAGATAATAGTAATAACAATAAGCCAAAGAAAAAATCTAAAATAGCGTTGCTAGTTCTAGCTGTGCTACTAGTTGGAGCTGGTGGCTTCGGCGCTGCTTATTTTTGGCAAAGCTCTAGTAATAGTCAATCAGCTAACCAAGTTCAGAACCTAGAGCAACAAGTCTCTGACCTACAACAACAACTTTCTGCTTCTCAGCAAGAAGCTGAAGATGCAGAATCTGAAGAAGCAACAGCAGCAAATCCGGACTTAATTCCTGGTAATGTTGATACAAGCCGAGAAGACAACCAGGTAGCAATAACTGCTGTCTATAAGTATTCACTTGAGCCAACTGAAGTCTGGATAGAGTATGGAACTGATCCAACTAAGCTTGACCAAGAGAGCGATAAAGTCACTGAAGATCTAGGCGCTGGTGATGATAAAGCTGTCTACTCGAGCGGTCCAGAATTCCTTATAGCTGACTCTAAATTAGAAGCTGGAACAACTTACTACTACCGGACAGTTGCTACTATTGATGACAAAACTGCTTCCGGTCCAGTTGCTAGCTTTACTACAGCTAAATAGCCTTTACTATTTGCTCGGTCAGTTGGTCGTAGTTGTCGCTAAAGCCATGATCAGCCCCGGCTATAACCACCGTTTTTACTTTTGGATTTAGCTTATTAAGCATATCCACCGCTTCTTTAGTAGGGGTCACTGTACCAAAATCTTCGGATCCATATATTGCCAAGCAATCACTTTTTAATTTTTTATACCTGGCAAAGTGCTTAGGGTTGTTATTATTGAACCGGCCAAAAGGGAAGATGTCGTAATCTGAATCTTCTTCAATTAATTCCAATAGACTGCCGTAGCTAATCGGGTGATCGCCAGGGAAATCATCTTCGGGTACTAGCTTTTGTCCTTTACCGGCCTCTACCATGGCTTTTATCTTTTTATGGAATTTTAAGGGCGATTTGAGGCGCGAATTTTGCAGACTAATATCGTCGCCACCGGCTAATAGGAAGGACTTTTTAACTTTTTTCCGGTTTCTTGCTTCAGCTGTAGTTATATCGGCGGTTAAGTAGTAGACAATTTTGTTGGCGCCAGTAGAATGTCCAATTAAGATGAATTTCTTGTAGCCTTGTTGTTGGCCCCAGTTTATTGCCCCATCTATATCTTTTACGCAATCGGCAATCCGCTCGTAAGCCATGCCAGCTTTGACATTTTCAATTTCTTGACCATCCTTATCTGTCTTTTTAAGGGAGCTAATATACCTAGAGCCTCTATTATCAAAAGCCATCAGATTATAGTCTTTATTGCTTAATCCTTCACTTAGAGTCCTGAGAAGCGGTCCTTTTTTTAGGATGTGCGAGTCGCCGGTTCCATGTATGAAAATAGCTAGTTTATCCGATGTGGTCGGGTTGTAGTGTAGACCATGTAGATGTAGCCTATCGTTAGTAATGAAACTGATTTGAGTTGCTTGCATAATAACCAATATTATACTAAAACAGTTGTTTTAAACAATAATAAACTCTGAAGTACAGATAGATAACTGACTGCTGAGCTCCTTAGTTCGTTCCGTGATTATGGAAATTAGTAGCCAAATAGCGTATCATTAAAGCATGAAAAAGAAGCTATTAATCGCATCCATCGTAGCATTAATAGTAATCGGGGCGGGGGTAGGATATTTTGTTTGGAATAACATAAGTAACCAGCCAGCTGAAACTGTAGAACAGTCTACTGACTTGTCGCTAGAAGAAGTTCAGCAAAATGCCGAAGCTCCACAAAGCTTACTTAAACAAGGCGAGTTTGTTGATGGTGATGCTGTTCATAGTGCATCTGGTACAGCTACAATTGTTAAGACAGATAAACGAAACGTCCTAAAGTTTGAAAACTTTTCGGTAACCCAAGGACCAGACCTTTTTGTTTATCTTTCACCTAATGAAGCTGGGCAAAACTTAGGTGAATTTGTTTCACTGGGAAAACTAAAGAATAACAGTGGCGATCAAGTCTATGAATTGCCAGATAACGTTGATCAATACCAGACGGTTGTAATTTGGTGTAGAGCATTTAATGTTACTTTCGGTACAGCCTCGCTGGATCAGTTAAATGGTTAAGATACAATTCTCTCGTGAGTATGTTAGAGACAGCCTAGATGTACTTAAACAACGTGGTCTTAAGGCCTTAGTGCTCGGTACCAAAGCAAAATTAAGTGACCAAGAAAAACAATTACTTAGAGATCTAAAAACCGACTATTCCCAGTACAAGTCAGATTCGGCCAGGCGCGGTAGCCTAAAGAAAATAGACCCCCTACACAAAGGCAGTGGGCTAGTTTATTTAGTATCCAGTCCTAGTGACAGTAAGTCGTCTCTAGTGGTGCTAGAGGAAGAAAGCAAAATAACCAATGGTCCAGACCTATGGCTATACTTATCTGACTCTAATAACCCCAGGAAAACTTTAGGAAATTCTATTGATCTAGGACTACTAAAAGGCAATAAGGGAGGGCAAGTATATAGGGTCGATAAGCCACTAGCCAAGCTGGATAGCTATAAGTCAGTAATTGTGTATTGTAAACAATTTGATGTTTTATTCTCTTACGCTACGCTGGAATAAAGTAGGCAATCTAGGGGCAACAACTCCTAGTCTTTCAAGTAGTGCGCTTAGAGGGGCATTGTTCTGGATTCATCTAGCGATAATTGTTGGCGGACTATTCATGGGTTTAGTACTGCCACTATGGTTGGTTGCACTGTTGGTAGTAGTCCACCGTTTCCATCTATTCTTATTTGATGGCTGTATTTTTTCTAGATTTCAATCTAGACTAGGGGCCTTAGATCCCAATAAGAATTTCCTGCAGGAGGTAGCTTTGGTGCTACTAAAAAAAGAGATTTCTAAAAAACAAGCGCAGGCAATTGACCGGGCTATTATTCGTTTTAGTATTGCTATCGCTGCGGTTGCCAGTATGGTAACGACTGGGAGCTATCTAAGTACAATCTTAATTCTATCTATATTATCTGGTCTTAATCTTTCATGGAAAATGTATAAAGCCAATCACCAAAAAAACCTCCAAAAGGGAGTTTGCCCTAGTAATGTCTGCCAGGTAATTAAACAACGGATTAAGCCTAATTTAGT
Organism: bacterium; assembly: GCA_030426125.1. Lineage (GTDB taxonomy): Bacteria > Patescibacteriota > Saccharimonadia > Saccharimonadales > AWTP1-31 > JAGQMX01. The sequence continues at coordinate 272,939 of JAUHZB010000001.1, forward strand.
AACCAGTAAAGCTGAAGTACTAGGCGTAGGATATTTCTTTAGTCTGATAATAATTTACGGCCTAATTAGTAGCGGAATTGCTAGTTATCCTAGGATGATCTTTGTCGCTATAACTGGAGCTGGTCTAGTAGCTTCAGTCTACTATCTGTATTTAATGATTTCTTCCAATCTGTTTTGTAGAAACTGTCTGCAAGTACACTTAGTATCCGCTTTAGTCTTTGTTTCTGGTTGTTTGCTATAATCCCTAGGATGAGTAAACCAGATAAACTATCAGTTGAGGAGATCCAAAGACTTGTCCATGACATTGCTGTACCTTTCTATCTTATAGATAGAGACATGGATATCCAGCTCAGCGACAAGCAGAGTCGGAAGGAGACTGATGCTGAACATGCCTGGTCTCTAGCACTAGTGGCCTGCGCGGTGGCACCTCGAATTGACGATAGTCTTGACGTAGGCAAGATAGCCCAGCTCGCCATAGTTCACGATCTAGTAGAGATACACGCTGGCGACGTTTCTATTTGGGCCGATGATAATGCCTTAGAGGCCAAAGAGGAGAACGAAGCCAAGGCACTCCAGAAATTGACTAAAGATTTTGCTAGTTTCCCTTGGCTTATAGAAAACATCACTGAATACGAAGAAAAGAGTTCTAATGAGGCATTGTTTGTTTATGCAGTAGATAAACTAATTCCTTTTTTCTTTAGGGTTTTAGTAAAGCCAACACCTTTTGAGAGAAAGAAAATCACTTTGGAGCAATTTAAAACTGGCATCCAGAGATCGAGGCGTAAAGCCCAAAGCCATCCGGTGATAGGTCAATATTTTGATGATATGCTAGATATGTTCTTAAGTCATCCTGAATATTTTTATAGTCAAAAGTAAACTGCTCGAAAAAAAATATAAACATACTGCAAGTTTGGTAAACTTATAGCATGAGGCTTAAGTTTAATCTTGCCAAGATTATAAAAAGAAATCCTAAAACTAGTAGACTGGTGGTTATCGTCGCTTTCGCTGTTATTGGTGCAGCTGTCATTGCATTCTCACGGGCAGCAACTTCATCAGTTGCTATCCAACCTGAAGATGGTCAGCTATTATCTTGTTTATCGGAAAAAACAGATGATTCTACGGCTTCTGGCAACGGCTATGTACAGTTCGGTTGCCCGGCAAGTAATGGTGATCTGGTTATTATCTCCCCAGAATCAGAGCTAAGCAGTGTTAAACAAGCCGTAAAAAGTGGCGAGAAAAAACAGTACTGGGACTACGTAAAATCTAAGGGCTACATTTCTGACCCTCGAACTAGCCATATTCCAAATTGGTCAGGTAACCAGAGCTATACAATTAGATGTGGTAGTCAGGATATAACCTATACTTTTGATCCAATCACTTATATATCTACCGACCATGCTGATGGTTGTTCGTCTGATGCTCAAGGGCGACATATGCACAACTCCGGCTTAAATGCTTACACCACGGCCCTAAGGTGGCGTTTTGACGACGACCAAGCAAACGGTAGCCACGCTGTTAATCTAATTAATTCATGGGTAGATAATTTTCAGGCAGTATCGACCCAGAGTGGCCCAAATGACATTCGAGATAACCAGGTCAGATTAAACAGTGGCTGGTTTATTGCTTCTTTTACAAAAGCTCTGGAGATAATATGGGATCATCCCAGCTTTACCCAGCAACGTAAACAACAAACTGCCGATTGGCTTTGGGAAGTATTCTTGGATGAAGACCCAGTGATGCACGAAAACAACAGTGAGGTCTTAGGCCAGCAACATGCTGGCTGGAATGGTCGAACCGGTTTCTTGCAGGCAAGACTGAATATTGGCTTAGTTATGAAAGCAGCCGGTCATCAAAATGCGGATCAAGTAATAAGTCAGGTTATTGCAGATTTTGAAAGTGTGATTCCGGAAATCCTCTATTACGGAAAACAACCTTGGCACGAAGCTTTGGGCCAACCTTGGCCAAAACAACCTTACCGCAAATTGGGTAATAGCTATGCTGGTTGGAATACACCTAACAACCTGAAAGATTATTGGTTCTTCACTACTAACTCATCTACACCACCGCCGTATTTTGTTGGTCAAACTCAAGAAACTGGTCGTGACGTTGCCCACAACCAATTAGGTACCGGTTCACTTACTGAGTCACTGCGAGCTATACGGCTCAATGGCTACGGAGACTGGTTTAAACAGTCTAAGATTGGCGATGTGCTACTGGGACTAGGAGAACAGCACGCTGACTACTATAACGAAACCCTCGATGAATTTTGGAGTGGTGGCTATTCCAGCCTGGATAATTTTAAAAACAACGTCTGGGAGCCAGATGAGTGGGATCAGTTTAAATTCAAGGTACCTTTCTGTGTTTGCGGTGAGGGAGCTGATCATGGTTGGGAGTTCTTAAGGACTGAGCTGAAAAGAAATGGTTATTCAACTCCAGAGCTGGATAGAATGGTAACTAGACTTCGGGGGGTAAGCCCGCGAAGTAGCAACAAAGCGGCTGGTTATGCACCGCTAAGAACAGCCAATAACCAAGCTTGGGAGCCATTGTTTGCCTTGGACTATCAGTAGAGGATATGGGATACTAATATTTGTATTATGAAAAACAGCAAAAGAACTGACTACTGGTTTAAAAGGCGACGATATGGCTACGGCTGGATCCCAGTGAGCTGGCAAGGATGGTTGGTGGTCCTAGCTTTCGTTGTTTTTGTGTTGCTCGGCGCCCTGTCTATAAAAGACGTGCCTGAAAACACCTTCACCAAAGAAGTTGCTTTTTATCTGTTGTTTGTGTTTATAGCTACCACTGCGTTAGTAAAAATTAGCTACCTAAAAGGCCCAAAGCCTAAATGGCGTTGGGGTAAGAAGTCTGGCGATAATCCTGAAGAAGATTTTTAAAAAATTATCACTCAGCCTTATTTACTGCAGTGACGAGGTAAGTCTCGAAATACTATCGGCTAGGTTTTGCCAGAAACTTCGCTTTGACCAATTAGATAGATTTAGTTGTCGCGATCTAACTAGATTTTGTTTCTGAACTTTCTTTAGATCACTGACCACTTTTGTGTCGTAGGCGACCAGTACGCATTCTAGGTTTAGCTCGAATGATCGGATATCCATATTACTGGATCCAATTACTGCGATATCGTCATCAATGGTTATGTGTTTAGAGTGGAGCAGGGTTGGTTTTTTATACAGATGAATTTTAATACCACTTTCCAGGAGCTCTTTATAGAAGGATCTCATGGCGTGGCCAACTAACCATTGGTCAATTGCTTCGGAGTTAATTATAGTAACCTCTACTCCCCGATATGCTGCCGATTTTACGGCACTAAGGATAGTCTCATCAGGTACAAAATACGGGTTAGTGATGACGATACTTTTTTTAGCAGTGTGAATTAATTCACTGAACAGGAGGGCATTATTTTCTGTCTTATAGCCCGATCCACTAGGCAGAATCTGGACTAAAGAATTTCCAATTTCTTTTGGCATTGGTCGTTTGCGCGGATCGGTAATGTCTAGTAACTTCTGGTCAGTCTCGCAGAACCAATCTCCAGCAAAAACAGCCGAGCAATGCCGAACAGCAGGACCTTGTATTTTTGCTACCAATTCATCGTAGACGATATCGTCTTTACGGTGATAACTACGATCAATCAAGTTCTGTGAGCCAATATAGGCCAGATTATCATCGATGACTAAGATCTTGCGGTGATTCCGCAGGTCAGGCCGGTTGTAGCTATTCTTCTTGAGACTTAGGGGTAGAATAGGGTGCCACTCGGCACCAATGCTAGTTAGTAGTTGCTTCATTTCTTTTCGGCGGGGGTAGGCCATTATTCCTAAACTGTCGAACAGCACTCTAACTTTAACGCCTCTCTTTATGGCTTTTTCTAGGGCATCAAATATTGGCTGAGTGGTGTCGTCTAGGGTTAGTATGAAGTATTGAAGACTAATAAATTCACGCGATTTATCTATTTCCTTCACTATATCTGCGATAATTTTGTTATATTCAGCCAGGATCTTAACTTCATTTCCGCTTCTAGCTGGCAATCCGGACAGGTTATAGTTTAGGTTAATAAGTGGTTTGTAACGATTTTGCTGTTGCTGGCTAAGTCCCGTAATTTTTTCAGGCTGGGTCTTACCGAGCTTTCGAATGTAGCTATCGACTATCTTCTGCTGGTTTCGTCGTCTTTTGGACAGCTTAGTGCTACCAATTACAAAGTATAGGGTTATACCGACTATTGGAACAAAGAAGATAATTAGGATCCAAGCAATAGCAGCGGTTGGTTTACGTTTGCGGGGGATGAACAGTAGAACGGCAATAAGGATTAGCCAGTGGATAATCACGCCGATAATAGAGTATAGAGTTAAGTCATTTATCATTTGCTTGATTATATCAGCCAAATTAGCTTATCTGCTAAGATAAAAGTATGGAAACTGAAATAGAAGCCAAGTGGCTAGATATTGATCTAGAAAATTTCAGAAAAAAGTTAAAAAGCCTTGGTGCTGAGCTAGTCTACCCAGAGCGGCAAATGACCCGTAATATTTATGACTATCCCGACAAAAAACTGCAGTCTAATGGCGGATGGGTTAGATTACGGGATGAGGCTGACAAAATTACTCTAAGCTATAAACAATTAAAAGATCGATCAGTCACCGGCACTAGTGAGGTGCAATTGGTCGTCGATAATTTTAACCGAACCGACAGGTTCCTGCGTTCTCTAGGCCTCAGTCTTCAATCTACTCAACAAACTAAGCGTGAAAGTTGGCGTCTTGGTGACATCGAGATTGAGCTTGATACTTGGCCCTGGATACCTAGTTTTGTGGAAATAGAGGCCACCGCTGAAGCAGATTTATTAGAGACTGCAAAGAAATTGAATCTTGATTACTCTGAAGCTTTACATGGTAGTGTGGAAACCGCTTATCAGGCAGTGTATAAGGTAACTGAAAAGGAAATTAATAGCATTCCTGACATTAAGTTCGGGCCAGTTCCAAGCTGGCTTGAAGATCGGCGCAAAGGAAAATGAAGACGAAAGAGGCAAAGTCAAAATCAACCATAGTACCACTATGGAAGAGATTTATCCTAGCTTTGGTAGGCCTGCTTTTCTCGCTTAGTTTAATAGGTTTGGCTTTTAGTGTAGCCTTCAATCGAAGTGTTGGTAACCCGGACACTATTAAGACTAGCCTTAGTAGAGCTGAGGTTCATTCGGCCGTGGCTAAACAGATTAAGCAAGAAATAAATACTCAAGCTGAAGATAGTATAAATAACACTAATATAGATAAAGATATATTAGCTAAAGCCTTGGGCTTTGTAATTACCGAGCAATTAGTCGAGAACAACCTAAATCGAGTTATTGACGGCACCTATGTTTGGTTAGAAGGTAAAAATAATATTCCGCAGTTTAGTATTGACCTAGCTGATATTGAGGGTCGTATCAAAGACCGGGTCGCAGAACTAGCTAGTCAAAGAGTAAAGAAATTGCCAGCCTGTAGTTTGCTAGAGTTAAGTCGTATTGATCTTGATAATATAGACATATTTAGCCTGACTTGTAATTCAGGAATTGATCTAGCCAGTCTAAGTCAGCGCATTGATCAACTAACTAATGATCAATCCTTACTTGGTGAGGGAATCGAAGGAGCTCAAAAGAAATTTACAGCCAGAGATTTGATTGCTAATGATCAAGAGGCTGGTGAAGAAAATATCTTTGAAAGGCTAGCGGTTGTCCCAAAAAGTTACCAGGCTTTGAGGTTCTCGCCTTGGATCTTGGTACTGTTGAGTCTTTTATCGGGTGCGTTGATAGCTACAAAGCTAAGCACTAATCTAAGAGTTGGTATGCGCCGGGTTGCAATTAAGTCGTTGGTTGTCGGTGTCGGCCTTATACCATTAATTTTCCTCAGCAAGTTCGTTTTCCAGAAAGCTTCAGAAGAGGTTTCTGGACAACAGCAGTTAATCTATGGTCCGCTTGTAGATGCTGGTGGCTATATTAATTCTATGTTTAATAAAACACTACTGTTGTTTTCGGCGCTATATCTAGTGGTCGGAATTGTCATCTTGATTCTGCTAAAAAACAACCGAGATTCTAGTCAAAAAACTAGCACTTAACTCAATTGATTTTGATATAACCACTCAAGTCGCTAAAATATACTTGAAAGATAATAACTAATGCAAAAGATAATAATCAGTATATAAAGAAATAGGAGTCAGTTTGAAAAATACAGTTTTTGGTAGTATTGCCTGGAAGTTTGCGAGTAAGTATCGGATAACTCTATTAATTTGGTTAATATTTCTAGCATTTGGCTTTTTTAGCTATACCAGTTTTCTGGGCCGTGAAGGCTTTCCACCGATAAATCTACCAATTGGGGCTGTTCAGGGCACCTATTTTGCTGATGACCCCAAGCAAGTTGATTCGCAGGTAACTTCTAAAATTAGTGAAGCTATTGCACCACTAGACGCAGTCGATAAATTCCAAACAGCCAGTGGTCCAAATTTTTATTCGGTGTTCGTTACTTTTAAGGACGATGTTGAGGTTGATGACGGGGTTCAAGAGCTGGAAACAGCGATTGGTAATGCTAATTTACCGGACTCAACTGAGCCCAGTGTATCCTCATTTGATCCCTCTAAGTTCGATAACAAATACAACCTACTGTTAGCAGTTTATGATGATCAGACCTCTAATTACCAAGATTTGTATTCTAGCGCTAATCAAGTTGCAGAGAAGTTGCAGGCCAGGTCTGAGATAACTTCGGCTACAGCCATTCCAGTAATTGAAGATGTTCAAAATCCGGCTACTGGTGAAGATGTACAGAGGCAGACTAGTATTAATACCATCGGTATTAAGCAGGATGACGGTCAGATAAAGTATTTCCCAGCCATATCTATCGGAGTTGAAAAAGCCGATTCGATTGATGCCATCGAACTATCTAATGCCACCAAAGATGTCCTTAGTAGCCCAAATTTAGTTGAAGGGTCAGCTGCTGCGAGTACAAAAACCACCATTACAGCTGACTTTGCTAGAATAATTGACCAGCAGATTAGTTCGCTAGAGAGTAGCCTTAAAGGTGGTTTAATAGCGGTTATTATAGTAGCCCTACTACTAATTAGCTGGCGAGCTGCTTTAGTTATTGCCTTGTTTATCCCAACAGTTCTAGCTCTTTCTTTCACTAGCTTGAACCTACTTGGTATTACACTAAACACCATTACTTTGTTTGCTACCATTCTGACACTTGGTCTGTTTGTTGATGACGCCACTATTATTGTCGAGGCTATTGACGCCCATAAACGCGATAGTAAGGATCATAAAAGAATAATTAAATCGGCGGTTAAACGGGTCGGGGTGGCCTCGCTGGCTGGTACTCTGACTACTATATTGGTATTTTCTCCTATGCTTTATGTCAGCGGAATACTAGGTAGCTTTATTACGCTACTACCAATTACAGTTATTTTAGCTTTGACCATTTCGTTTATTACTTCTATTGTTTTAGTCCCATTCTTATCTAGAATCTTAGTTCTTTCTTCTGGTAAAGGTAAGAAAGATAACTTGCTAGATAAATTAAGTATCCTTGTTCCAGTAGAGCGGATCACTGCAGATTTTCTATCCAAATTACCGCTAATTAACAAGAACAACAAAAAGAAGGGTCGGATCATAACCACCGCTTTAGTTGGGGTTAGTTTACTGGCCATTATTGGCGCTGGGGCCTTGTCTTCACGCCTGCCACTGGACATTTTCCCGCAGTCTAAAGATAGCGATGTTCTTCAAGCTAGCGTTGAGTTTGCTCCAGGTACCAGCATTGAACAGGCTAATGAAATAACCGAGGAGATTAACCAGAACATCAAGCAAGGTGCAGGACAGTACCTAGATTATGTTACCTATGTTGGGGCGGATAATCGTCAAGCTAATATTGAGATTGGCCTAACGCCGTATGACCAAAGAGAGCCAACTAGTCACGATATTATCGAAGACTTAAACCAGACCGGACTAGAGATTAGTGGGGCCACTATAAAGTACTCACAGCAGGATTCTGGTCCACCTTCAGAAGATTTCCCATTCCAGATGCGAGTTTATGCTTCTAGCGATGAGCTTCTTAAAACTGCTAGTACAGACATAACTGGCTATATCGCTGATCAGCAGTTCGATATTAGCGGTAGCCAGGTAAATGTAAAAGAAGTTGAAACCGATATTGATGGTACTATCAGGACTAGCGAAAAAGGACGATACGTTACAATCCTGGCCAATTTTGACGACACTAATCTAACATCCGCAGCCGTAATTTCACTAGAAGAAGAGGTTAAATCTCAATTTGATGAGGATAAACTTGAAGCAATTGGTCTAACTAGTGATGCACTAGACTTTGACGTTAGCCAAGAGAGTGAAAATGCTGAGAGCTTTAATTCGATCGGGATAGGTTTAATTGTAGCCTTAGTTGGAATGTACGTACTACTAGTGATGCTATTTAATAGCTTCTCGCAGCCACTGTTAATCTTTATGGCCATACCGTTTAGTTTGTTTGGCGTATTCCTAGGCCTAACTATTACCGATAATTCCTTTAGTTTCTTTGTAATGCTTGGACTGCTGGGCTTAATTGGTATAGTGGTTAACAATACTATCCTGCTCACCGAATACGCTAACCAAGAACGGGAAAAAGGGGCAGATAGGCACCAGGCAATTAGCGAGGCCGTAAAAGATCGCTTCCGGCCGCTAGTGACTACAACGCTTACTACTGTATTTGCTCTGTTGCCTCTAGCTCTGAGTGATCCATTCTGGCAAGCCCTAGCCTACACCTTAATCTTCGGTATGATATCTAGCACCACCCTGATAATTATCTCTTTTCCGTACTACTACCTGTTGTTTGAGAGGATCAGAGATTGGAAGAATCGCAAATTCCCCGGGCTAGAATAGACCAACGTAGATTTAAAACTTGCTTTTACTAAGTATTTAAAAGTATCATAAAACTATATGAAAAGCCTTAAGCGCAATCAGACTGGGCTTATTCCTTTACTGCTAAGCATTTTGGTGGTGGTGGTTGGATTAATAGTGCTCGCTTTTTTGAGAGTTAAAGGGAGTCAGTAATTCCTAGTGACCCTAGTGTAATTGCAAAATACTACAAATCTGGTATAATAAGAGCACATTAAGTATTGTTTCACGGGTAGCATAGTAATCTATAAAGCAGAGGAAGATGAATGACTAAAATAGTTGGATCTGTAGAAAAAATCTCTTTCCCAGACTTTGGAATAAAGGATATTTCTGCCAAAGTAGATACTGGAGCCTACACTGGCTCAATTCATTGCCACTCCTTAAAAGTTGTGAAGACCGAATCTGGTAAGCAGCTTCGGTTTGTAGTAATAGACGGTAGTAATAAAGAGCAATTTGCTGAAAAATTTAGACGAATTCCAGTTACCAGTTCAAATGGTATTACTGAGTATCGCTATGCGGTTCAAACTAGAGTTACTGTCGCCGGTGAAACCTACCCTATAAGGCTAACTCTAGCTAAGCGCTCTGCAATGCGCTACCCAGTCCTTTTAGGCCGAAGATTTTTAAAGAAACACAAGATAATAGTTGACGTAAGTCAGAGAAAAAAGTAAGGTGCAGATATGCGAATAGCAATACTTTCAAGAGGTCCAGGCAATATTTCAACCAAGCGCCTAAAGCAGGTGGCTGAAGCCCGTGGGCATAATGTCCAGATTATTAATCATGCTGAATGCTATGTTACCGTCGAAAAGAGTCGGCCAGTGGTGCGGTATCGCGGAGAAGATCTCAAAGACATAGAAGTAATTATTCCTCGAATCGGTCAAAGTATTACCGGCTATGGTACAGCTATTGTCCGACAATTTGAGATGCAGGGTGTCTACACTACTACTAGCTCAATCGCAATTAATCGAGCTAGAGATAAACTCCGCTCTATGCAGATATTAGCTAGGGCTGACGTAGGTATCCCAAAGACGGTATTCGCAAGAGAAACTACAGATGTAGATGACGTTGTTGAGCAGGCCGGAGGTGCCCCGCTGATAATTAAGGTTGCCCGTGGCACCCAAGGTAACGGTGTGGTATTGGCTGAGACCAGAAAAGCGGCTCAAGCTGTAATGCAGGCTTTCTACGTTGAAGGGGTGAACTTTTTAGTGCAAGAGTTTGTCAAAGAATCGGCTGGTGAAGACATACGAGCTTTCGTAGTTGGTGGTCGGGTGGTTGCTAGTATGAAACGACAGAGCTTAGATGACGACTTTAGGTCTAACCTACATCAGGGCGGGGAAGGTACGGCTGTGAAGCTAACTGATGAAGAAAGAAAGACAGCCATAAAAGCTGCCAAAACCATGGGTCTTGGTATCTGTGGAGTAGATATGATGCGCTCCAGTAGAGGTCCGTTGGTACTTGAAGTAAACCCTAGTCCGGGCTTTGGCATCGAAGAAGTAACCGGCCGTAACGTAGCCGAGAAAGTTATTGAATACGTCGAACAGAACGCCAAAGGTAAACAGCGTAAAGACCGAGTCGGCGCTTAAACATCCTTCGGGACCGTGATTGGTGAACATATTTTGTAGCAGTTCTATCTGTTAATTGTGCTATTATTATTCTATGGATCCGCTATTGCTTATTGCTGTATTATTCGCAGCTCCCGTTCTTCTGATAGTCTTATCTAGAGCCAACGCTGCCTTAGTTTTTCTAGCTCTTTGCGCTGGAAATGTACTCCAAGCCTTCTTAGGTGATGATGCTCAAACGTTATTACAGGGCTTCTTAAATAACTACAACCCTGATCTTGGCTTATACATCCGTCTAGCAATTATGCTTTTGCCGCCATTGCTGGCCATATTATTCCTGCGTTCTAGTGTTCATGGTGGCAAGAACCTAATAAATATATTTCCAGCTATTGCCGTTGGTATAGTCAATGTTTTCTTGGCAGTTCCGCTGTTACCAGCCTCAATTAAATCTGAGGTCTACGGAACTACCCTGTGGTCAGAAATTAGTCAGTTTCAAGCAGTACTGATAGGTGGTTCGGTGCTAATTAGCTTAGCCATAGTGCTATCTGGAAAACGAAGCCATGGTCATAAAAAAGGGCGTAAGAAAGCTAGATAAGCTAAACTACATCTAGACCTGGGAATAAGTAGATAATAGTTGTTTAAACTTCTACAATAAAGACATCTGGCAGTAGAGCTTCTTTAGCAGGTGAGCTAACTACTTGACCGTTTTCAAAGCTGTGCTCTGTAATATCACTACACTGACCTAGTCGGTACTGCTTGGTTAGTGGCTCAACATCCGGAATTGCTGTTATTGCCACCCCTCCAAGACGAGAATTGGTTTCTGAGAGGTCAACCAATACTCTTTGGGTAGATTGATCTGTTTCACAGCCAATTATAGCTGCACAGGCTACGGTGGTTAGTTTTTCGGTGTAGTCATCACTACTAGCAGTGTTAGTTTGTACTGCCATAGAGTAGTCAGAGACGCACAGATCGATGGAATCACGTAGATCACGTTGTTCGGGGGTCTGATCGGCATTTGTGTAGCCTCCACAAGCCGGTAGGGCTAGTAGTGAGCCTGCTAATGCTAGTTTGATAGATCTCATAGATCGTTTTGGTCCTAGGTTTGGCACTGTATATCTCCTGATATGTAAATAACAAGACTATACAATAACTTAATATAGCGATTACGTCAAGAAGCTCTAAGTTATTTTTAATGTCCTAAAATAGCTTGGCTATTTGTTCCGTAACCTGCTGACTATCTATATTACTAACTTCTCGTGGTTCACTGACGGTAACGCTAATAACCCGATTACCTTTTCTGGTAACTAGTTGCCGAGAATCAACTGCAAAGTAGCTCTCGTCATTTATCTCGAGCTGCTTTACATTGCTTTTGTTTTTCGTTGAACTAAGTGACTGTGAAGCGCTGTCATCACTACTGAGGTCTTTAATTACAATCGTTACGGCTCGGGCAGGCTTTTGCTTGGTAGTGTAGTTACAAACTGATACTAACCTGGGTTCGACTACGTCTTTGTACGAGCCACCAACTTTAACTACTTCTGCTTGAAGCGCATCACTTACCTTATTGACTGAAGCTGTAGAACAGGCAAAGCTAGATTTATTTTCTTCTTCAGGCATATTGAAGGTCTCCGTTTGTTGCTGATCCCTGACACTATAGCCAAGGAATGTGCCCTGATTTATCAACCGCTCAGCTATTAATACAATTAAGAGTATTACAATTACTCCAATAACAATTTGTTTAATAGATAATTTTTTAAACCAGCTTGCAACTGACTTTAAATGTTTTTTACTTGCCTTCATTTTTCCGCTTCTGCCACCTCTTCAACACTAGCGCTCCTCCCGAGATCAGCAGAGCAATGGCTGCGACCTTAGCAGTCATTGCTCCTGCTCCGGTGTCGGCAAGGAATGAAGTAATGCTGCTAGGTATGGTTGTGGTGTCACCATCATTGTCTTCTGCAGACTCATCAACTACGCCTAGTCCAACTGGATCAACAATAATGCGGTTGACTGACTCATCAGTGTCTAAGGTTCCACCATCAGTGACTTGGTAGTCTACGGTTAGCACATTTGTTGAATCAATCTCTGCTTGACCAAGGGTGTAGCTAGCAACTGTACTGTAGCTATCACTGTTGCTATGGAACTTCCTGAGGGTGTAATCAAGGTTAGTTTCATCAAAGTAGTACTTTGTAATGTCTGCAGTGAAGCCATCATCTTCACAGTTAATCTCAAAGGCTAGCAACCCAAGAGGGTATTGGTAGCCTGAGTCAGTCACCGAGTTGGCTGACTCTTGGTTAACACCACTGGTGTAGACACTACATTCACTAGCTACTTCTAGAACCACTCGTTTCCCAGTCACTGAGCTAACATAACTAGCGACGTTTGCTTGCTCTGAGTCAGCAGTACCGTCATCGTTAGCATCACCACTGTTTGGACCATTGTCTTCAATGGAGTCAGAGATACCATCTTTATCTCCATCGTCAGTAGTTATCTTGTCGAAGTTGTCATTGTTAATTTCGTCTAGCTGGTCTTCAGTGGCTGACCCAAATTCGTTACTGAGGTCAATAGAGTCATTGTCTATGAAGAATCCAGTGTAGCCCTGAGATACGTAGTTGGTGAAAGATTGACTAGCCCCAACCTGAACTGTGAAGTCTAGCCTTATGGTAATACTGTCATCAGCTTCCATGACTTGACCAGCCCCAATGTAGACACAGACTAACATGCCATGATCTGGGTGATCGGCAGTAACTGGTCCAGTAAAGTTGGAAGCTGGAGCACCTAGGTCATTACAGAAAATGTCAGCATTGTCGTCATCGTCGTAGGCTAGGTCATTAGACGGGTAGACATCAGCGAATACAAAGTTAGCACCCACCGAACCGGTTAGGGTATTTAGATTGACTGGCATAGGCCCACGGTTAGTTAGCGTAACATCGTATTGAACTGTTTGTCCTGGTGTTATGTCAAAAGGAGCTACCATTTCTTTTTCAATAGTGAAGTCAGCCACCGGCAAACTAACAGCTACGTTATTTATCTCTTCGCCTACGTAACAGTCAATGATGTCCATTGGTGGATCAGCACAAATGTTCCCAGGGCCACCAAAGGCACTTGGATCACTAAGCGTTACAATGTCTGGATCATCAGCTAGCCAACCAGTTATTACATTGTTAGTAAATACTAGATCGGAAGTAGCATCTACTTCGTAGGATATAGTGGTACTAATAGATTCAGTACTAGCTATGTTCCTAGGAGAAGCACCAACGTAAGCACAGTAGATGACATCATGATCTGGATGGGTATTAAAGACTGGAGAAGCCATAGCATGGTTAGTATCTATTGGCCCCAGAGCGCAGTCTAGATCAGAGTTAGTACTAGAATCTGGAATAAAGTTAAGCTCAAAAGGAGTAACTAACACAAAAACGTTACTAGCAAGACCATTAGGACCAGAACCATCAAGTCCAGATATGTCGGCAGTATGTGGTCCATTGTTAGTCAGAGTATAGGTATAGTTTAGAGTCTCACCAATGGCAATGTCATCAATGTTATCTAGCTCCTGAGTTACTACGAAGTTAGTTACTTTGTCGATGATGGCGGTATTTTCTGAAAAGTCATTATTAGATGCGTTAGTATCGACTACTGCTGAACCGCTATCTTCAATAGTGGCAATTACGTTGTTAAAGACAATATTATCTGGTGGGCTGCAGGTTGTATCGCCGGTGTGGGTAATTATTAAGGTCTGGTTTTCTTCGAGTGTTCCACTCCATGAATTGGCTGCATAGGTGCCGGTATTGGTGGCTGTACCAGATGTTGGAGTGCTAGTTATGTTAATACAGTCGGAGTCAGAAAGCGTGAAGTCAATGTCAGTAACTGTGTCTGGACCTAGGTTGGTAATAGTCTGAGTTATTTCATGACCCGAGGTGTTGTCAAAAATCTCAGTTTCATCGTCGTTAGTCACAGTCTGAAGATCAGCCAATCTGGCAGCTATGGTCGTAGTTTCGGTCTCGGTCTCATTGGCTGAGTTGTTGTCTATAACTGGAACACCGTTGTTTTCAATGGAGCTTACTACGTTAGTAAATGTTAAGGTGTCTACCCCCGAGCAAGTGGTGTCACCAGTGTGGGTAATAACTAGGTTTTGTCCAGATTCTAGTGTTCCGCTCCAGGCACTGGCTGCATAAGTACCAGTGTCGGTAGCAGTTCCAGAAGTTGGTGTGCTAGTAGTAGTGAAACAGTCTGATGCTGAAAGCGTAAAGTCAATATCTGTGATGGTAGCAGGCCCGAGATTGGTTATGGTTTGAGTTATCTCATGATCGTCAGTATCTTCACGGACATAGTCAACACCATCTGTAATGGTTGTTTGAATATCTACTTCTTCCTCCTGGCTTCCTACCTCGCTAGTTATACCAAAGCCATCAGGGCTAGCGTCAATAGCGGTTAAAGTCATAGTTATGTTTTCATAGCCATCGCCAGTTATTGTTTCGGAGAAATCTTCTGGACCAGAGCCTGCGGAGGTGACATTAGCAAAACCAATGAAGGTTTCAGTCATCGGATGGTCATTACCGTTGGTAAAACTACTGTTTTCAAAGAACTCTGCTCGGTAATCTCCAGCAGCAACATCAATTTCGAAATCTATTTCTGTATCTCCACTATTTTCAGTTGAATCACGGACGATCGGCGTTGTTAGCGGTAGAGCGAAATCATAGTATATAACTTTTCCACCGTTACTTATTGCGTTGCCAAGAATGCTCACTTCGCTGGCCGCTGTTCTGATTTCTATTGCATTGTCTGATCCATTGGTGCATATTTGGTTGGCGTCGGCCGGGTTAGTGCTTCCTATTTTTATATCGTCAGTTGAAACTAATACTATCCCTCCAGTCTGATTTGCTAGACATGAGGTAGCTGTTCCATCAAGCCCGATAATATTATCGGTAATTGTAAAATCACTAGAACCTGATCCAGCGACAATTGCATGACCACTATCCCGGTTGGAGTAGATATGGTTACCGTCAATAGTCCAATCTTCGTTATCGGTGTGAGTTGCAGAAATTGGCCAGCTTCCATCACCGGCTCCAGGAAAAGCGGTTGTCCCATCTTCGCTGACGTTAATTTTATTATCTAGAATCGATACTCCAACAGCTCCACCATTGTAGGCAATGATCGCTGGATGATTCGAATCAGTAGTTGCAATATTATTATTCTGCACCAGGATATTAGTGTAAGCCCCGATTAGCACTATAGCGTTTCCAGTACTACTAAAAGCAGTATTTCCGGTTATATCGGTTCCAATATGATTGTCTTCAATAGTTATAGAATTACTGGTAGTTGCGGCAACGGTGAAGTTAATTGCATAATTTGAAGCATTAATGACATTATCCAAAATATCTACTGAACTATGAACGTCGTTAATTTTTATGCCATTTTGTGAGGTGCCAGACACGAAAGAGCTTCCATCTAGACTTGTTCCAATGTGGTTGTTTTGGATGGTTATGGTGGCGTTTGTTTCGCCGGATGAGGCGATAGCGTCGTTAGCATTTCCTAAGAACAAGTTAAAGTCTGAGGCATTGCTTCCTCCTATAGTTACGTTATCGGCATCTACTTTCAACCAGTCACTGTTAAGTTGAGTGGAGGCTACGGTACTGCCATCAAACGAACCAAAATAATTGCATCTAAGTACTGTGTCATCACCGTCTACGAATAGGGCATAGCCGTTTAGTCCGGCGTTAGCTATTGCCAGGCCATTAATTTCAGTGCCTACACTGGTAGGATGGATATACATCGGGTTGGCGGTGTTATTTAAGTCTACTCTGACTTGAGGGACAGTGCTGGTTCCATTACAGACTGTGCCACTCTGAGATGAGCCATTAATAGTAACTTGTTCAGTGATTTGCGGTAACGAGGCGGTTACGTTGATAGTGTGTGGTCCAGCTCCGGCGATATTAAAGTCTATTTGGTCAGCCCCACCATTTGCATTTGCATCAAGAATAGCTTGGCGAAGGGTTCCAGCCCCAGCATTATCGGTAGATGTTACTGTGTAAGTGGCTGCTTTTACTTCGCTGCTGCTGATTAGGCTAATAAGAAGAGGAGTTAGTAGTAACAAGCCAAATGCTACATATTTTATTACCCTGATTGACAATCTTTTTTTCATTTTCAAATTCGTAAAATATTCTCTCTTTAGCTAAGATATTATTACTTCTATTGTAGCAATAGATAATAGCTTAAGCAATATATTGACATCTGTTTCTATTGCTTCTGACTATCTCTTAGCCACCTCTTCAACACTAGCGCTCCTCCCGAGATCAGCAGAGCAATGGCTGCGACCTTAGCAGTCATTGCTCCTGCTCCGGTGTCGGCAAGGAATGAAGTAATGCTGCTAGGTATGGTTGTGGTGTC
>JAUHZB010000005.1 GCA_030426125.1 bacterium
CCAAATTCACAAAAAATATTATTTTAACTATTAAATTCATACTATTATTTAAAATACGTTATAATTTTTAGTAATTTAAAAATCAATGAAATTTACAGAATAATTTTTAAAAGTAGAAAAGGACCAAAAATAACTTAAATTAAAAATAATATAAATGAAAACAGAATCACTACCTAATAAAATTGATCAAGTCGCCTTTTTGCTATCTCGTCACGTCGATCAAACTCTTCAAGAACGGCTCGGCTTAGGTTATTCGCAGTATAAGATTATGGAAATCTTGCGTTTCTCGCCAAATCTGCAACAAAAACAAGTAGCTAGCAAGCTAAGCCAGACCGAGGCTAGTATTAGTCGGCAAATTAGACTAACGCAAAGTCAGATGCTACTGACGGTTTACATTAATCCAAAGAATAAAAGAGAGCACATCTTAAAGCTAACCGATAAGGGCGAGAGGCTGACTATTGAGGCAGAAGAGATACTAGATAGTTTCTATAAGAACTTATTCTCTAAAATTAGCATTAAACAACAAGAAGAGCTGTTTAGAAGTCTGTCCGAGATTTACTTTGCATTAAAGGGCAGTGCATAATACAAACAGCTCATATTAGACAATATTGTATAAACTTTAGCAATATGATATAATATGAGCTATGGGGCTGAATTTTAAGCTCGACGTTGGACTTTAACAAGCTTATGTGGCAGGCCGGATTTATCTGCACGTTAGTCGGATAAAACATCTAGTTGCAAAAACAACAGATCGTGAATCGCTAATCGCTGATCTAGCTAACAAGCTATTACCTCGTGAAGCATTCGCACTAGCAGCCTAACATTTAGGTTGCCGCCATTGGTTCGATATCAGATAGAACTAATACGCGTCATATTTTTCTGATTGCTACTTCGCTAGTTACCCCTAGCTGAGTCTAAGACTTTAGGGTTGCAGCCATATTACATTTTGTATATTTTTAGTCATTTGGCTAAAGAAAAAATAAATATACTAAGCCTGTAGTCACTAAGTAAGTTAACCGGCGGACGCGAGGGCAGTACTCGCCAGCTCCACCATAAGCATTTTGACCTCTATTATTTATGATAGGGGTTTTTGTATTTGTTCACCCCATAATTTGCCTGTGCTTGCCTATAAATATTCTACGACCTATAATCAAGACAAATGAGTCCAGACATGATAAGACCAGGTTATAGCGGCATTAAAGAAAATCCATTATCGCTAATTGAGGGAGTTGGACTTACCATAGAGCTTGGTAGATCTCATGCTGGTGATGATTATGACAATGCTGATGTCTATGGCAGAATATTACACTTTGGTGGCGGTGGGTATCTTGGGGCAAGGTTGATAGCAGATAAAGAGGAATTTATATCCAAAATAGATACTCAAGTTGACAGGGTTCAAAAAATAATTGCTCCATATATAGGTAGGTGGGCCACTGCAAAGCATCGTATGTTAGGAGTTAAAAATGAAGGGGAATGGCAGCTATGGCAAAGGAGTCACGGCGATGCAGATGTTATGCATACAAGCGGTATTATACTTGGTGCTGCTGGAGTAGCAATGAATAGTACAATGACATTTCACTGGGATCATCCTGACGAAGTTAGCAAAGCATATGAAGCACACGCAGGGCAAACTTTCAAGATTGGAGTGTTACTAGACACTACTTATTCAAGCCCAGCATTTAGTTATGGTGTTGAAGCCCCCGATACAGACGAAATGCTCGTGCCCGTAAGAGGTTTTCCGGGTAGTAGAGAAGGGTTTTCAGGCTTATGGTCATGGCAAATAGGTGGAACAGATAACAAGTAAGTATTCATTTATAAGGGCACATCCCTTCAGGGAGTAGTCAACTTCCTTAGGCGTTCTTCCTTTCTTTTATGTTCTATATAGTCGTCCCAGAGTAAATACCGTCATCTGCGTATTTCTTCTTCGATGAGGGGTGAACTTTTTGAGAGGTGCTTCACCATAAGAACATCAGCATAGCCTGGTGTTTTTTTGTTTGTGTTTGCATCAGTATGTATTAAAGCTAAAATATCTACACAAGAATGTATAAGGAGAATAACTATTTTTGGTAAATTCTTTAGAAGTAGGAATAGACGGGTGAGAGATACCTTCCCAGCTGAATGTATGGGTGAGCAATGTCCTAATTACAGCGTTGAAAAGTGCAATAATTCTAGGTGGGAGTGGATGACTGCTAAAACAACGGTGAAAGAAGAGGATATCAGTAAACCACCACTTAAGGAGAGCACTGTCTTCGTCACATACAGGCAAGTTTGTACCTCAGGCGATAATCAGAACAACATACGTTATAGAGTGGATGACTACAATAATGGAGAGTACTATCAAGAGGAAACTGGATTATTGATGCATGGAGATGCGGCTTTTGGTGAAGGTGTTGATGTTGATGTATTTGATGTACAGATTCGGGAAGATGGAGTAATTACAGATAATTTGCGCAAAACCTATGAAGGTTGGGGCTAGTTAAAGCTTAGCTCCCTGTGTAGCGCCGTGGTTGGTGACTTTATCGAATTCGATGTTTTGTTTATCTAGCTGTTTAACTACGCTAGTGGCTGTAGTGTTTGCTAGCTGCTGGATTGAGTCACAATCGGTTGTTGGCAAGTTCCTAAGACTAGATAGTAATCTGTTTGCATGATGTATGTTTATTGCTTTGTGCTCTTCTTCGTGTTCTTCTAGGTGAGTAATGAAGTCTTTCCATTCTTTCTTTGTAGTACTATCGGCTGTGCCACTGTTTGACCATGCCGGATATACCATAGCTATGCTTAGCCCAACCCCAGCACTCGAAACTGTACACTGGTTGGTATGGACAACTCTGGTGTACTGGATTGCCCAGTTTATTGCATAGTCAGTGCTAGCCGCGTACTTACGCTTATTGTGTTGTACAGGTGTACAGCTATATATCTGGCTTGCTATTTGTTCAGTAGTATCACCGTACACTTTATAGTGGCTTGTAACTGTTTCTGACAAATTTACCTGGTTACTCCAGCTTAAGGCTTGAGGCTCCCGAGGCTTGGTATAGCTTTTTGCTGGCGTACAAGTTTTGTTATCTGGCTGACTGTTAGTGCTACTTAGTGCATTACCTTGCGCCTGGTTGTTATTAGTTTGTTGCTTGCCGAGAATGGCTGTTGAGACACTAGTAGTTTTGGTTGGGCTAGCCACTAGGCTTATCGCTAGCAAAGCAAAGGCAGTAACTAAGCTACTAGCCAGCAGTTTATGACGGCGTAGCCTAGCTTTTTTGGCTTTAGATAGAGCCAATGAATTAACAGATAGGTGGGGGTTGTTGAACTGGCCCACCGGACCTGTGTTTTTACCAATATTAATAATATTCATAAGATAAGCGCCTCAAACAAAGACTGCTATATTATACCGAAAAATAGAGAAAAAGTCAATAGCTAGGACAGCTAACTAGCATCTGGCTGGTAACAGTTAAATTATGTTTGCACCGTAACCGTTAATACTCTAGTCTAGTAAGTGATGTTAATTAATAAAAATACACCAAAAAAGATCTTCCGGATCGTCACTCGGCGCAGCGATAAGCACGACGAGCTATACATTGGTGAAGCTATAGATTACGTTAAAAAATACTGGAAAGAGATAACTCAACATCAGACTAAGAACGACGGAACGCTTATTGGTTTACCGCACCCTTACATTATTCCAGCCGCTAAGCAGGGAGAGAAGTTCAATTTCTCGGAACAGTATTACTGGGACAGCTATTTCATCGCTGTTGGCTTAGTAGAATCTGGACAGATAAAGATGGCTGAGGGTATGCTCGAAAACCTGATCTATCTATTCGAAAACTATGGCTTTATTCCAACGGCTAATAGGATGTATTTCATGAGTCGTTCTCAACCTCCGCTTCTAACCAGCTATATCCGACTGATCTATGAAGCTGGTAATAAAGATAAAGACTGGCTTAAAAAACGAATGGCTATAGCTGAGGAAGAATACAACAAGGTTTGGCTGAGTGAACATCATCCTTACTGGCATAATATTCACCGCGGACTTAGCCGTTACTACGACATCAATGTATTGCATGACTTGGCTGAAGCTGAAAGTGGTTGGGATATGACCCCGCGCTTTGGTCGTAAGTGTTTAGATTACTTGCCGGTAGATTTGAATTGTTTACTGTATAAATACGAAGCAGATTTTGCTTGGGCCGCTAGGCTTATGGAAGACAAGAAACAAGCTAAGCACTGGGAAGCAACCGCTGGGCATCGTAAACATGTGGTTAGTAAGTTAATGTGGAATAAGCGAAAAGGCTATTTCTTTGACTATAACTACGTTAAAGGTAACCAATCTGAAACCTGGTCGCTGGCTGGCTATTATGCGATGTGGAGCGGTCTGGCAACTGAAGGTCAAGCCAAACAGATGGTTAAGGCGCTAGCTAAATTTGAACAAACTGGCGGACTAGTGACTACGGTTCGGCCAATTGTAGATACTTCTATATTTGGATCATTAAGAACCCAGTGGGCCTATCCAAATGGTTGGGCACCCTTACAGTATCTGACGGTTGAAGGTCTAGAAAAATATGGATATAACCAACAAGCAACTAGACTAGCCAAGAAATGGGTCCATACAAACTTGGTTTGGTTTGAGCGTCATGGTGTCTTCCAAGAAAAGTATAATGTCATAAAGCCCAACAAACTGCCTGTTGAGGGTGTTTATCCGAGTCAGAATGGCTTTGGTTGGACTAACGCTATTTTTATTAAGTTTGCTTATAAATATCTAAAAGGTCATGACCGGGTTGGTAAACAAAAATAACGATTCCTTTGCATCCGATGATGTAAGTGAGGGCTGTCAGGATAAGTTGGCTTTCGATAGTAAAAAGCAAGCCGACACTGCTAAAGTTGTAGCTGGTTTACAGCACGGAGCTAAGCTAAAAGCTTATCTATGCAAGAAGTGCCAGTTGTGGCAATTAACTACTAACTACGATTGATGCTGTATATTGATGGGCTATAATAGTAAGTATGACCACGGATAGTCGTTACCGGCATAGACAGTATTATGATGAGTTGATATTTAACGGTTTTGTAGAGAGCGGTCAGCATAGTGAATTTCGAGATGGCTTACACGGCTACAAGGCAGACTATGAATCAGTAGCTCCGCCAGACAGTGAACTGTTTGATGAGGGCGTAGATATCTTGGCGAACTTTGTTCAAGATCGTTTTAACTATCCAATTCAGCCTAATTTAATAATTGGTGTGGCTAATGGAGCAAATGCTCTGGCTCTGGCAGTTGCAAAGAAAATTGGTTCTGGTTGTCTCGGTCTTCAAACTGCCAAAACTTTCTCTGACCCTAGTCGTTTAGAGATCCCGTTTTTTAGCGAGCGTCTTATCCAAGAAATTGATCCAGAATTTGCTTTGGTTCTTGATGACGTTGGGACTACTGGTTCTAGCACCGCTCAAGTAGCATTATTATGCCAACAACTGGGAATTCCTAGAGTCGAAGCCCTATACCTACTGCAACGTTCAAAGAGCTTAGATCGGTTGGCTGAAATTGGGGTTGCTCATCAGGCAGTAATTGAACGACCAATGGATAATTACACACCAGAGCAGTGTTTGGTTGATGGACCCTGCTCGGAAGATATTCCATTAATCAGGCACCCCAGCAGAATTGCATTGCAGTAATCACAATGGTTGTTTGCTAACAGATTAATATTCTTAAATATTAAGTATTTGTGCGGTACAATGGTTTTATGAATTATTATGTGACCAGTTCTATTCCTTACGTCAACGGTAATCCGCATATTGGACATGCCCTTGAATTTATCATGGCCGATGTTTTAGCCCGTTCAGCACGAAAACAGGGGAAAAACGTAATATTTAGTACCGGTACCGATGAGCATGGCGATAAAATCGCCCAGACAGCCGCTAAACTTAAAAAGACGCCAAAGGCTCTAAGTGACGAAAAGAGTAAATTATTCCGTGATTTAGCCAAACTTCTAAATATTAGCAACGATCGTTTCATTCGAACTACCGACGCTGGTCATGAAGAGCGAGCTAAAATTATCTGGAAACAGCTTGAGAAAGATATCTATAAAAGTAAATACATTGGCTTGTACTGCACTGGTTGTGAAGAATTTGTAACTGAGTCTGTAGCTAAAGCCAACAACAATACCTGCCCTAACCATAAGAAGCCCTACGAACGTTTAGAAGAAGATAACTATTTCTTTAAAATATCTAACTATGCTGATCAAATACGGGCAGCTATTACAGCCGGAACCTTTGAGATAATACCAAAAACCAGAAAAAACGAAATCCTTAGCTTAATCAGTGAAGGGCTAGAAGATATTTCAATATCTCGGCCAAAGAGCAAACTTTCTTGGGGTATTGCGGTCCCGGGTGATCCGAATCAGGTTATGTATGTTTGGTTTGAGGCGGTTATGAACTATATCACGGTGCTCGGCTATCCAGAGCACGCTGACTTTAAGAAATTCTGGCCGGCTAATGTTCAGGTTATAGGTAAAGATATTCTCAGGCATCACTCAGCTATTTGGCCTAGTATTTTGCTTGGTCTGGGGCTTCCTTTGCCCGAAAAACTATTCGTACATGGTTTTGTGAATATGGATAGCCATAAGATGAGTAAATCGCTTGGTAATGTTGTTGATCCAGTTGAAGTAGTTAAAAAGTATAGCGTTGACGTCTTTAGATATTACATGCTTCGCCATATTCCTAGTTATGATGATGGTAACTTTAGTTGGCAGGGCCTAGAAGATGCGTACAATAATGAACTAGCCAATGAACTAGGTAATGCTGTTCATCGTACCTCAGTCATGATTAGCAACTACCAAAATGGAATCATTGGTGAAATGCCTGAGGCCAACCATGACACCACTAGTTATTGGGAAGCAATTGAACGTTGTAAGTATGATCGTGCGCTGGATCATGTCTGGGAGCAAATTAAAGGTTTAAACCAATATATTGAGCAAGAAAAACCTTGGACCATAGCTAAGGAAGACGACAGCGAGCATCTTCAGGAAGTGCTAGCCTACCAAGCTAGTAACCTAATCCAAATCGCTGACTTACTAGAGCCATTTATGCCGGAAACTGCTGTCAAGATTAAGCACGTCTTTGAAGAAGGTGTAATTCGTCCAATTAAGGGTACGCTTTTCCCAAAATTAGATAAATCTGATTCAGAAAAGAAATAGTACAGTGCAGTTCGTAGATACCCATTGTCATATCCACTTCCCGGATTACCCTCTAGAGATTGATCAGGTGATTGCCGATGCCAAAAAAGCTGGCGTAGAGCAGATGGTTTGCGTGGGTTGTACATTAACGGACAGTAAGTTGGCTGTTGAGGTAGCCAAAAAGAATCCTAGCCTTAAAGCTTCAATCGGACTACACCCCCATGAATCCAGTCAATATATCAATGACCCTAAGGCTCTGCAGAGTTTTGGTGATTTAGCCAAAGATGAAAATGTAATGGCTATTGGTGAAATTGGCCTAGATTATTATTACAATCATTCAGATAAGGCCGATCAGCAAGAAATGCTAAAATTCCAGCTAACTATAGCTCAAGAACACAACTTACCAGTAATCTTTCATGTCCGTGAAGCTTTTGATGACTTTTGGCCCATCTATGATCAGTTTAAACCACGCGGGGTAATTCATAGTTTTACTGCCGGCGAAAGCCAAGTTCAGCAGATAATCGATCGGGGGTTATATATCGGTCTGAACGGTATTATGACCTTTAGTAAAAACCAGGAACAGCTCGAAGCAGTCAAAGCGATACCGCTGGAAAATATAGTGCTGGAGACCGATGCTCCCTTCTTGACCCCAGTTCCGTTTCGTGGTACAATCTGTCAGCCTAAGCATGTAGTTGATACGGCGCAGTTTTTAAGCGAACACCGGGGAGAGAAACTAGAAGATTTCGCATCTGTTACAACTGCTAACGCCAAAAAACTATTCAGGCTCTAAGGCAAAAATTATACGTTTATGAGTAATATTATATCTTTTGAGAGATTCGCCGAATTTCAGCCGATTGAAGGCTTGCTTGATAGTATGCGAGATTTTCGCCTGCACTCACAGGTTGGCACTGCTGTCCGCTTAATCGAGGAAGCTACTGCTGGCTTGCCAGAAACCAAGCCTCTAGCTGATAGTTCTGTTAGTAATGAACAGAGTGGGGCGAAAATCGTAAATCCAAACATTGTAAATCCAGTTATGGATGAGGTTCGGATACAGTCTCAACCTAATCTTAATGATCCTGATGCTAAGTCCCCAGAGCAACTCATTGAAGGTGCTATAGATATTAAATCTGCTAAAAAGCAAGTTGAAGCTATCTATTCTGGCATAAGCCCAGAGTACCGGATTCCTAGCGAACTACAGGGAGTCTAAATGATTTCCAAAATTATTAAAAGCATTGTTGGGCCTAACCAACGAGAGCGTCAAGAAAAATTGTATTCTGATCTCATTAGGCATGAAGCCAAAATTGGCGGTACTCTTTTTGGACCCTTGCCAGAAGGCGGCAAAAGGGAATTCTTTTGTCTTGATGAAAAAACCTGGGTTTGGTATGAAGAGTGGATTGATGAAAACAAACAGTACCAGAGCAAGACTACTAGGTATAACGTCCGACCGAATAGTATTCTAAAGGCTGTTGATGGTGGACATTACCAGTTAGTTGCTGATGACGAGGCCGTTCATCTTCGAGATGCGGCTCGACTTTACCAAAAGAAAATTAAAGCTGAACTGTACGATCGCATCTAGGTCAGGGGTATGAAAAAACCGGTAAATATTTACATGGACTATGCAGCCGCTACTCCGGTTGACGCTGGGGTGCTATCTAAAATGTTGCCCTATTTCAGCGACAATTTCTACAACCCAAGCGCCAGCTACCTGTCAGCAAAGTCGGTTGCTGAAGATGTTCGTTCAGCCAGAGAAAAAATAGCTAAAACACTTGCTATTAAACCGACTGAAATTGTATTTACTGCTGGTGGCACTGAGGCCAATAACCTAAGCATTAAGGGGGTTATGTCTAGATATCCTGGGAAGAAGCTCCTAATTAGTAGCATTGAGCATGATTCGGTATTTGCGGTTGCTGCTAATTATGATCACCAGACTATTGCAGTTAAAGGCGACGGTCGGATAAATACTGATGACTTGCTACAAAAGATTGATGACAATACCGTTTTAATAAGTATTATTCTAGCCAGCAATGAAATTGGTGTTATTCAGCCGATTGCTAAGATTGCTAAGTTGCTTCAAGCCGTAAAATCAGATCGCTTGAAACGCGGAAATAGCTTGCCTTTGTATTTACATACTGATGCTTCTCAGGCGCCACTGTATTTAGATTTAAACTGCAATCGTTTAGGCATTGATCTTTTGACTTTAAATGGTGGAAAGATATACGGTCCGAAACAATCTGGGTTATTAGTAGTCAGGACTGGTATTGAAATAACTCCGCTAATTGATGGTGGTGGTCAAGAGAGAGGTCTTAGGAGTGGTACCGAAAATGTCCCAGCTATTATTGGGCTAAGTGAAGCATTGTATAAAGCTCAGCGTAAACACAAGCAAACCAGCAAAGATATTTCAGAACTCAGAGACTACTTTATTCGTGAGCTAACTAAGCTGATTCCTGACATTGAGATTAATGGTTCACTCAAGCACCGACTGGCTAATAACATTAGTATTGTCTTGCCAGGCAAAGATAACGAACGACTAATGATGGAGCTAGATGAGTTGGGCGTGAAGTGTGCTGTTGGTTCTGCTTGCAGTGCTAGTAGTGATGAGCCATCAAAGGTTTTAAAAGCTATTGGGCTGAGCGACAGCCAAGCTCAATCTAGTCTGCGCTTTAGCCTCGGCAACACCAGCGATAAACAACAGATAGACTATGTTGTCAGTGGTCTGAAGACTATTTTGGCAAAAAGCTACATCTAATCAGTGCTATTAGTTATTGGCGTTGGATAGCATTTGTTTAATTGCTATACTAACCATATAAACATAAGGTATATAAGGAATAGACAGCGGTGGGAAATGACTTTCAACTAACCTTACTGATTGTAGTGCTAGGCGGTATCTTTTCGTTACTACTGGCCTTTATTTGGATTGCCGTCCGAATTGGACCGAAGGGTCGTAACCTTCGTAGTCATAGCGGAAATAACAATGAGTTGTTTGATGAGACATACCGTCAGAAACTACAAGCTAGAGGGGTGGCTAGGTTTGAGCGAACTTTGGATCAAAACGCTACCGTACTGCAAAAAGAGTTAAGCAACGTTAGCGAAGAAGTGACGCAGTATATAAAAGACAATATTGGTCAGATTCTAGGTGATCAGCTCGATGATCAGAAACAGGTGGTTCGAGCAGCTGAAGAAAAAATGGCTCAATCTTTTAAAAACATAGATAATGCGCTAACTGATTACCAAAAAAGCATGCAAGCCGAAATGCATCAGCAACTACTCAAGCAGGTAGATAGTCGGGTGCAGTTTCTAGACCAGAATATGTCAGAGATTATCAATAGCTACATCCAGCAAACGCTAGCTAGCGAATTAGATGTTTCCGATCAGATTAAAGGCATCGTAGCAAACCTAGAAGCCAATAAGTCTGCCATAGTTGAGGATTTAAAGCGTGAAGTCTGATCCTTCCATAGCCCTACATATTTCGATTGTCTCCGCTCATGACCTAGGTCTAATCCAGCGAGAATTGTTCTCTATCGACTCTAATATTAAAGCTCACGGCTCCTCGGTAGTGAGTAGAATAAAACCATCTGGGCAGTTAGATAACTTAATAAAATCTAGCGGTATTGATTTAGGCGATGACCAGCAGCGCCAACTATTGAGCCAACAGTTACAGTTCGTTAGGCGAACTGCACCTAATGTAACGTTAGTATTTGCAAAACGACCCGACAGTCGATCGCTGTTGATGTTAGTTAAGTGGTTCCGAGAAAATGGTCACCCAAATACTTTAATCAATGCGGTAACTGACCCTTCAGTCGGTGGTGGTTGCGTTGTTAAGACGGCTTCTAAGACTTTCGACTTTAGTTACCATAAGTTGTTTAGTAAGCAACCAATAAAGTTAACTAGATAATAGTTTTATAATATTGTAAAATATACAGATGCAAAAGAGGCAAAAAGTATTCGTTGGTTTAAGTGGTGGTGTCGATAGCTCGGTCACCGCAGCACTGCTACTTGAGCAGGGCTATGACGTCACTGGTGTATACATGAAAAACTGGAGTAAAGATTTACCTGGGATGGATTGTCCATGGAAGCAGGATTACCAAGATGCTAAGCGGGTAGCTGTGCAACTGGGTATTCCTTTTAAGATGTATGACTTCGAGAAGCAATACCGTAGTAAGGTGGTCGACTACATGCTAGAAGAATATCGGGCCGGTAGAACACCTAACCCAGATATTATGTGTAATCAGGAGATCAAATTTAAGTTGTTCTTTGAAACGGCAATAGCTGACGGCGCCGACCTTGTAGCCACCGGGCATTATGCAAAGACTAGAAATATCCATAATTCATCCAATCGCAACGGACAACTTCTCAAAGCCAAGGATGATAATAAAGATCAGACTTACTTTCTCTATCGTATACGCGAAGAAGTGCTTAGTAGAACATTGTTTCCTTTAGGGGAATACACCAAACCACAGGTTAGAAAACTTGCCGAAAAATTCAAGCTAGTCACTGCTAGTAAAAAAGAAAGTATGGGTATTTGCTTCGTCGGCAAAGTTGGCATAAAGGACTTCTTGCTTCATGAATTAGGTCCACAACAGACAGGAGAAGTAATTGATGAAAATGGTAAAGTTGTTGGCCAACATGACGGTGCCATTTTCTACACCATTGGCCAACGCCACGGCTTAGATGTTGGTGGTGGTTTGCCGTATTATGTTACAGGCAAAGATATGCAGAAAAATCAGGTATTTGTTACTACCGACCTTAATGACTCTAGTTTATGGAAAGCAGATATTAGAGTCCAGGATGTTCATCTAATAAACGGTCAACCAAAAAGCAGTGATATTGAGGTTAGGACTCGGCACCGGGCCCCACTAGTTAAGGGTCGGATATCCTTCCAAAAAGAAGATAATAAGGCTTCAGTTAAGTTAGATAAAGATATTAGAGCGCTAACACCTGGACAGTCAGTTGTGTTTTACCATGGTTCAACCGTGGTCGGTGGTGGGATAATTTACTAATTTCTGTGCACTAAGCTTCGTAGACTAATCTTCATACATTGCTGCTAACTCACTGGAGCAGTGCCAGGTGGGTTGGTCTGCTGATTGTTGGCTAGGACCTACGCAGTCAGCACGCAGTGTATTGACCCACTCAACTAAATTTCGAATTTCATCAGCATTATCTATGTTAACAATCTGTCTTAGCTTTTGGTGTACAACTGGGCAGTGCAAAAAACAGCTGTCGTTAGGGTCTTCTTCCTCCAACGTGAATTCATCTGTTTGGATGGTTATTGGAATGGGCTCTAGTTTTGGTTGTTGCTCCGGATCAACATTGCCAGGGTGGGTGCAGGCCTCGAAGGACCTTTCTGGACCACCAGAATTAGAAGGTCTAGGACTATCAAAATTGGCAAGTTCAAGGGTATTCATAATTAACTTAGTATACTATAAAAATAGCCGATAGTCAATTTTGGGCATATTCATTGAGGGTTAACATCAGATTTGCTTATGCTATACTGATTAGTATGAGTTGGGTAGAATTAGGCACCAGTTATTTATTGGTTTTCTCAGTAAATATGGGGGTTACCAGTGCCTAGATTACCTATCCCCGGTGAAGATAGTGGCACCTGGGGTGATATATTAAATGAATATCTATCTGTTTCCCATAACGCTGATGGTAGCCTAAAAAGTTCAGCTGTTTCCGACAGTGGAGCTACTGGCCCCGAAGGGCCGCAAGGTCCAGCCGGTCCACAAGGGCCAGCTGGTGATGATGGCGCAGATGGACAGGACGGCGCAGATGGTGCTCCTGGGGCTACAGGTAATGATGGCGCTGACGGCCAAAATGCCTATTTTTATACTGTTTATTCGAATTCATCTGATGGTACCGGCTTTAGTGCAACCTATTTAAACCAGACTTACATAGGAACGTTAAGTACTGATACAGTTTACAATCAGGCAGGGCTTGAGGCATTAGACAAAAGTAGCTACCAGTGGTTGAGAATCAAAGGTGAGGATGCGCCTACCGATCATGGAGATTTGGATGGCCTAGCTGATGATGATCATACCCAGTACCACAATGATACCCGTGGGGATGCGCGCTACACACAGCGCAGTAATGACCTATCTGATTTAAACGACAATACCACTGCGCGCTCGAACTTAGGGCTTGGTTCGGCTGCAACATCAGACATAGGTGATTTTGCAACAGCTGCGCAAGGTACAACTGCTGATTCTGCTGTGCAACCTGGTGACTTATCGACTGTTGCAACTAGCGGTTCTTATGATGATTTGGCCGATAAACCTAACCTAACCAACAACGTGCTTGGTAATGGTACTATAAACACTGTTGTAGCATTGACTCAGGCTGAGTATGATGGATTAACCCCAGATGCGAACACTTTATACATAATTACGGAGGCATAACACGTGGCATTACCAAATACTGGAATAGTAATACCGAACATCTTCGCTGATGGGCATGATATCGATTGGGATGGCGACACTTTTAAATGCGCCTTATTCAATTCCTCATGGTCTCCAGATGTTGATTCAGTTCTTGGGTACACAACAACTAACGAAGTGACCGGTACGGGATACACAGCTGGTGGGAAAGCATTAACTAGCGTCAGTATAACTCGTAGTGGCGGGCAATTTTTATTTACCGCTGATGATGTGGAGTTTACGGGCGCAACTCTTACTGATGTAGCTGCAGCTGCTGTATATTCGGATAACGCTTCTAGCCCGGTTAGTAAACCAATAATAGCTGTTTTTAAGCTAACTGCAACTGGTGCCAATAATGGCGGGACTTTCCGTATAATTTGGTCAGATAATCCGGTGGATAACACTATCATTCATATTAGTGGAGCATCATAGACTATGCCAATAACCACTGTAACCTGTATTGAGGATGCAGATGAAAGGCAGAACGAGAGCAATTTCGTCTCATCTCGAGGATATATTGATTTACTGCAACATACTTCTACGGGTAATGCTAGAACCGGTGCTTGGCTCTTTCAGGTCCCGGATACTGTAGTCATCGATGATATCACTAACGTTGAAATGTCCTTTACGCGCGCCAATACGACTGGCACTTATGGCGATTTAACAGTGGAATCTGATGCTGATTCTTTGGCGGTTGGGCTTACAAGTAGATTTACCTCTGCTGAGTCACAAAATGGATCTGTTGCCTGGGACCCAGTTGGTGGCAGTACAGGTGATCCTGCATCTTCGGTAGATTTTGCTACTCCTTTGAAGTCAGCACTAAATAATTCAACTGCTAGCGGTGGTTACTACACAGTAGCAGTAATTTTTAAGGCAGATATTGGCGCCCCTGTGTCTCTTAGGGTAGCCGACATTGAGCATGCTACATATGATCCAGCAGATTTAGTAATAACTATTGCAGCTCCGACCAATTTTGATGCCGAACTAGATGGTGAAATTAGTACCCAAACTACTATTGATGCACTACTGATAGATGAAGACGTAGATTATAGTGTGGTGTCAGCACTAGGTACTGGCGATGGAGCAGGAGCTCGCAAGCTTGATGTATATCCTGCCAGAAATGGGGAGCCGGGTAGTAATGGGTTTCCAGCTATAGTGTTCGCTCATGGCGGAAGATGGATAGAAGGTTCAAAAAGTCTAGGAATGACTGAAAATAATTTATCTCGGAATTTAGTAACTAAGATGATTGATGAGGGGTATAACTTTGTATCGGTCGAGTATCGAAAAGTGCAGTCGAATATTAACCCCGGTGCAATTTTCCGCTCATTTCCGCAGAACGTCCATGATATCTATGCATCATTAAAATGGTTCGAACTAAATTCTTCGAACTATAATGCAGATAGTACTAGGGTGGTGGTGTCTGGCTATTCAGCCGGAGGTCACTTGGCGGCCTTTGCTGGCTTAGTGGCCAATAACAGTGATTCAACTACCTATAATGGATCACAAAATGATGCAGGAGATCGGCCAGCCGGTTATGGCTATGAAGACGATGCAGATCCGTGGCAATTCGATTTCGATGAAAACGGTGAGCTGTCTTTATCTAATCCACCGATCGGTATCATGCTTTGGGATGCGCCAATAGATCTTTGGGAGGTGGCTACTATGAGTGGTGGTGCAGGAGCGGCCAACACTAATGCCCGCCGGGCCTTGATGGGCGAAACTCAACTTAATACTGTTTCTTCTACTAAAGACGAAGCTGATATTAATCACTATATTGCTGGTGACGGTAATATCTTTAACTCTGCTCAAAATGCTGCCTCAATTCCACCAATCTTTTTTGTGTACAGTACCAATGAAGATTTAGTTTCCAATGAAGCATCCATCGATGCTTTAGATAGCTCGCTAAACTCTATTGGCTACGATGTCTCGACTGCATCCGGGGTTTTGAATCCAAATAACGGATTAACTCGACATGGTGTAGCCCGTGATCACGCCGATGTATTGCGGGGTCAGGATGCTGATTTTCCAATGGAGATAGAGTGGTTGGCTATAGTTAGCGCCAGCTCAGGATCCACTCACTACGTTGGCACAAATACAATAGCAGCCATTCGATTAGGTTCTGCATCTGTAGGTAAAGCCTATCTAGGTGAGAATCAGATTTGGCCCTAGTTTTGTTTGTTAATTTTCTAAGTTATTAATTTGGGTTGTTTCTGCCACCATAGCTACTTTGACCATAACCGAGTGTCTGATTGTCCAGTTTATTGGTAGCGCCGGAGCCTAAGCTACGATTAAGGTTTTTGAGAAAAGAAGTGATTCCCAACACCGATAATAAGGTAGCTCCAGTAAGACCCAGAAATTCCGCCCTGGTTAGCTCTTTTTTTAGGAGTTGTTCTAAATTTAGCCTCATAACTTCAGTACCTAGCAAACGCTTATGATAATATATTATTGTAAAGACATTAGCTTAATGATGCAAACTTATGGATATGTTTAACATTAATACAGTAAAATCAGTTCGCTTCGCTGCCGAAGTAAATACTCGCTACGGCCAAGATGCCTACAACGCCGAGGTCTATAGTGGCAGTACTGTCAATACCCTCCCACCAAAACAGGACTATTCCGGCGATTTGTCTGCTACCGGAAATGGAATATATATAGCGATGATTGCCGTTGGTTTACTGGTAACATCCATAATAATTAGGCGAATTCTTAAGCGCCAGGAAGCCAAGTAGATGTATGGTTTCTAGCTTGATTTCTCTACATTTATATAAATTTTAGCTATAGTCTATAGTTGTGAGCAGTCTAACCCACGGTCAGAAAATATCGGTCGAAGCGCATATTAACGAACTTAGACAGAGGCTGTTGTGGTGTGTATTGGCACTAATGATCGGCGCTGGAATAGGCTATAAGTATAATCAGGAGATAATTCAATTTTTAGTTCGCCCACTTGGTCAGCAATTATTCTACACTAGTCCAACTGGTGGCTTTGACTTCTTAATCAAGATTTGTGTTTTCTTTGGCTTCTTATTAGCCATTCCAGTGGTTATATACAATATTCTGCGCTTTATTGAGCCGTCAGTTCCAGCTCGAGTTCCATTTAAGGTTTACCGATTAGTGGTGGTATCTATTCTTTTAGCACTGGCTGGTGCCTCATTCGCTTACTTTGTTAGTTTGCCGGCTGCGCTTTACTTCCTAGACAACTTTAATAATGAACAGATATCTTCTTTAATATCGGCTCAGGAGTATTTTAATTTTGTCTTGCTATATATTGGCGGCTTTGCAGTATTGTTCCAAATGCCGCTAGTTTTTTTGTTTATTAACAAGGTAACACCGTTAAAACCATTGTCGCTGTTTAAAAAACAAAGAATTGTAATACTCGGTAGTTTTATAATTGCAGCCATTTTAACCCCAACTCCAGATCCAATAAACCAAACCATAATGGCGGTACCGATTATTGGCTTGTACCAAGCCTCAGTGGTGGTTGTTTGGCGTGACGGTCGTAAAGGTCATAGACCTAAGCCGAAGATAAGTTCTAATTCTCGGGCCACTAAAGAGTAGTTGCATAGCCCCAGAGTCTGGACTATACTTGAAGATGTATAAGTCTAAAGTAAGTGAGGATTAACATGTTTGGATTGGGAACCGGTGAACTTCTACTAGTTCTATTGATACTACTATTATTATTCGGTGCAACTAAGCTACCTAAATTATCTCGTTCAATTGGCGAATCTGCCCGTGAACTTCGAAAAGGGATGAATGGCGAGCCAGAAGACAAAACTGAAGAAAAGCCAAAATCTAAGTCAAAGAAATAGCAGATAAAGCAACAATCTTACTACTAGTCTGAATTAACTTTCAGGCTAGTTTTTATTTTAACCATCGTTTATGTTTACTCAGTTTCGCCAAGTAGTCTATCGATGTTCTGCATCTGCATTTCAACCCAGTCCGTAAACTGCGAATCATTCATCGGACCTAGGTCTGCATTACTGGGAGCAACTGCAGTTAGATCATGTACTGGTACTTCGGCATCAAGTAGCTGTTTAAACTGCAATTCGCCGGGAACATTAGCGATTACTGGTTCTTTAGTAACTTCACAGCGAACCATCAGGGCAGCAATTCCTAAGCTTTGACCGTATCTTATGAGGTCGTGCTGGTAGTTTTCTTGAGGCGGAAGTAGGTTGATCCAGGTATTGATGGTGCTATCAAACTCCTCTCCGTGTTCCGGGCAGGTAAAGTCAATTTGCCGATTTTTGAATAGCTTGCGTAAATTCATATCTATTGCATAATTATAACATAGCTTAATCACTTTGTCGATATCAGGAAAGACTGTTTACGATAAAATAAATTAACAGATGTAGCTGGGCTTAATTTATTGTCTGTTAACTGCTATAATCTGCTCTATGACTGCAAAAGAAATTAGAAAAGAGTTTTTAAAGTTTTTCGAATCCAAACATCACAAAGTAATTCCCCGGGCTAGTCTAGTGCCCCAGGAGGATCCAACGACTTTGTTTACTGGTTCTGGTATGCAACCGATGATTCCTTATCTGCTGGGTGAAGAATACGCTGGTGGCCATAAACGTTTAGTAGACTCCCAGCCAGTCTTTCGGGCGGTTGATGTTGAAGAGATAGGTGATAGTGAGCATTTAACCAATTTTGAAATGCTCGGTAACTGGAGTCTAGGAGATTATTTTAAGAAAGAACAAATTCCATGGATGGCTGAATTTTTATTTGACTGCATCAAATTAGATCCCCAGAAAGTTTACGTAACTTGCTACATAGGCAACGAGAAGCTAGGCATTCCCCGCGACGATGAAGCTATAGAGCTTTGGAAGACAGAGTACCAGAAAAGGGGTATTGAGGCTAAGGTCGTAGAACTCGGGGCTGCCGAAAACGGCGATAAGCTAGGAATGCAGGGCGGGCGAATTTTCCTCTATGATGGACAAGAGAATTGGTGGTCAAGAGGTGGTGATGAAGCGGGCACTCCTATCGGTGATCCCTGTGGCCCAGACTCTGAAATGTTTTATGACTTTGGTGAGCAGTATCACGATGAAAAGCAATGGGGTAAAGCGCATCCAGCTAGCGATTCACCGCGTTTTTTTGAAATTGGCAATAACGTATTTATGGGCTACCAGAAAAAATCGGATAGCCAATTTGTGAAATTAAAAGCTCCAAACATTGATCAAGGGGCCGGACTAGAGCGTCTAGCAGCCGCCTCGCTAAATGACCCCGATGTTTACAAGACCGATCTGTTGTGGCCAATAATCGAGAAGCTAGAAAAGATTACTGGTAAAAGTTATGACCAAGAAAAGAAAGCCCACCAGGTGGTTGCTGATCATATTAAGTCAGCCTATTGGCTAGCAGTCGACGGCGTGGTACCTAGTAATACCGGACAGGGCTATGTACTAAGGCGGCTAATACGGCGGGCTCTAAGGTTTGGACATGAGCTAGGTATTAATTCTGAGTTAGTTAAACAAATTGCCCCAGTCGTAAAAGACATATATGGAGCTGACTATCCGGAGATGGAAGCAAATTACCAGACGGTATTAGATGTACTTAATAGAGAAGAGCGGATATTCCGTCAAACTCTACGTAAAGGACTAAAAACACTAGAAAAGATGGTTGAGCAAAATAAGTCATCTAGTGGTGAATATGTTGTTAGTGGCGATAAAATATTATTCCCGATGTACGATACCTATGGCTTCCCAACTGAATTAACTCTCGAAGAAGCATATGTACGCGGTTGGAGCGTAGAGAAG
This sequence comes from bacterium, assembly GCA_030426125.1. Taxonomy (GTDB): domain Bacteria; phylum Patescibacteriota; class Saccharimonadia; order Saccharimonadales; family AWTP1-31; genus JAGQMX01. Next base: position 19,303 of record JAUHZB010000005.1, read on the forward strand.
AATTGGCAAGAAAAGTTTGACCGCAAGATGGCCGAACAGCGTCAACGCTCTAAAACTGCAACTAAAGGTACTTTTAAGGGTGGTCTAGGCGGTAGCACTGAGCAGCATAAGAAATACCACACCGCTACCCATTTAATGTATCAAGCGCTAAGGGATGTGCTGGGTGATCATGTGATTCAGCGAGGCAGTAACATTACTGAAGAAAGACTGCGCTTCGATTTTAGCCATCCAGCCAAGGTTACCCCAGAAGAATTAGCTGAAGTTGAGAACATCGTGAATAACCAGATAAATCAGGATTTGGTGGTTACCTGGAAGGAGTATCCGACCGACGTGGCCGTTAACCAGAAAAAAGCACTCGGTCAATTCGGTGATCGTTATGGAGAAACTGTAAAAGTCTATAGTATGCAAGCTGAAGATGCCGATAAGCCATTCAGCTTTGAAATATGTGGTGGACCACATGTCGATAATACCAAGAGTCTGCACCAAGATGGCAAGAAATTTAAGATTGTAAAAGAAGAATCTAGTAGCGCTGGTATTAGGCGAATAAAAGCTAAGTTGCTGTAGCCTAGCGCCCAACAGATAAGCTGGTGTATTTTACCTGGCTAGTTAATAGACCTATACTTAAAGTTATGAATAGTAATCTCAGTGATATTGCTAGTCATTTACATCTTATAATATGATATACTTATACAGCTTATGCTAGATAAAATACACAATATTCGTGATCGGGTTTTAAGTGCTAAACCCAACAAAAAAGACAATAGCCAGTACCTTGTTGCTTTAGATATTGGAACTGAGTTTGTTAAAGCCCTAATTGGTAAAGTGACTGATGACGGTATGCAGATCGTTGGCGTTGGCCGAGCGCATCAAGATCTAAATGACATGCAAGCCGGCGCTATTTCCGATATCTCAGCAGTGGTTAATAACTGTGATTCAGCCCTTTCTCAAGCCGAGGAACAAGCTGGTGTTAGCACCAAGTCGGCGATACTGGGTATTGCCGGTGAACTGGTTAAAGGCACAACTACTACTGTTCATTGTAAACGTAAGCATGCCGACAAAGAGCTAGATATTGAAGAAGTTGAGCAGATTATTAGTCTTGTTCAGGAACGAGCTAAGACTAGAGCTAAAGATCAGCTAGTTTGGGAACTCGGTGGCAAAGACGTTGAGATTAGATTAGTTAACAGTGCCTTAGTAAGTATCGAGATTGACGGCTACCCAGTTACTAACCCAGTTGGCTTTACTGGAAAAGAAGTTGTCGTTCAGCTCTACACCGCCTTTGCTCCGATGATCCATATTGGTGCCTTGGAGCGAACTGCAAAAGAACTTGATCTCGAATTAATTGCCGTAGCTGCCGAACCATTTGCCGTGGCTCGCTCGGTCATCGGTGATGATGCCAATGCTAATATGAGCGCTATTTTAATGGACGTTGGTGGTGGAACCACCGATATCGCAGTAATAAATGATGGTGGTGTTCAGGGTACTAAGATGTTTGGTATTGGTGGTCGGGCTTTCACTAAATCAGTGGAGCGAGAGCTTAGCGTTAGCTTCCTGCAAGCTGAAGAACTAAAACTAGGTCTGTCTAGTGATAAGATTGCCGAAAACAAGATTAAACCAGTTGAAACTGCACTAAAGAAGACTCTCGACGTTTGGACTAGCGGTGTTGAGCTAGCCCTAGCTGAGTATGACCAGATTGATCACTTGCCGCGAAGAATTTTACTTTGTGGTGGTGGTTCAAGTCTAGATATGCTGATGCACCGCTTGGAGTCATCGAATTGGTACAGTGAGCTACCCTTCACTCGGAAGCCAGTAGTTCAACACATTAAACCGAGCCACGTGGTTGGAATTTCTGACCAAACCGGAACAGTCACTGACCACACCATGATAACCGCTATGGGTTTACTAAGAGTTGGCCTAGACACCTTACAACAAGACGGTTATGGTAATAGCGACAATACAATCCGTCAAAAAATTGATAATATGTTAAGAGTATAGTTATGCAACAGACAACATTACAAAAATTAGATGCAGTTAATAAGGGTACCGACAACGATTCACCTAGTCCGGAGGAATTTACTCATGTCTGAAGCAGCTAAAGACACCATATACGTAGATATTGACGATGAAATAACCGGCATTATAGATAAGGTTAGTAATTCTAAGCATAAAATTGTTGCATTAGTGCTGCCTAAACGAGCGACAGTTTTTCAGAGCTTAGTGAATATGAAGCTCTTAAAGCGAAGTGGCGATAAGAATAAGAAAAAGTTAGTCTTAATAACTTCTGAGGCCAGTATAGTGCCACTAGCTGGAGCCGTTAAGCTACATGTTGCTAAAACTTTGCAGTCTAAGCCCGCCATTCCAAAGGCCCCTAATGAAGTGTCTGGTGAGGTGGATCTCGGTGAAGTAGATGACTACCAGGAGATGGCTGAGGATCAGGATGATGATGAGAATAATGATTCTGAAGAAGATGAACCGCTAGATAAAGCCAAGCCTGTCGGGGCGCTAGCCGCCGCTGGGGCTGGTGGGGCGGCACTAGCAAAAAACAACGACGATGATGTTATTGAGATAGATAATAAATCTAAATCAGCTGATAGCCCAGCTAAAGAATCGGAAAAAGCAGCTGGTGCTGGTGGCTCAAAAGCAAAAAAATCCAAAGATAAGCTTAAAGTACCTAACTTTAATAAATTTCGTAAACGAATACTACTAATTGGTGGAGGTGGTGTTTTACTGCTTACACTGCTACTGATGGCTATTTTTATACTGCCAAGTGCCAAAATCACAATAAAGACAGATAGCGTAAGTGCTAATACTTCGATAAACTTTACAGCCTCAGCAGCTAGCCAGACTTTTGACGAAGAGGCCTCAGTAGTACCAGCTGAGAAGGCGGAGGTTACCAAGACCGATACCGAAAAAGTACCAGCTACTGGAAAGAAGAACGTTGGTGAAAAAGCTAGTGGTACGGTTACTCTGCAATTAACAGATTGTTCTCAGAATAAGACTACCGTACCAGCAGGAACCGGGGTAAGTAGCAATGGTCTAACCTATATTACCCAAACTTCCATTACCTTAAATAAGATTGAAATTGGTGATACTTGTCGCAATGAACTAGACCCATCGTTTACTAGCGGTACTATCAAGGTTATAGCTAAGTCGCCCGGAGAGAAGTACAACATCAATGGTGGAAGAGAGTTTGCAGTAGCTGGTTTTTCTAATGTTGAAGGGATAGATAGCAGTGAAATGACCGGTGGAACCAACAAGGAGGTAACTGTTGTTACTTCGGGAGACATTGAAAACGCTAAAGAGAAGCTAAAAGATAAGAGTCAAGATCAAGCCCTAGAAGAGTTAACTAAAGAGTTAGAGAGTGATGATATGTTGGTTATCGAAGACTCATTAAGCTCCGGCGAACCGTCAATAACAACCTCTCCAAACGTTGGGGCTGAAGCATCGGAAGTTACAGTAACTAGCGCCACTGTATACAGCTTATTTGCGGTAAACCGTGAGGACCTTAGCACTTTAGTTAAGAAAGAGGCTGAAAAAGAAATAGATACCTCTAAACAAAAGATTAGTGAAGATGGCCTCGATGATGCCGTCTTTAGAGTAGTAGATCGACCAACCCCAGACGACATTAAGTTCTCGCTCGATTCGACAGTTAGTACTGGAGCCCAGTTTGACGAAGAAGAGATCAAGAAAGAGCTATATGGTAAGAAAAGTGGCCAGGTAGAACTACTGCTTGAGGACCGACCTAGTGTTAATGACGTTGAAGTATCTTTCAGCCCATTCTGGGTCTACAAAGTGCCATCTAAAGACAGCAAGATAGAAATCGTCATAGAACAGGTTCAGTAGATGGTCACTGAAGCTTACCAGATTATGGCTCTAGATGTTGGCTCGGTCAGAATTGGAGTGGCCACTGCTAGCAGTATTGCAAGAGTAGCCAGTCCTTTGAAATATATTGCCAACGATAAAGATGTCTATAGCATCATTAATCAGCTTATTGTAGATAATGAAGTTAAGCAGTTAGTAGTTGGTTTGCCACTAAATATTGAAGGAGAACCGACAAAACAAACTGAATATATTAAGCAATTTGTAGAAAAACTGAAGCAAAGCTTAGATACAAAGTTAAGCATAGATTATGCTGATGAGTCTAGTACTTCTCAGTTGGCTGAGAAGCAACTCCAGGCTGGTAAGAAGTCATACCAAAAAGGGGATATTGACGCCATGTCGGCAAGCTATATACTACAAAGATATTTGGATGATTCTAGTATTGCCAATGTACCCCAGGAGACAGTAACTAACTAGCGTCAAAAAGATTAATACAGGAAATATGAAGTATAAATATAACAGTCGTCGCAAACGTTTAACCAGAACAGTCCTGATCATCGGGGTTATTGGTCTGTTGATGCTAGGTGGTGTCTTTTTAGCCCGCAATTACTATTACGACAACCTTGGTTCTGTCAGTCAAAGTCAGAAAAGCGTTAATGTAATTATTCCAGCCGGATCTTCGTTAGTTGATGTTGCTAAGATACTAAAAACCAATGAGCTAATAAAAAACGAATGGGCATTTAGGCAGTATGTGCGGAATCAAGAGCTACAGGATCAAATACTGGCCGGTACTTACGCAATCCGTCCTAGTCAAACAGTTCCACAGATAGTCACCGTACTAACTGAAGGCAAAGTATCTTCTAAATTAATTACTATTCCTCCAGGACAGCGGATTGATCAAGTAGAGCAGATATTAATCAATGCCGGATTCGACCCTACTGCGACCAAAAAAGCTTTGAGCCCGGCTACGTATCCTAATCACCCAGCGCTAGTAGATAAACCAAAGAATGCTAGCCTAGAGGGCTATATTTTCCCAGAATCTTTCCAGCGAACTGCTGAGACAACTCCGCAGCAAATTATTAAGGCTTCACTGGATGAAATGGCTAAGGTGCTCACTCCTAGCCGGCGACAAGCCTTTACTAAAGCCGGTCTATCCACTCACCAAGCCATTATTATGGCCTCACTGGCTGAAAAGGAAGTCGATAGCTATCAGGATAGACAGAAGGCGGTTCAGGTTTTCTTAAGTCGAATAGAGCAGGGCAAGAAGTTAGAATCTGATGCTACGGCGCTGTATGGAGCAATTCTAGCTGGTGAAGAACCCTCAGTTACTTATGAGTCCAAGTACAACACCTACAGCAATGCTGGCTTGCCTCCTGGGCCAATTAGTAATGTTAGCCTTGATGCTCTAAAGGCAGTCGCAAACCCGGCCAAAACTGACTGGCTATACTTTGTTTCCGGAGATGATGGCATTACCTATTTCTCGAAAACTTTAGCTGAGCACGAAAAATTGACCCAGCAACATTGCAGTGAAAAATGCCAGCTAAATCGCTGATATTAAATCGCTGATAATTAGACCTTAATTAGATATAGCGATAGATGTTAACTTATTTAGCCAAATGTGCTACTATATTGGCGTTAATCAGGTTAAGCATTAGTAATTAACAGATACAGGACTAATCTTAACAGGTTAACAATAGAGGTGAATTTGAACTAATAACAGGTAATGTCGAAAGCCTGAAATAACAATTAATAAACCTCGTTTCTATGGTTTCGTGACCAAGGAGTTAGTATTAGTACACTAAATGAATCAACTAGCACTGATCAAGTATCACGACTAGGTGAAATTCAAACAAAAACCCGAAAGAAATTTGTAAGTCGATTCAAGGCCCGCACCCGTAAGCGGATTATTCGTTATGGGATTCTTTCGGCTAATGTCCTACTATTAGCTCTAGTAACGGGCTTTATTTTGCGTTCACCAAGTTCTGGGCCAAAAACTAATGGTCTAGCTATTCAGTCAGTTGAGAACAGCGTAGCAGACAATGCCCTAGACGAGCTGTCTTCGGCAGATATCGCCGTAAACGTGGCTAGAATTACTAACCTACCGGAGTCATTATCTGTAGTTAACCGTGCCGACTCTGTTAATGCTCAGCTGGCAGTTATCCCGGCCGATGATACTGTGGTTGCTAAACCGCAGGTAGTCACCACTGAGCTAAAATCCTACAAAGACATCGTTACTTACGTAGTTAAGAAGGGTGACACCGTGCCTAAAATTGCTGAGCAGTTTGGTATTACTTCTGATTCGGTTCGTTGGTCTAATGGAATTATTGGAAATAACGTTACCGTTGGTAAAAAGCTACAAATACCACCAGTTAACGGTATTGTACACAGCGTAGCTTCTGGCGATACCATAGATTCTATAGCTTCTAAGTATAAAGCTAAGAAGGATCAGATAATTGCCGACAACGATTTAGACATTCGAGGGTTGGTTGTTGGGCGACAACTGTTGGTTCGAAACGGTGACGCAACTCCAGCACCTGTTGCTCCGGTAGCAACTGCTTCAAACTACGGTACTAGCTACGCTTGGGGCGGTGGCGGTGCAGTATACGGAGCAAATGGCTATGACTACGGTTACTGTACTTGGTATGCTGCCAACAAGCGAGCAGCTGCTGGTAACCCTATACCTAGTAACCTCGGAAATGCTAGCACCTGGAGAACTCTTGCTCAGCGAGCTGGATTTGCAGTTGGAAATGTTCCTCAAGCCGGAGCGGTTATTTGGACTCCACCACGAGATTACTATGGACACGTTGGTTATGTTGAATCGGTTAACCCAGATGGTTCTGTGAATGTATCGGAAATGAACGTTGCTGGCTGGGGTGTTGTTAGCACTAAGACTTTGTCGGCTAGTGAAGCAGCTGGATACTCATATATTTACTAGGCGCCTAGTATTCAGTATCTTCAGCTATTGCTAAAACGTTGTAAAAATTGTACTATATAGCATTATGTTTATAGATACTGCAGACATATCGGTTAAAGCAGGTGGCGGTGGCGATGGCTACATTAGTTTTCGTCACGAAAAATTTGTCGATCGTGGTGGTCCGGATGGTGGTGACGGTGGTGACGGTGGTGACGTTGTGGTGGTGGCTAGCCTAAACCAAAACACGCTGGCCAAGTTTCGCTATAAAAAGGAACTGACTGCTCAATCTGGCAAACCTGGCTTCAAACAGAAAAAACACGGCAAAAGTGGCAAGGACCTAGAAATTATCCTACCAGTTGGTACTTCGGTTATTTCTAAGGACGGGGATATTATTGCTGACCTGGTTGAAGATGGCCAGAAACAGGTTATTGCCCAGGGCGGAAAAGGTGGTTTTGGTAATGCTCATTTTGTTTCATCACGCCGTCAAGCTCCTCGTCTTGCCGATAAAGGTGAGCCTGGTGAGGAGCTGGAGCTTAGATTGGAGCTTAAACTAATTGCTGACGTAGGTATTGTTGGTCTGCCTAATGCTGGAAAGTCGACATTTTTGTCTAGTGTAAGTAATGCTCAGCCGGAAATAGCTAACTATGCTTTCACTACTCTTACTCCCAATTTAGGGGTAGTAGATATAGCAAAAGACAAAAGCTTACTGCTAGCTGACGTCCCGGGAATTATTGAAAATGCCAGCAAAGGTAAGGGTCTAGGAATTGAATTCTTGCGTCATATTGAGCGCACCAGTGTGCTACTGCATCTAATTGATATTTACCAGGAAGACATAAAGGAGGCGTATAAGACAATCACTAAAGAGTTGGCTGGTTATAAGATTGATTTAACTAAGAAGCCACAGGTCGTTGCGCTAAGTAAGGCTGAGGGTATGCCCGAGGATATGGTTAAAGATCGCCAAGCTGAGTTAGCTAAAGTGTTGCCAAAAGGCACTAAAGTATTTGTGGTATCTGCAGTTAGTGGCTTAAATGTTCGGGAACTACTTTTTGCACTAAGAGAAGCTGTCGATAAGCAGCAACAAATTCAGCAGGTCGAAGCTGAGGAAAGTGATCAGCTTCCAGTGCTCAGCTTGCCAGAGAATAAGAGTGGTTGGCAGGTAAATAGAAAAGGCAAGAAACTGGTGGTCACTGGTCAGAAGATTGAGCGCTTTGCCCGGCGAACAGATTTTAGTAATGATCAGGCAGTCGCTAGGCTTAGAGATATTATGAAGAAAATGGGCATCATTCATCAGTTACAAAGAATGGATATTGAAGTCGATCAACAGATTGTGATTGGTGACCCTAAAATTGGTCAGTTCGATTACTAAATTAGCTATTAATCCATAGCCAATTTCTAATTAGCTGATACATGCTACACTCAAAGGGTATGGTCAATAGTACTAACAACAGTAGCAATAACCAGAACAATAGTGCTCGTAGCTTCTATTTCTATGACCTAGAAACGTCGGGTTTCAATTCTAGGACAGCTCGTATTATGCAGTTTGCGGGACAGCGGACTGATATGGATTTAAATCCAATTGGCGAGCCAGATAACATCCTAATCAAGCTAGCTGAAGATGTTTTACCAGATCCTGGAGCAATACTAGTAACTGGAATTACCCCTCAGCAAACCATCATGGAAGGTATTACTGAGCTAGAATTTCTAAAGATATTTAATTCCAGGATTGCCACGCCCGGTACAGTTTTCTTAGGTTATAATACCCTGCGTTTTGATGATGAGTTTATAAGAGCTATTAATTACCGGAATTTCTTTGATCCTTACCGCTGGCACTGGGAGGCAAGTCGTGCACGTTGGGATTTGCTCGACTTGGTACGGATGACTAGAGCGCTGCGCCCCGAGGGCATTAAGTGGCCAGTAAATGAAGAAGGCTTTGCAACTAATAGATTGGAACTAATAGCTAAACTAAACGGTTTGGAGCATACCAAAGCTCATGATGCTCTTAGTGATGTGTTGGTGACCATAAAGCTAGCTCAGCTAATTAAAGAAAAGCAACCTAAGCTTTTTGAATATTTATACAAGATGAGCGATAAAGCGGCGGTTAGTAAGCTTGTAAATAGTTCAGATATTTTCGTTTATACATCTGGCAAGTATCCAAGTGAGTATCAGAAGACTACTTTGGTTGCTAAGTTAGCGGATCATCTAGATAAATCCGGAAAAGCCGATGGGGCCTTGGTCTACGACCTGCGAGTGAACCCGGAGCATTTTGCTGATATGACGGTTCAACAGATAGTAGAGGCTTGGCGCTGGAAAGACAAGGAAGATAAGTCGATTCGTTTGCCGGGTAAAACCCTGAAATATAACCGTTGTCCGGCTATTGCTCCATTGGAGGTTATAACTGGAGCCTCTGGTAGCCAGCAAATCTTAGAGCGCTTACAACTAGACATCAGGCAGATAGAGACAAACAAACAGCGATTACAAGCAGCAAGCGGTTTAGCTAAGAAGGTAGAAGAGGCTCTTGTGGTCCTAGATAAAGAGCAAGAAAAGCGCTACGCCAAGAAAAATAAGCATGTTGATGAACAGATTTATGACGGTTTCTTTTCGGCAAAAGACAATAGCCTGATGAATAAAGTTCATAGTACTAGTCCAGAAAACTTAGCTGACTTTGTTCGAGAATTCTCAGACTCTAGACTTAAAGAATTATTACCGCTGTATAAGGCCAGAAATTTCCCTGAGAAGTTAACATCAGAAGAACGTCAAACCTGGGAAGATTATCTAAAAGTTGAGTTAATGGATGGTGGTCAAAACAGTAAGCTGGCTCAGTTTTTCAAGCGCCTGGAAGAAGTCTCGAGTAATAGAAAACTAAGTAAAGCCCAGCAATCGCTGATAGAAGACCTGGATTTATACGGTCAAAGTTTAATAATTAACGACTAGAGAATTAATTACTAGCTGTGACGAACTATTTTACTGGCAAGTCCTAGTAGTCTAGTCTGGTGATCTTTAATGTCTTTAACTTTTTTCAGTTCGACGTAGGCTAGTGCACCGAGGGCAATAAACAAACTAATCACTAGAACCCAGGTTATTGTTAGAGTTATTGAAGTGCCAGGTATAATACCCAGTATTAGAAAATCTAGCATGATTGCCGCCCTTGTATAATTACTTGTTAATTTGATTATATTAATAATTAGCTAGAGTGTCAATAAGATTGTATAGTGTTAATGCTTAATTAAGTCAAATTAAGTTGGGTGATTGACATTTATGTATCCGGGCTACTGGTGAAAAAGACAATAATTTTGTAAAGTAGTTAATATAATATTCTAACTAGAGAGATATTAGAGCTGAATGCCTAGAAGAAAAAACAAAGGCCGAGGCGGTCGTAGTCAAGCCCAAAGAGAGAAGCGACGTGGCGGTAACGTTATTAAAGCGTGGCGTATGCTCGATCGTGATATTTCCTCAAGACTCTCTGGAACAATGTTAGAACTGGAAAAAGATGGAGCAATCCCTGAGTTAAGTAGTGTGTGGAGGGCGCATAGAGTAGCTATAATCGATCCCAGGCTAGTAAAAAAAGATATGCGCCAGGGTTTTGAGATGAGCATGGATTTTGTTAGAGAAATGAATAGAATCCATCGTAATTCCGAAGAACTATTTCCTAGACCACAGGCAAAATTGGGACAAGTAGTAATTAAAGGCAGTCCCAATAAACGCTTTATTGCCCTGCAGCTGGACAGTGAAAAGATTAGACAAGAACGTGAAGCAGCTTATCGGGCGTTGGGTGGTGCAGGGTTGAAGGGCTTTCAGAACGATGCTAAGAATAGTAGAAGATGCTCAAACATTGACATAATATTAGCCAAAACCAAGGCCCCAATGATGCCGGACTATAAAATATATAACGATGAACTAGATCCTAGTAGATATAGCATATCTCAAGAACAAGTTATCGAGGCCGTTACCGACACGCTTACAATTCATGGTTTATATGACGAAACAGTTGAGTTTGGGGATTTAGATATGCCTGAGAGTAGGCATGGATAGGCGGTTTAGTGTATAATAAATGGACTTTATGCACGATTATATTGAGGTTAAAGGAGCGCGCGAGCATAACTTAAAAGATATTAATGTTAAGTTACCGCGCAATAAACTAGTAGTCATTACTGGGCTGTCTGGCTCTGGAAAATCTAGTTTAGCGTTCGATACTATTTACGCTGAGGGCCAGCGTCGCTACGTCGAGTCACTTAGTAGCTACGCTCGGCAGTTTTTGGGGCTAATGGAAAAACCTGATGTTGATCAAATTGATGGGTTAAGCCCAGCAATTAGTATTGACCAGAAGTCTACTAGCCGGAACCCAAGGAGTACTGTAGCTACTGTAACTGAAATTTATGACTATTTAAGGCTGTTATACGCTAGAATCGGTGTACCTCATTGCCCAGTATGTTCTAAGCCAGTTGAAAGACAGACCACTAATGCCATAGTAGATAAAGTTGCTTCACTGCCTAGTAGTGCAAGACTAATAATCCTAGCCCCAGTTGTGATAGATAAAAAAGGGGCTTTTGAGCACATACCGGAGCAGTATCAGCGAGCTGGCTTTGCCAGAGCTCGAGTCGACGGCGTAATTTATGCTCTTGATGAATTCCCAGAACTAGATAAAAAGTACAAACATACCATCGAGGTTGTTATCGACCGATTGGTAAACGATAAAGATAGTCAGGGACGGCTTAGTCAGTCAGTCGAACAGGGCCTAGATATTGGCAATGGCCGATTAAACGTAATCAACGCCGATGATGACTCACTGCATAACTATAGCTTAATGTATGCCTGTATTGACCACCCGGAAGTAACTATTCCTGAACTAGAGCCAAGGACTTTTAGTTTTAATAGCCCACATGGGGCTTGCCCAGTTTGTACTGGTCTTGGCTCTCGGCTAGAAGTTGATCCGGAATTAGTAATACCAAATGGCAGACTTACTATAGCTGAAGGGGCAATACGTCCTTTTAATCGGATTAGTACCGACAGTTGGTATACCAAGAAACTGGCGGCTGTGGCTGAGCGCTATAACTTTAGTCTGCATGTTCCAACTTCTGAGCTAACAGCTGATCAGATTCAAAAACTTATGTATGGAACCGGAAACCAGAAATACAGTGTTAGCCTAGGGACTGGTCGTAGTTTTGAAACTACCTATGAGGGAGTGGTTAACAATCTAGAACGGCGCCATAAAGAAACTGACAGTGACTTTATTCGTCGTGATATCGAGCGATTCATGCAAGAAAAGCCTTGCCATGCCTGCAATGGAAAAAGATTAAAGCCAGAAGTGTTAGCTGTAACGGTCGCCAATGCCTCAATTATGGATATCTGTGAACTATCTATTGATGAAGCCGTTAAGTTTTTTGAGGGCATCAAGCTAAACTCCAAGCAACTACATATTGCTGAGATGATCTTCAAAGAAATAATGTCGCGTCTAAAATTTCTTCAGGACGTAGGCCTAAACTATTTGAACTTACTTAGAAGTGCGGCCACGCTAAGTGGTGGTGAGGCTCAGCGGATTAGATTAGCTACACAAATAGGTTCTGGACTGCAGGGTGTGCTTTATGTCCTCGATGAACCGTCAATTGGATTGCATCAGCGAGATAATAGCCGATTAATTAAGACCCTTAAATACCTAAGAGACCTTGGTAATAGCGTTGTTGTTGTTGAGCATGATGAGGAAACTATCCGCTCAGCAGACTATTTAGTAGACATTGGGCCTGGGGCTGGCGTGCATGGCGGTAAGATTGTAGCCGAGGGTTCACCGGACAAGGTAGCAAAGGTTGAGGCCAGTATTACTGGACAGTACTTAAGGCATCAAAAAACTATTGCTGTGCCAAAAAAGACACGACCTGGTAACGGCAAAGAACTACGTATTTTAGGGGCTAGTGAGCATAATCTAAAAAATGTTGACGTAAGTATTCCACTCGGTAAGTTGGTGGTAGTAAGTGGAGTCTCTGGCTCTGGAAAATCTAGTTTAATAAATGATATCTTAGGCAAAGAACTATCTGCCAGACTAATGCGATCCAATACTGTTCCAGGTAAGCACCAGGACATTAAAGGTATAGAGCATTTGGATAAAGTAATAAACATTGATCAGTCGCCAATTGGTCGGACACCGCGCAGTAACCCGGCCACCTACACTGGACTATTCACGCCAATTAGGGAGCTATTTGCTGGCGTGCCAGAAGCTAAACTACGTGGTTATGGTCCTGGTCGCTTCAGCTTCAATGTTAAGGGCGGGCGTTGTGAAAACTGTTCTGGTGATGGAATTATTAAAATTGAGATGCATTTCTTGCCTGATGTATACGTACCCTGTGAAGTCTGTAAAGGCAAACGCTATAACCGTGAAGCACTTGAGATCCATTACAAGGGCAAGACTATTAGCGATGTGCTTAGTATGACCTGTGAGCAGGCTTTAGAATTCTTTGCCAATATTCCGTCTGTAGCCCGCAAACTACAAACTTTAGTTGAGGTTGGCCTTGGCTATATTAACTTAGGCCAGCCAGCAACAACTCTTAGCGGTGGTGAAGCCCAGCGGATTAAGCTAGCCACTGAGCTAAGTAGGCGTTCAACAGGACGGACACTATATATCCTAGATGAACCAACTACTGGGCTACATATTGCCGATGTGGATAAGCTATTAGATGTTCTGCAGGCCCTAGTCGACAATGGTAATAGTATGATTGTAATCGAGCATAATTTAGATGTGGTAAAGTCAGCTGATCATATTATTGATATGGGGCCAGATGGTGGTGCCGGCGGTGGAATGGTGGTTGCTGAAGGAACACCTAAGCAGGTAAGTCAGAACTCGAAATCCTATACTGGTTCATATCTAAAAGAAATACTGTGATTCTATCTGCAGTTTCGATAAGAAACGTTAAAGTTGTTCATACCAATTTAACAACGACATCGACCCTCAAATCTGTTATAATAGCATAAGAAATCTGATAAGCATTCTATAATTATTCTAAAGGAGTAGAAATTTGATGAGCGGACAGGAACTAACTATTAAGCTGGAAAAACGTAGTGTAGAAGGTAAGCAAGTAAGGGGTCTTAGGCGTCAAGGAATTGTGCCAGCTGTAATTCATGATCATGGCAAACCTTCTATAATTGTCGAAGGGGCTTTTAATGAACTAACCAAGGCTTATCACCTGGCTGGAAAGCACCACCCACTTACAGCTACAGTAGCTGGCAAAAAGTACGTAACTTTAATTAAAGACGTCGATTTTGAACCACGAAAACATACTATTCGTCACATTGTTTTTAATGCAATTAAGGCCGATGAGAAACAAAAAATTGAGATTGCTCTAGAATACGAGGGCGATGCTGAGGCTGAGAAAGCTGGACTAGAAATTGTACATAACCTTGATAGTGTTGAAATCGAGGCTCTACCAAAAGACCTTATAGATAACTTAACAGTAGATATCTCTGGCTTAGCCGAAATTGGCGACAAAGTATTAGTTTCTGATCTAAAAGTCCCTAGCGGAGTTGAGATCCTAACAGAAGCTGATCACCCAATTGCTACAGTTGAAGAACCTAAGGTTCAAGAAGAGCCTGAAGAGCCTGAAGAAGGTGCTGAAGGTGAAGAACCTGAAACGGGATCTGAAGAAGGCGCTGGATCAGCTGATGACAGCAGTGACTCTTCTGAATCTAAAGATAAAGAAGACTAGTTTAGACACAATAAGCTAACTTTGTAGGATAGACCTAGTCTTCTATAAAGCCGCCAGATTGGTGGGCCCATAGTTCGGCGTATTTGCCCTTCTTTTTTATTAACTGGCTGTGACTTCCTTGTTCTATTACTCGACCATCTTCAAGAACAATAATCCGATCCATTTTTTGAATTGTACTTAAGCGGTGAGCAATAACAATAGCCGTTTTATTAGCCATTAGTTTCCAGAGCGCATCTTGGATTAATCCTTCGCTTTCAGAATCTAGCGCGCTGGTAGCTTCGTCTAGGACTACAATCGGGGCGTCTTTAATCATGGCCCGGGCAATAGCGATTCTTTGTCTTTGACCACCGGATAGTTTAACGCCGCGTTCACCAACTAAGGTGTCATATTTATTTGGTATTTTGCTAATGAACTCATCAGCATTTGCTAACTTGGCAATGGCTTTTATTTGCTTGAAATCGGCTCCTGGTTTGCCATATTCAATGTTTTCGGCAATTGTTCGATGGAACATTAGTGGTTCTTGGGGAACGTAGGTAATCTTTGATCGAAGATCTGCTTGGCGGATATCTCGGATATCTTGACCATCTATAGTGATTGAACCACCGTCAATGTCGGCAAAGCGCAGGATCAAACTAGTAATACTGGTTTTACCGCTTCCGGAGTGACCAACAAGGCCAATTTTTTCACCGGCTTTAATACTCAGGTTTAATTTCTTAAACAGTGCCTCATTATTATCTGCATGGGTAAAAGTAACATCCTTGAACTGTATAGATCCACTAGTAATTGCCAATTTCTGTGGATTTGCTGGATCCTGAATAGTGGGGCTAATGTGTAGGATCTCAGTCATGTCGTAAGCATCACCCAGTGATTGGTTGATATTCTTCAATGCATGGTTTCCAAATATCCAGAGACCTTCGGCGATGATACCAATATATGTAAATATTAGGAAAACGGTAGCTACGTCGCTATCGAAGTTGACAACACCAATAATAGCGATCAGTAGACTGGCAGTTAAAAGAACTGCGTTAACTGAGGAGAATATGAACTCTCTTTTAATTACCGAAGTCACTAGCCTTTGGTAAGCACTTCTTGTTTGGGAGGTTGCCTGTATATAGCGTTTCTTTTCGAAACCCTCTTTAGCGAAGCTTTTTACTGCTATAACGTTGGCAATGGCGTCAGCTAAGAACCCAGTTTGTTTATTTTGCGCTTTAGCTAACAGCGTAGTTAGCTTTCGAATATGTCTGGTTATAGCAATCGCAATAATGACGAATATAACTGAAAAAGCCACTAGAAACAAAGCCACATAAGGGGCTCGAGGGTAGAGAATTATAATCGCCAATATAAAAGACAGAATCAAGCCGTTTATTTGGTAAAAGATAGTATCAGTTAGTCGCACATAAGCACCGGCGAATTTATTGGCCTGACTAACCAGTGATCCTCCAAAGCGGTTAGCGTGGAAGTTATTGCTTTGAGCTACTAAATGATTAAAAATCCGATTATGAATATCGAATAGAACCCTTTTTTCTAACTGCACCAAAAAGAAGTTTTGTAATCTACCAATGAATACTCCGCCAACAATGACAACAAGTAGGTAAGCTACAAAGATGGCGCCAAAGGAGTTCATAAAATCACCAGCAATATATTGCCGACTGCTAATTTTATCGAAGATATTTGCTATGATAAGCGGTGGCAGAAAGCGATAAGAGAATACAAAACTAAGTCCGCTAATTAGGGCAGAGAATAGGAAGGTTTTATGTTCATAGGCATGTTGCCAGAACAGAGCGACTGTCTGTTTGTTGACATTGGTTCGTTTTTTGGATTGTTTTGACATGGTAGCCTCCAGCTACTAGTTAACTTTTATAGAATTAATTGATTATAGTTAGCGATTTGACCGCTATTTTTGAATTTTTTGTTTTGCAAACAGGGTCGTCTAGCGTGCCGCGTTTGTGGCGACCGAAGAGATGTTGCTGTTGTTTGACATGAATTTCATGATTTTTTGGCCGCTCTTTCCTTTAATTTAATATATGAAATACAGGTTACCACGGAATAACTGTTTAGAGCAAGTGCCTAGAGAAGAAAATGTTTGTTTAATTTGCTATAATACTGCCGATGAAAAAAGTAATTCTCTACTATAAGTTTGTCCCAGTGGCTGATCCGGCTATTACTATGCGTTGGCAGCGTGAACTGTGTAATCGTTTAAATTTAAAAGGACGCATAATTATTAGTGAGCACGGCATCAATGGAACTCTTGGTGGAGATATTGAAGACCTGCGTGAATACAAGCGAGAAATGAATCGATCAGTTATCTTTAAAGGCATCCAGTACAAATGGAGTGCAGGCGATGGTAAGGAATTTCCAAGATTAAGCGTCAAAGTCCGACCGGAGCTAGTTGCTTTTGGTGCTCCTGAAGAGCTAAAGGTAGATAAGAAGGGCGTAGTAAATGGCGGTAAACACCTAAAACCCGATGCCCTTCATAAATTACTAGAAAAAAAGCCCGAGACTGTTTTCTTTGATGGTCGAAATGCCTATGAGGCCGAAGTAGGGCGGTTTAAAGATGCTGTGGTGCCAGAAACCGAGACTACCCGGGATTTTATTAGTGAAATTGAAAGTGGAAAGTACGATGATTTAAAGAAAAAACCAGTGGTCACCTATTGTACTGGTGGCGTTCGCTGTGAGGCGCTTAGCGTTTTAATGAAAAATCGCGGGTTTGAAGAGGTCTATCAGATGGATGGCGGAATTGTTAAATATGGTGAAAAATTTGCTGATGATGGCTACTGGGAAGGCTCTTTATACATATTCGATGGCCGAATGGAGCAACGCTTTAGTGATAAATCCAAGGATATTGGTAAGTGTGTGCACTGCAGGTCAAAAACCAGTCGCTATATAAACTGCGCTGAAGTTTCATGTAATAAATTGGTGCTAGTCTGTGATAAATGTGGTGATGTTTCACATTGTTCGTCGCATAAGCACCTAAGTGTTGCTTAAGCTGCTCATCTAGAAATAAATTGTTATAAAACTGTTAAAGCTATTGACAAATAATCAATAATATAGTAATATTCACATACCAAAAAGTGTTTTGGTTGTAAGCGAAGAAATATATATCTAATCTGGACGCTCGATATATATGGAGCTACTAGCGTAACCGGGCAACTAAACCGTCTCTAATAAGCGGTTTGGCAGTCTAAAAGCTAAGCCGCTTTTTGGTTGTAATTAATTATCCCTAATCGTTCTTATAGGAGTATTATTTATGCCAACCAACAAACAACCTGGTATGGAGCTAGATGTTCATTTAAACAATGCAAATCTAGTCGATGGAGATATATTTAACCTACCTTCATCTTTTGGTTTTGATCAAGTCGATCCGGCTACCGATACTTTATCGTCGGATAGAAGTTACCGTGATGTTATTTATGATGTATTGAATTTGCAAGAAGGCGATGGAATTCGGGAGCAGCTCAAGACTCGCGCCTGGCTGCTGGGCAATAAAATGGTAGACTCGGTTCGAGAAATTACTACTAATTTAGACAGAAAAGCTAAAACCAGATTGATCGGTGTAGCTATGATTGGTGTTTTATCGGTTGGCGCTACAGCAGATAGTATGACTCTTTTCGAGCAGGGTGAAGCTAGCCAAGCTAATGAATTAATTGAAGAAATAAATAGCGAACTTGTGGCTATGCCAAAGGAAATACATATTTCTTACGATGTGCCACAGTCACAACCTAGAGTCTTGGATCTAGCGGTGGCGATGGATATGGATCCAAGTGATGCTGCAAAGCAGGTCAGCGAGCAGTTAGGGGAAGGTTATAACCCAGAATCGAATATGCCAGCTGGCGAGAGTGTTGCAATTAAAACGGTTGGTACAGATTATTTCGTCAGTAAAGAAGATACAATGGCTTCATTAAGTGAACGTTTTGTTGTCCCACCAAATGTACTCCGGGCTGCAAACCCGGAGCTTCAAGCCGCTTCTGCTGATCAGAGTGTTTCTGAGGTTATGCCTAGTGTTGTGATACCAAGACCCCTACTTATTGCACAGTTACCGACCAAAATGTCATATCAGCAAGCTCAAGAGGAAACTGGCCTAACTAGCTTAATGGAAAGCGGTGAAATATCCAGTAGCCAATCGGAAGTACTTTTTGACGGTCGTCTATTGGTTGTTCCTGTTGCTGGTGATGCTGGGTTAGTTTCTATAAAGAAATCTCCGGTTTTAGTTACTTCAGAAGCCGACTCAATGCCAGCTCCAGAGAAGGCTCAACTCGCCATTTCTCCAGAAGTGCAAAGAGTCAATGAGATACTCAGTGGCATTGACCTTGGCAGCCCTACTATTGACCTAAGTGAATTAACAAGCTCAGTTATTGCTTTAGACAGGGCGTTTCGGACGATAGATAAAGACCGAATGGCTTTAACACCCGAAGGTACTGTCAAGATGTTGTTAGCCCACGAAGCTATTGGCTTGGAAGTACCATTTACGGTTGCTGAGCGTACTGCCGATGTAGAGCGCTACGTTTCACCTGAAGCCTATGCGGTTTTTCTGGCAACTGCCAAGTTATACCAACTTAGATTAGCAGATTTCCCTGAATTATCTGGATCAATGCTGAGAATGCGAGATGGCAATGGTCCGGCCCATAGCACTCATAATGATGGTACTTCTTTCGATATTTCTAGTGCATTTGGTTGGGAAGTTCAGCAGTACGCTGATGGGCCTTTCGGTGATTATCAGTTTTCAGAAAGTTTTCATCGTCAATTCAACCAAGTTCTACTAACAGATATGGCGAAAATGAAAATAGGTGGACAGAATGCAATAAAAAGAGTCTACTTTAGTGATCAGGAATTAGTGAATTCTGTAAATCAGGCCAGTGGCTATACCTTTATGAAGGATATTGACGAGAACCATAAAGATCATTACCATGTGACCCTTAATCCGGCCTTTAGCCAACCGCAGTGGCGACCAACTATGCGCGATATGCCATGGGATGATATTCAGGATTTGAAGATCGGCGACGCTGCAAGACCAATAACATCTACTCAGCACGACGCTGAACATAAAGATTTCGAGCAGTATGTAGCAGGTATTATTGGTTCAGCAGTCAGTAGCCAAGAAGCTGCCGAGGGCACTAGGGACGAAACGACCGAAAACACTAACGATGTTGATCCGCTTGAAAGTATAGTTGATAGCCTAGATGCTACTGATTACCAGAAAGAATTTCTGCGTCTTTCGACCAGGAAGGTTATTGAAGTCTCAGCTCAGTATAATTTAAACCCCTACGCCGTTCTGGCTCAAGCAGCTATGGAAAGTGGATATGCCGAGAGTGAATTATCCGTAAAAGCCAACAACCTGTTTGGAGTAAAAATTGGCTCAAATTGGGAGGGTGATCACATTGAACTAATGGTAGGCCCAGAGGATGAACAATATCCGGCCAAGTTTAGGGTCTACGATTCTATTGAAGAGTCCATTGAAGATTACGCAAAACTTATAGACAGTCGATCATGGTATGACGATGCTCAACTGCACAGTGACAGTATTGAATTATATCTACGTGGGTTACTTGATGAACTCAACCCTGACGGAAGCGTTGCTAAAAGACAGGGAGAAGAAGGTGTATTAAGTTATGACTTCACTCCAGATTACGATCAGAGAGTTATTGATGTGATAAATAGTTTAAACATCATCGAGTTAGTAGATGCTGTAACAAAGGAGAATAAATAATGACTGCGTTACCAAAACCAGGAACCATAGATGGCCAATACGGAGAGTACGAGATTGTGTCAGATGCATTAGCTGAGGGTTTAGCAAACGAGCAAGCTCAACAAATTGATGAGCTACTAAATCAACCACCAGTAGAACAAATGTCTCCAGTGATTGAAAGAGAAACAGTCATTCGAGAGAGACGTCCAAGGAAAAGCTATCCCCAGCGAATAATGACCGGAGCTAAGCTAGCTGGCGTTGCTCTGGCTTTATACGGTGGATATCAAATATACCAAGGAATAACTAGTAACGGGGGAGCTCACATGGAAGGTGAAGTAGCTTCTGAGGAGACTAGGGTCACTTTCTATGAAAACAGCCCGATTGAGTTAGCTGGTATAGAAAGCGATGTTAGCCTAGAGCTAGAAGCCGGCTATGACCGGACAGTTTCCGTTTTTGGAGTAGAAGTAGATATTAACCCGATTAATAATGAATATACAGTAGACGAGGATCTAACGCTTGATACAACAGCTAAAATGGTTATTGAAAGCATGCGGGTCGAGGAGACCGAAGATCAATTTATCGTTAGTTTTGATGGAAGTATGGATATTGATGATGCTTCAGTTGATTGGGAAGAAGAAGAGCTTGCTGGAGCAGATATCAAGTGGAATTCATTCTCTGTCGGTAATGAGGAGAAGGATAATATAGACAATGATGCTCTAGAGATACTTCAAGATTCAGCTGGTGTTACCTCAGCTTGTGCTTTGAGGGACGAGAGTGTTGGTGATTTACTAGCTAATGGAGTTGAGAAATTCTTAACTATCGTAAATCCTGATTTTGCTGATTCTGGTAAAGAACTAGTCCTAAAAATTGAAGATATAGATAGTAAAACAGCCGAGCTATACGCCAAAGCTGTTGATGCTCTTAACGCTACAATAGAAAAAATTAGACAAGACTATAGCGAACCGAATGATATTTTTAACTTGGATATTAGCTCAATCCTTGATTGTGCTTCACAAGATATTCGGATAACTGATCCGAAGTCGAAGTCAGAGTAGTCTGAAGGCATAAACTCAAGCTATACTGGTAGAGTGAATAAGCGACTGCAAGAAAAACTAAAGCAATTACCGAGTGGACCGGGAGTCTATTTTCATAAAGATGAAAACGGACAAATTATCTACGTCGGTAAAGCCTCGGTACTGAAAAACCGGGTACGCCAGTATTTCCATAAATCTCGTCAGAGTGACCCTAAAACTGACCTGCTGGTAGCTGATATTCGGGACGTCGATTGGCAAGAAGTAGATAGTGAGATTGAGGCGTTGTTTTTAGAAGCCGAATTAATTCGGCGCTACATGCCAAAGTATAATATTCTGCTACGTGACGATAAAAGTCAGATATATGTTCGGATAGATTTCAATAACAAGTATCCAAGTGTTACTACCACCCGGCGACCACTAGACGATAAAGCCACCTACTATGGACCTTATCTTAGTCAGCTAGCAGTTAAAAGGGCTTTGAAGTATCTGCGCAAGATATTCCCATATTCTACACACACCACACTACCCAATCGAGCTTGTTTGCTAGTGCATCTAAACTTGTGCCCGGGTCCAGAGACCGGTCAGTTAGATGAAAAGCAATACAAAAGCTCCCTAAAGAAGCTAGTAGCAGTATTAAATGGTCGCAAAAAGAAACTGATTAGTGAATTGGACAGTGAAATGAAACAGCTTGCCAAACAGTCAGATTTTGAACAAGCTGGAAAGCTGCGTGATCAGATCATTGCTCTTAAGGATTTAGATAAACGAATTTTGTTTAGTGATAAAGAATTTATGGATCTTTCCAAAGACCATGCTCTTATAGAGCTCAGTGAACTGCTTGGACTGGACTCACCTCCTAAAAGGATTGAAGGCTATGATATCAGTCACATGTCTGGGAGTGACGTAGTTGCCAGTATGGTGGTCTTTAGTAATGGTGTCGCCGATAAATCTAGCTACCGTAAGTTTAAGTCTCGTCTTCCTGGTAACGATGACTTTTTGCATATGCGCGAAGTAACGCAGAGACGATTTAGTGATAAAAATATTAAACAGTGGGGAAAACCAGACTTTATATTAATCGATGGCGGTAAAGGGCAGTTAAGTGCTGCTCAGGAAGTGCTTAAAGAGAAGGAGTTGTTTATTCCGACGGTCGGCCTTGCTAAAAATTATGAGGAAATAATAGTAGCCAAGCAATGGCCGTCTACTAAATTAAATGATGAAATTGTGTTAAAACAAAGGGGTTTCACAAAACGGAGCGAAGACTTTGTAAGTGTTGATTTACCCAATAACAGTAATCTAGTGAAGTTATTACAGAGAATCCGCGATGAATCACACCGTTTTGCTGTTAGCTACCACAGTGTACTAAAGTCAAAGCGTCAGACCCACAGTCGTCTAGATGATATCCCTGGTATTGGCCCGGCTACTAAAAAGAAACTGCTCCGGCAATTCGGTAGTCTAAAAGGTGTTAAAGAAGCTAACCAAGAAGAACTGAGCTTACTTATCGGCAGTCCGAAGGCAAAAGTAGTAAAACAATATTTATCTTAAAATTCTTTTCGTTTGCTAGCTACTGGCTTTGGGGCCCCTGAAAGCCTTCAATAAGGCAATTAATATTACTGAACCAATCACAGCTACTATAAGGCTGTATAGGCTAAAGTCATCAACGTTGTCGCCGCCCAGCATGCTGAATATGAATCCTCCGATAATTGCGCCCAAGATTCCAATTACTATATTGGCTACCGCACCTTGTTGTTCATTTGTTTTCATAATTATTGAAGCCAGCCAACCAGCCAGGGCTCCAAAAAGTATCCATCCTATAATATTTAACATTGTTTCTCCTTATTCGTTCATTTTTAGATTAACTAATTCGGCTTTCGCGGCCACTCATACCTGAAGCTCGTACCAAAAATCACTATTGTTTTTCTGGCGCCACTCCTTTAGGAATTGTTGCTTGCTTGATGATCTATCATACTTTTTCATATTACCCCCAAATGTTACTTTAATTTCAAAGTCTATTGATCTTAGTGTCCTTTAAAGCTCCAATAAACTTATTCTGTCCTGTTTCCGGTTCAAGAACTTGTTTATCTTTTTGTCTAGTTCTCTGTCGGTATATAATATATCCCTCATATCCCCTCCTGCTTAATTTGCTGCTCCCGTACGATTTTAAATTTTTCATCGTACACTAACAATATATCTTCTTGCTGATTGCTAGTCTGCCAGCCGGCATACAACCCAATTGTTAGCAATATGACAATTGGCTGCCCGGATTAAATACAAATACAGTGCTCGTAAGCAATATGTGGCTATCAACATCTAAATTTGGCCGGTGCGTATCAATTTTAGAACTTTTTAGTCATAATGCTATTGTGGTTGGTAATGAACGGGTCAATAAAATTAAGTCAGGGGTAATTAGAGTGACGCTAGTTGTTGTCGGAATTATAATATTAATAGTAGCGGTAATTTTCTTAAGTTTTTCTGGGCGAGACCGCGAAGTATTTATGCAAAGCTATAAGTCATTTCAATTTGTAGACCAAAGTCGAAAGTATCTTATATCTAAGCCAAAATCCGTCGACCAGGATAGCAGGGTAATTATTGGTCTGCACGGCTATGGGGACTTCGGCCGTCGTTTCGCCTATTACAGTGGACTTCATAACAGCGCTAGACCGAATGATATTGTTGCATACCCACAGGCTATTGAGCCACAACCTGGACAAATTAGTGGCTGGAACGCTGGTTTCTGTTGTGGCAGTGGATGGAAACAAAATATTGCTGATGATGAATTTATAGTTGCCCTTGGTAAGAGTATTGCCGAGCAATACGGAGTAGATAACAGTCGGCTATACGTCACTGGCTTTTCCAATGGTGCTTTTATGGCTCAAAGACTGGCTACCGAACACCCGCAGGCTATCAAAGCGGTAGCTAGTGTAGCTGGCAGTGCTGGAACCAAAGATCAGCAA
Source organism: bacterium (assembly GCA_030426125.1). Classification (GTDB taxonomy): domain Bacteria; phylum Patescibacteriota; class Saccharimonadia; order Saccharimonadales; family AWTP1-31; genus JAGQMX01. The sequence goes on from JAUHZB010000005.1 coordinate 43,386, forward strand.
ATTTCGCCGAGCGGTCCTGTGCCTATCCTGTTGATCCATGGCGATCAAGATAAGACAGTGCCATTTAACGGTGGTGCTTCAAAGACAGACCCAGATTTTGTTTGGAAGTCATATCAAGAAACCAAGCAGCTATGGCAGAACAATAATCAGGATATAGCCCCGGTGGAAAGTTTTGTCTATCAGGGGGTTGGTCATCAATGGCCTAATTGGCGGATTGTAAATTTCTGGCATAAACGACCACAAGCCAGTAATCAGGTCATAGAGTTTTTCAATAATAATTGAATTTAGGATTAGCCTATTTCTTCAAGGAAATCGCTGATTCGGTCACTATGAATTAATAGTTTATGGTCATGATGGCTGAACATTTTGGCTTTTTCTAGTTCTTTCATTTGGACACTGGCTGTGGCTCGGGTTAGTCCGGCCATATTGGCGATAGCTTGATGAGTAATATCTAGACTTATACTATAGCCTGATTTGGCAACTTTAGTGCCGTGGGCAGTAGCCAGATATAGTAGCACCTGGCAGACTTTGTGTTTAGCACTGGTAGCTTCGATGCAGTCCACTCTACTAAGTAAATCACTGGTTTTATCTACGAAGTACTGCAGAAGCTGGATGGTTATTTGATGATTAGCGGAAACAGCATTAATGACTTTCTGGCGGGGTAGGACTTTAATTTCAGCTTCATCGAAGGTTTCATAAAAGTAGTGTAGATCGGTAGGTGATTTAAAGCTCCAAATAAGCGGAAAGATATCACCCGGGCCTAGTATTAAGATTAATTTTTCGGTGCCGCTAGCGGTAACGTCGTAAACTTTTACGTGACCTTTATTAATGTAATAAATGTCTCTAGCTTTTTCACCTTGGTAAAGAACAATTTGTGATTTCGGGTAGTTTCTATTGTGGGCTTGATCGAATAGCTTGGTCAGTTCTTTCATAATTCGTGCTGTTAGATTTCTAACAGAACCTCCAAGACTATTATTGCATACTATGAGATACGGAGGAATTAATGAATAGTAAACTGAATCAATTTATCAAGGGATTAATAAACCTAATGCTGGCGGTTGTCGGTGTGTTGCTGGGTTTGCGATTTATATTAAAACTGTTTTCGGCCAACCCCCAAAACGATTTCGTTAATTGGATTTATCAGTCATCAGCAGAGATACTGGGGCCCTTTAGAAATATCTTTCCGGCCTCAAATTTAGATGGCTTTGTGATTGAGTTCTCGACCATCTTTGCCATGCTGGTTTATGCTATTATCGCAGCCCTGGCTTTTTATCTAATAGATGTACTTCTAGTAAGGACCAAGAAGTAGTTATGCCGTATAGTGAGCTAGATCGACTGCCAAAGGGTATTAAGGATAATCTACCGCCCCATGCCCAAGAAATCTATATGTCTGCTTACAATAATGCCATTGAACAATATAGTGATCAGCAAGATAGTGAATCAACGGCCCACCGAGTTGCTTGGTCAGCTGTTAAGCAACAGTATGAAAAAAGCCCGTCAGGAAACTGGCATAAAAAATAGTTTGCTTAAGTAGGTTTGTGGTCAAGATTCCTAAGCTGGATAATAGGCTGCTTCTTTTTTGATGTATACTTAGAAGTTGATAATGAGTGAAATATTAGTTGATCAAAAAGATCTGTTTAATGCTGAATTTTTTAAACAGAATCGTCAGAAACTAAAGAGTATCTTTATTGGTTCAGCGCCAATAGTTATAACTGCCAATGGTTTACTCCAGCAGTCGATGGATACTACTTTTCCTTTTAAGCAAGATGGTAATTTTTGGTATTTAACTGGAATAAACCAACCAGATATAGTGCTGGTCATAGATAAAGACAAGGAATACTTAATTGCACCTATTCAATCACAGTCACAAAAGAATTTTGATGGTGAGTTAGATTACCAAGAGCTTAGCAAGCTATCTGGAATTGGGGACGTGCTAGACAATAAGACCGGTTGGAAGCGACTGGCGGGAAGGCTTAGTCGAGCTAAACACTTCGCTTCTTTGTCGGTGATGCCAAGCTATGTTGAGTCGTTTGGTTTTTATACCAATCCGGCCAGGCGGCATCTAGTAGAAAGAATTAACGATATTAATCCCGGTATTGAGCTCCTAGATTTGCGGCAACACTTTGCAAAGCTACGTATGGTTAAACAACCAGCTGAGCTTTTAGCCATCAAGCAAGCAATCGCTATCACTAGCGAGTCGCTGAGCTATTTGAAGAAAAGGCTAGATAGCTACAGTAACGAGTCTCATTTGGAGGCTGACCTGAGTTATCGGTTTATGAGTAAATTTGGCACTGATCATGGTTTTGAGCCGATAGTTGCTAGCGGTCCGAATGCCTGCGTAGTCCACTATGTCCGCAATAATGCTGATCTAAATCACAAGGATCTAATACTATTCGATGTTGGTGCCCAAGCTGGCGGATATTCTGCAGATATTTCTAGGACATATTCGCTGAGCGCTAAGCCGAGCAAACGTCAAAAACAAGTACACCAGGCTGTGTTAGAGGTTCAGCAGTACGCTGCTAGCTTACTAAAACCGGGTGTTATATTGCCGGAATACGAAGCTAAGGTACAGCTATACATGGGCGAAAAGTTAAGGACACTAGGACTTATAAAGACAATCGAGCAGCAGGAGGTTCGAAAGTATTTCCCGCATTTAACTAGCCACCATCTTGGTTATGATGTTCATGATCTAGATAACTATGATCAGCCGTTGTCAGCCGGCAATGTTGTTACAGTTGAGCCGGGGATTTACATCCCCGAAGAAGGCATTGGCGTTCGGATTGAAGATGACTATCTTATTACTGAAGATGGAGCTGATTTACTCAGTAATAAACTGAGTCGAAATTTAGTCTAAGTTTGCTAGCTAAGCTTAAGATCTATGCTATAATTTATGCAAGTTATGAAAAGTCCTTTCGCAAGGTTTATAGTTCGTTGGTTTGTTAGCGCACTAGGTATCTGGTTAGCAGCTGGGCTACTAGGTGGCACCATAAGTTACGATGAGCGTTTAGCGGTAGTTATTATATCTGGCTTAATTCTAGCTGTTATTAACGCTATTATTAAACCAATTGTTATTATCTTGTCTCTGCCAGCCATCTTATTTAGCCTCGGATTGTTCATGATAGTGATTAACGGCTTGATGGTTACCTTGGTTAGCTGGCTATATTCACCACTTCAAGTTACCAATTTCGGAGCAGCCATGTTAGCTGGTATGGTAATTGGCTTGGTAAATTACCTGGTGACCACTATACTAGAGGACAGATGAATATATTTAATTACATTACCATTGCAACGACTGTTTTAGTTATTATCCTAATTTTAATCCAAACCCGTGGTGCTTCACTGGGGGCCGGACTTGGTGGCGGCGGCGGTGAAGTCAATACTGTCAGAAGAGGTTCAGACAAAACCTTACACCAACTAACAATATTATTAGTAATTATTTTCGCTGTTTCCTTAATCCTGGGAATATTACTTTAAGGATAGTCTGTAAGGAAAATAAGGAAGTTTAAAGACAATAAGGGGGACTATGTTTGATCGGGCGACTCGTTTACGATGGCGACGAAAGTTTAGGCGTAGCAAGAAGCAGGTCGAAGGAATAGGCCAACAAGCTGAAGTTGGAGTAGAGAAACACTTTTTTAAACGAGTAAGTCGTTTAGCTCAAGTCCGAAGGTTTATTGCTAGTTGGGTAGTACTATTTGTGCTACTTATTGGCGGAGTACTTTACCAGACCAGAAGCCTCGGAGCTCATTATTTAAGTCCACAGCCAGCTGCTGGCGGTATATATAACGAGGGGATACTCGGTAGCTTTACTAATGCCAACCCAATCTATGCAGCCAGTAGTGTAGACAATAGCGTCGTAGAATTAGTGTTCGCCGGGTTGTTTACTTTTGATGCCAACAACAAGCTGGTCGGAGAGCTTGCCAAAAGCTGGAAAGTTGATGCTCGGGGCCTGAACTACACTGTTACTCTTAAGCAGGGCCTAACTTGGCATGATGGTCAGCCTCTAACCTCGGCCGACGTAGTTTACACCTACAATATGATCAAAAACCCAGACGCTAAATCGCCACTAGCTAGCAGTTGGCAGGGTATTAAGGTTAAAGCCAAAGGTCCCAACCAAGTGATCTTCACGCTGCCAAATATTCTAAGCTCTTTCCCTTATTCGATGGTTAATGGCCTGCTACCTAAACATTTACTTGATGGGGTACCAGCTTCACAGCTTCGGAGCGTAACTTTTAACACCAAAAGTCCAATCGGCTCTGGCCCCTTCAAATGGGAAGCTGTCGAAGTGATAGGTGCAACACCAGAGGAACGGGAACAGCGAATTGCCCTGGAGCCTTTTGAAGATTATGCCAATGGTAAGCCAGCTATAGATAAATTTTTAATTAGAACTTTCAACAGTGAAGAGAAATTAGCATCGGCTCTTAAGGCAAGACAAATAGATGGAGCGGCTGGTCTAACTACAGTTCCCGAGAACTTACGCGGCGATAGTACACTCAAGGAATACAATATCCCTCTAACTAGTCAGGTTAACCTGTTTTTTAAAAACACTGTAGCTCCGTTTGACGAAGTCAATGTCCGCCGTGCCTTAAGCTACGCAACTGATACTAAAGCGATAGTCGACAATATTGCTCGTCCGGTAGGTGCAGTGCAAGGACCTCTGCTTAAGGGCCAGATTGGCTACAGCGATAAGATTACCCAAAAGGTAGGCGACCAAAACAAAGCCAAAGATTTACTAGATAAAGCAGGATGGCGATTAGCTCAGGATGGTTTGCGCCAAAAGAAAGATAAAACGCTGAGCTTTGCACTTACTACACAGGAAAATTCTACCTTTGACTTTGTTGCCCAGCAACTAAAAAAACAATGGGCTGAGATTGGTGTGAATGTTGACATTATTCAGCAAAAAGATAGCGATCTTCAATCAGCTCTTACGGTTCATAATTACGATACTCTGCTATACGGAATTGCTATTGGTCCAGACCCAGATGTTTTTGCTTATTGGCATAGTTCTCAAGCTGATCTGCGTTCACCTAATAGCTTAAATTTCTCAGAGTATAATTCAGCTAAAGCCGATCGTTCACTAGAAGCTGGGCGAACGCGTGAAGATAACCGAGTTAGAAGCGTTAAGTATAAACCGTTTTTAGAAGCTTGGACCTCAGATGCTCCAGCGGTTGCTATCTACCAACCTCGCTATTTATATTTAGTAAGGGAACCACTATTTAACTTCTCGCACCGCCTGATGAATAACGGCTCTGATCGTCTTAATGACGTTAGTAACTGGATGGTTCGTAGAGAGCAACAGCCGGTAAAATATTAGCTAGCTTAAAGCATTAATTTTATCTTTGTTTGTGATATCATTATTACATTAACAGTAATGCTTTAATTGGTAACAATACAAGGGGCTCATGAGTAAAGTAGCACATTATCTTCAGGAACATTTAAGTGGGCGTGTAACAGCTGCTCAACCGATACGGAAATACTTTTCAACGGATGGTGGAGTTTTTGAAGTAACCCCTTCATTAGTTATTTATCCAAAGAATGAAAGCGATGTTCGTAAAACAGCTCGTTTTACTTGGCAGTTAGCTGAGCGTGGTCGAGTTATCCCGATAACTTCCCGTGGAATGGGTACTGACCAGGCTGGGGCTGCTGTCGGTAGCGGAATAATGATGGTCTTTCCAGCTCATATGAACCGGATATTAGAGTTTGATGGTGGCTCTGGGAAAGTAACTGTCGAGCCGGGGCTGTTGTACGGTAAATTACAGCAGACTCTGCATACTCATGGTAAGTTCTTACCACCTTATCCTTCGTCTATGGAGTTCAGCTCTATTGGTGGGGCGATAGCCAATAACGCTGCTGGTGAGAAAACTTTAAAATATGGTTGCACGCGGGATTTTGTAAAGAGCTTGCGAGTGGTTTTAGCTAATGGTGAGGTTATTGAGACCCGTCGTTTATCTAAGCGGGAATTAAACAAGAAAATGGGCCTTACCTCTTTCGAGGGTGAGATATACCGAACTGTCGATGCCATTATTGAAGACAATAAAAAGGTGATCGAAGACTCTAAGTTAAGCGTCTCCAAGAACTCAGCCGGTTACGATATCGCTGACGTTAAACACAAGAACGGTTCCTTTGACTTAACGCCATTAATTGTTGGCTCACAGGGTACGTTAGGGATTGTAACTGAGGCTGAAATCCAGTCTGTGCCGCATAATCCCAAAACTAGTCTAATAGCTGCGTTCTTTGATGATCTAGCAGTTGCCGAGGAAGCTATTGCTAAGATTCGAGATTTGTCTTCAATACCGAGTGCTATGGAGATGGTTGATGATAGTTTACTTAACTTCTTAGACAAACATAATCCTAATGAACTTAAAGGCTTGGTAGAAAAACCATTTAGTAAATTAATTGTCTTAATTGAATTTGATGATGCCAATTCTAGAGTTCAAAAGCGAATGACAAAAAAAGCAATTAAGATACTTAGTAAGATGGATGTGAAGTACCAGCTAGAGACTGAAGAAGCTGAGAAAGAAAAGTTATGGTCAATTCGTCATAGTGCAGCTGCTGTAATATCTCACTCTGAAGGGAATACCAAAGCCCTCCCTATAGTTGAAGATGGTATTGTGCCAGAAGATAAGTTCCATCAATATATTGTTGGTGTTAATAAGATGTTCGAAAAGCATGGCTTAGATGTTGCTTTCTGGGGCCACGCTGGCAATGCCAATATCCATATGCAGCCATTCCTGGATCTAAGTCAGGTAGGTGATCGTCAAAAAGCTTTCAAGATCATTGATGAATACTACAATCTGGTAATTAGCCTTGGTGGTAGTACGAGTGGTGAGCATAGTGATGGAAGACTAAGGGCACCTTATCTAAAGAAACTCTATGGTGAGCCACTTTATACGGTTTTCCAGAAAGTTAAACAAGCTTTCGACCCTTATGATCTGCTTAATCCAGGGGTAAAGATGGACGTTAGTATTGACGACATTAAGCCATTACTGCGGCACGAATACTCGATGGATCATCTTGGGCACCACTTACCACGTAGTTAGTTAATGTAGTATCCGTAGCGTTGCTTTTTAACTAAAATGCAGTTAGCATAAAATAGTTCTTTAATTTTAATAATATATTGAGTAGCTATGCGCGAGTGGTGGAATGGTAGACACGCTTGTCTGAGGGGCAGGTGCCGCAAGGCGTGGAGGTTCAAGTCCTCTCTCGCGCACCAAAAGAAGATTGGGTGTTAGCAAACATCGTAGCAAAGGGCTCTTTCCAGATAAAGGAAGGGACTCTTTCGTCATTGGACAAGACGTTTGATGAGGCGATGGCTAAGAGAGGTTTTGCAAACACGAGCGTACGCAACGAGCAAGGTCGCTAGATAATCACTCTTCCTTCTTGACAAACTTACTTTACTTTGGTAAACTGTAGCTATGTCGCAAGATGTAAGTACAGTTTGGAAGGATGAAAAAGCACAACAGCTTGTTGAGGTTATACTTTCTATTTCAGATAAGCTTACGATGCAAAACTTCCTACGTGACGTAATGACCGAAAAAGAGATAGTTGAAATTAGTGCACGCTTTGAAGCTGCGAAGATGCTTACAGAGGGCAAGAAGTACACTGAGATAGTCGCTAAGACAAAGCTCAGTAGCCGAACTGTTGCACGTATCAGCGAATGGCTTCAAAACGGCTGTAATGGCTATCAGTCAGCGTTAAACTCTGTTCATCACGAACATCTGTCGCCAGCTCGTGCTGATTAGCTCGTTATCTTTAGAAACAGATATAAACGCCAGCACGACGCTGGCGTTTTAAGTTGTGTATTTTTGTCAATTTGAAAGGGAATAATATGAGTAACAATAATTTTTATACGCCCGAGACGGTTCGCCCGTTGTACGGTGAAATACTACCAGCGTATCAGGAAGTTTTTGCAGTTCCACCCTGGAACGAAGTGAGTAAATGCGTAGACGAGCAACTCCGCTGTGATGGTGGACTGTCTGACGTAGAAGTGGGTGGGCTATGTAATACTTGTGGGCTATGCCCTACTCAGCCAGCTTACGAAGCTGATGAGCTAATCGAGCGATTTGATGCTCTTGGGCTATCACGCCCCACTGCTTGGTATGCTGAACAGAACGATTTGGGCTTAACAATGGCAGCTGTAGCGTGGAAGGCATTGCCTTCTGAAATTGCCACTGAGAAGTACGCAGATGTACCTGAAATCAGCGATTGGATAGTAGATAAGCTCGGTGAAGAGCCTGTAATGTGGCTTGACGAGGTGTTTTCTAATAGAAAGCTTAAGTCTAGGGGCAATCTGCAGAACTTTGGAGGTTTTGTTCTGGGTTTAGCAATGATGCTCGATTGCGAGAAAGTCGCATATAGAACTATTGAGCCTAGAATGACCGCAGTGCCTAAGCGAGATTTTGGTGATAATGCGGTCGTTATGAACCGTAGGTTGGATGTACCTGATAGGCGGGATTTTGTCACAATCAGAAACATACAGGAGGTTCTATGAAAGTTTTAGTGATAGGTGGTATGCACGGCAACGAAACACTAGGGCTTGAGGTCGTAAAACTGTTTAAAGATAAATCCGTCAAAGCCGTAGATGTACTGCTTGCAAATGAACAAGCCATTGAAGGCAATTGTCGCTTCGTCGGACAAGATTTAAACCGTTCGTTTCCTGGCGATAGCAACAGCCCTGAGTACGAGCCTCGACGAGCCTCTGAGATACTCAAACAAACCAAAAAGTACGATGTGGTATTAGACTTTCACAACACTTATTGCCCAAATAACGACTGCGGTTTCATCGGAGATAACGCAAACGATAATTTAACAGATGTGGCGTGGCTACTGGGTTTCGACAAAGTGATTGTTGCGGATTACGACTGCATCAACAAAGCTGCGAACAATTGCATATCGGTCGAGGTTAGCCTAGATAGCCCTCTTAACAATGCAGAGCTCTGGTACGAACGTATCGTGATGCTTTCTAGGCTAGATAGCTTTACAGCGACATCAAACATCCATAAGTATCGTTTTGTATACAGAATGACCATCCAAGACAAAGAACGACTTAAGCTTGATGAACAAAAGCTTTTGGCATTCCAGCCCTTAAGTCGTGAGCTTGCAGATGCAATGGGAGTTTCGTCACCTGCTTACCCGATTTTTATCGGTGACAGCTACACCCCATACAATTATGGCGGTCTTCTTAACAGGTTGTAAAAAGCATCAAAAGCACATTGAACCATCTAATTTCACCGCTTTGCCAACAGGAAAACAAACCATTTTTTGGTATCGGTAATTATTTAGGCGGTATGTGCGATTACGTCGTCTCTAGTTTAGAAGGTTCTAAGCATAGGGGGGGTAGCACGGCTATGACCTAAAGCATATAAGCTAATCCAACAACCTCCATTGTTTGCTAACAACTTTATTGTTGGCTACGGTTCAAACTTTACTCTAGTAAATATGATGCTAATAGGTGTAACTAGACTGTAACCTCTGTAATCTGAGACTTTCTGTATCAAGCGAAAGTAGCCGAAAAGCATCCGCAATTTTGTTGGAAAACAACCAATCAGCTATACTGCTCAGTAGTTCAAAGTTGTGTGCGGGTTCCGCACCAACATGAGAAAGTTCATGATGACTTACTTCTCGAATATAGCTGAAGCCCAGCCAGTAATTTTTAAAAATAACTTTACGTCGAGTACGTATACGTCGAGAACTCCATATGGCAGAGTATTTTTTTTGTTGGTGCTAGATTTGTTTGGTTTATTGTATGTTTTATAGAATTGATTAAGAGGGATATTTGTTTGTTTTGACCAGTACTTTTCAGCCTTTTTGGTATCTAGATGCTGATGAATATGAATATAGCCTCTAAATTTATTTTCTGGCACTTTGCATATTTCTCGAAAAAATCTCATCATTATTTGTATCATTCTAGGGTCACCATTAGAAAATCTTACCATTCGTTGAGTTTTGCCTCCTTCAGCCCAGTAGAGCATTGTTCCGATAAGTAACAATTGGTAGTGCGTTATTTTGTTGATGTCGTTTTTGGCGGAATTTATAATTTCAATTCGTTTTTTTTCTTCAGACAATAATCTTGCTTCTCTCCGCTTTTCTATAGCTGATGTAGTAAAGGCGTTGTTTTTCAGATTATTTAGCTGAATAGAGTTTAATTTGACATCTTTTACCCATAAGCTAACTGAACTTTTAGAAACTCCTATTTTAGAAGCAATGTAGTTTAAAGAGTGTCCTTTTTCTCTGAGTTTGATCGCTTGACTTTTTTCTATATGCTTCATACTAATACTACATAGTATACACTCCAAGGTTCGATAAATACAAGATTACTATTGTTATATGGGCTAAAAATCTGTATTATATAAGCCTTGGGTCGTTAGCTCAGTTGGCTAGAGCGCCTGTTTTACACACAGGAGGTCGGGGGTTCAAATCCCTCACGACCCACCAGTTAACACAATAAGCGTAGTATCTGCCTGGCTCTTTAGCTCAGTTGGTAGAGCAGAGGCTTGAAGAGCCTTGTGTCCCCAGTTCGAGTCTGGGAGGAGCCACCAAGATACTAACTACAAATATGACTACATACTATTCAAGTTTAAACAATAAGACTAAGATACTGCCTTAGCTGAGCGCGGTCTCTTTGTCTATGCCCCGCACTCAGCGGGGTTTTTTATTTCCGAATAAAAAGTTCATTTAAGGCACACAGGAATAAGATCAGTATCGATTAGATACAAGACTATTAACCTTAAATGAGTAGAAGATAATGAATAACAGGATAAAAATAGAACCAAGTGTTTGCAACTTTATGGCCGAGCAGAGGGAGAATTGTATTAGCCAAAGCCAGTTCTATGGGCTAATGGAAGGTCATAGTGCTTTAGTTTCAGGAGTTCCGATGTTTAGGGATAACCCAGAGATATACTACAACCATAGCCAATACCAGGCAGGTGCGTTGATACTACCAAGAGCATTAAGGATAGTGACTATACCTAGGGAGGGGCATAATCATCTGGAGGATAGATTTATTGGGAGATACCTCCAGCTGGAAGGTTATGATGAGATTAATGACATCAACTATGTATTCGGTGTTAGGCAACAACTTAGATTCTCTATACAGCTATTTGACCGAGGCTAACAATTCAGTATAATTATAGGGGTTAAATACAAGCGGGTGTAGCTCAGTTGTTTAGAGCGCGTCCTTGCCAAGGACGAGGCCAGGGGTTAGAGTCCCCTCACCCGCACCAAGATGACACTTAGAAAGCTCCCTTTTTCGGGAGTTTTTTGTTTATTGATCGGGTGCACGGTTTCAACCTGCGTCCGGCAAAGTGAACCTCACGAGACAAAATGTGCCATTTTACAGATTGGAACCAGGGTTATAGCCTTGGCTCCATAGCGCTTTTGTTTAGCTGTGTTGTGTCTTGTATAGTTAGAGCCATGGAAGATTACATTGGTTCAATAGTGACACTGGTCGTAGGATTTGTAGCGCTCTTTATTTACCAAAAGCAAAAACGTGACCACAAAAAAGATGCCGCCAACATTCTTATCATCGAAGTTGAGAGTGCAGAAAGGCAGCTACAAAATCTTAAGGAAAGCGGAACACCCAAGACACTTAAAGAAGGTCAGTATTTAATGCCTTCGTCTAGCTGGTCTAAGTATAGACATCTGTTCGCACGTGATTTCAGTAGTAGAGAATGGGATATACTCACAAACTTTTACAATAGATGTCACGAATTTGATGATGCTGTGAGATATAACAGTACATTCTTTAGACAGGACGTTGAAGCATACAGAACCAGCATAAATCGAGTGCTTGCGGAAGTGGCCCTCGAGGTTACAAAGGACGCCGAAAAAGACACAGAGGAAGATGATCAAAATAAACTAGAAGCGGCGGATAAGAAATATCTAGATCGGATAGCCCGAGTCATAAAACTGTATATGGAGCCTAAGAATCTGTACACCTACGATCCCCAGAAGCCAATCAATGATGCTGTTGCAGCATTGGGTAGCATGGAAAGCACGATATCTACCAGTACGATCGGCGTAAAGCTTCGAAAAATTGCAAAGCAATCCTTATTACAGAGAATCTTCTCAAAAAGAATCTAGATAGTAGCTAAGAGAGTTTTAACTTCAGCCACTATACTGCACCAGACCATAAGCACTATCGGATGATAGTGTTTTTATTTTGATAAATAATTTTTTAGATGATGCAAAGCTCGTTTAGATCTTGCCAGATTTGACTCGTATGTATCACCTGCTACATGTTTAGAAAATATAACTCGTGGTAAATCTTTATAAAGCTCGTAGTTACGCTCGTTCGCAGACATATCAAAGATTGCAAAATTACCTTCTTCCGCAATCCATTTATAAAATGCGGGCTTGTCAAAAGGGCTACCGCCACACGCCTGTACCAAAATTGAATTCGCCTTCATTGAATTAAATTCATCTCTACCCATAACCTCTACATTCGTTGGGCTACACAAAACTATAATTTCGGAATTTTCTATCAATTCTTTTTTGCCTTTATGAATGACACCTTTTTCTTCCCACTCTCTTTTACGGTTTGGGCCATAATAGCTAACATTCATCTTGTAGGCTTGGGCCATTCTTGCGATACCCTGACCGACTTCACCGAGCCCAATTATTCCAATATTTCTATTCTTGAGCTGTAGAGATTTACCCTCCTGCCACTGATATTCGCCAACTCCTCTAGCGAGCTGAACTAGTAGCATAAAAAAGAACTCGGATACAGCCTGTTTGCCACCGGCAGATTTCGCATTTTTATCTGGCTTGCCTGACTTCATGTTTGTAAATGCAATATTTCGCCTATCTAATTCTTCTAAATCTATATTCGCCGTCGAAGTACCGCACAGCCCGATGTATTTCAAATTTGGGCATGCATCTAAATATTCAGTGTCGATTTTTTCCCAAGGAGTTACTAGAGCGATTTCTGCATCACCAGTTCGTTCAATTCTTTCACTTTCTGGGCAGCGCTTTTTTGGAAATTCTATTTTATTTGTAGCAAATTTCTGAAATTCTTTTTGAACTTCGTCTGGTATCCTAAAGTCTAAGCAAACGATTTTATTCATGCTAACAGTATAGCAAGTCGATAAAAATAGTTCTGACATCATTCAAAATGCCCCACCAAATCATTTTTAGAAAATGACCTCAAGAAAACGTCGAGTATATCAGCGTTTTTTCTTATACCTAAACTAGGACTTTAACTAACTACATTGTTATAATTAGTCTATGAATAAATATGACAAAGATCTGTATTTCGTAGCAGTCAAATTATTAATCCGAGATGGAAATAAACTTCTAATTACACATGACGTCTTTGGTGCTTGGGATTTACCAGGCGGCAGAATCAAAAAGGATGAGTTCAAAGCTAGCCTATCTTCCGTTATTGAAAGAAAGATGGGAGAAGAGCTTGGTAGCGAATTCAAATATAGTGTAGGCGTTCCAAGTGTTTTCTTCAGAGTTGAACGTGAAGAACATGGGTTAAATAACCAGAAGGTTCGAATTTTTGCTGTGGGCTATGAAGCTGTTTATGAAGGCGGAGAAGTCCAGCTTGGAGACCACCATGATAAATACGAATGGGTAGACATTGATAGATTCAAGCCAGAAGAATATTTTGTAGATGGTTGGCTAGAGGGCGTTCAGGAGTACTTGGCTCAACAATCTGGCCGATAAAGATGTCTCTACAAACGGCCAATTTTGGCTATGAAAGATGACCTAGCTCGAATTTAGAAAAAGATTGATCATGTGCAGACTGCTATTAAAGTCGATAGTTAAACCCCATTAGTCCAATAAAGTGCTTTCTTTAGCTACGTTTGTAATATAATATGACTATCCTGGCATGGGTATAAAAAGCTAAAAAATATAAGCAGGCAATAGGGCGTAAGAGTGAAAAGAATATTATCAAAATTTAAACTATTATCTACAAATCAACAATTAGCATCCTTAGGTTTGCTAACCATGTTATTAGTGGCTATCGTTGGAATAGTTTACTTAGCTTTTAGTAGTGATCCACCTCCCGTTGAAGCTACTATCACATATTCAACCGATAACCCAGATGAATCAAAGGACAATGCAGATAATTATGATTGGCGTGGAGCCTTTGATGAACCAAAGAAGATTATTATCCCTAAAATAGAGGTAGATGCCTACGTTCAGAAAGCAGGAGTTGATCAAAATAATGAAATCGCAGTACCAAATAATGTACATTTAGCGGGTTGGTTTGCTAATGGCCAAAAACCTGGGCAGAAGGGATTAAGTATCATTGCCGGGCATGTATCTGGGGAAACAACAGATGGCGTTTTTAAAGAATTAGATCAATTAGCCGAGGGAGATAATTTTGAAGTTGAGCTAGGTAATGGTGATATAAAAAAATACAGTGTTATTAAAGTAATGCAGATTGAAGAAAGTAAATCTGAGCAAGTTCTGTTTAATCAGGAGCCTGAGGTGCTTAGTCAATTAAATCTAATAACCTGTGGTGGTGAATTTGATGATGCTAACGATCAATATAGAGATAGAGTTATTGTCTACGCGAAGCTACTAGACTATTAAGTTCGTCAGTTATTTTATTTCCGTCCCTTGTATTTGAGTTATCATGTATTGCTAAGTTTAATTTTCGCGCTATGCGGTTTTCTCTTATGCGTCGCTGCAGGATTGCTAAGCGTTCAGCATCAGCCATGAACTTGTTGTATTCTTCAGATTTGGGATCTAGAGTGCTTTCTATAAATGCAATTATTCTTTCTGTATCGTGAACTCCAATATCTGCCACAAAGACATCAATTCTGCTAGCAATTATTTTGGAGCTTAGCCCACTAGGGTGGGTTTCCAGTAAGCTTACTGCTCTTTGAGCGGCTGTTTGTACAATATCTACAAGACCAGGATGTAATTCTCTTGCAATAGGTAGGTGAGCATCGATGTCATGCTCAGCCCAATCACCGTCGTAGGCAATTGGAAATCTTCGCTTTGCTATTAAGTTCAGGTACGTTCTGTATGGCAAGCGTCTATGCCCGGAAATTGGCTCGATCTGAAAGAAGCTGCCATCACCTACTTCTCCGTCTAGAAGATCTTTAGCTTCTCCTTTAGTATATGAGTAAGTTTTTAATAATCTTAGATTATCTTCGTTAACTGCTGGTGGCTGGTCTGTACTTTCATTGGTCTTAGTACCTTCAACACTGCGAAAGCCTGTTCGTTTAATGGATTTAATGTATTCAGGAAGCTCAGTCAAATCCTGATAATAAGGTTTTCTATCACCATTGTCTTTTTCATCCCGGGTGGCGCTATAGTAGTCGGTGATTTTATGTACCAGTTTACTGCTACTTAAGTTATCAAAATCTACTGATTCAGGAACTGGCCTATCTAAGAGACGATCATCGCCGAAAGCAGGATCCAGTTGTTCTATTGGATCGTAGCCGAAGTCTTCTGGACCTAATTCTTCTCGGAGATTCATAGGCAAGTCATCAAACTGACCAGTCTCAATAGCCTCAAGCTCTGGTGAGCTGGCCGGACCTTGGAGACCAAATACAGGCTTTCCGCCTGAGAATTTCAA
>JAUHZB010000012.1 GCA_030426125.1 bacterium
GCTGACAACGAAATGATTCTCGATATTGGTCCGTTTAGTGGAGCCTTTGTTGCCGGAGTAACTCAGCTAAGCAGAACAGTAGTCTGGAACGGTGCCATGGGGGTTACCGAAGTTGATTCTTTGCAAGGTCCTGTTGGGCCTTTTGCTCACGGGACAGACACTTTAGTAGATGCTTTGCTAGGTAAGTTTGGTAATAGGCCATATACGTTGGTTGGCGGTGGTGATACGGTTGGCTATATAGAAAACGAAGGTCTGGTTTCCTCTTTTGATCACGTATCGTCAGGCGGTGGGGCTAGTCTTGACCTGATGTCTGGCAAGAAATTACCAGGTGTAGAAGCACTAACTGATAAATGATCTGCGTATAGCTGAAGTTGCTCCCGTTTATGAGTAGCTACATGTTACAATACAAACAGATAAGCATAACAATATAACATAACTTTAAGAGAATTAAATGAACAAAAGAAAACTAATAGTTGCAAACTGGAAGATGAACCTCAATACTAGCCAAGCTAGTATGTTGTTACATCGATTGCACGAACGAATTAGGATCCACCGCGATATTGAAGTAGTGCTTGCCCCTAGCATGCTAACTCTGCAACCGTTAAGTGTTCAAATAGATAGGCGCAAATTTCGTTTAGCTGCCCAGAATGCTCATCATAAAGACGAAGGCGCTTACACCGGCGAAGTATCATTTACTATGCTTCAAGACCTAGTCCATTACGCCATTATTGGCCATAGTGAAAGAAGAATATATTTTGAGGAAAGCTTAGAAACGGTGCGCGATAAAGTGGCTGCTAGTATCCGAAATGACATTACACCTTTGCTGTGTATTGGAGAGACAGATATTGAGCACCGTGAAGGCCAAACCAGACAAGTGCTACATGACCAGATAGTCAGTGGGCTTGCAGATGTCAGTTCCACAGATGTGAAGGAAATGGTTATTGCTTACGAGCCAGTTTGGGCGATTAGTACATTTGGTGGAAAGCTCGCTAAGCCTAGCGATATTAAGCCAATCTTTGACTTCATACGCAATCAGGTGAAGGACCTTTATGGCCCGAAGGCTGCTAAGGAAATTCGGGTGCTTTACGGTGGCAGTGTTGATGATCAGACAGCTAGAGGCTACCTAGAGATTGAAGGTTGTGATGGGGTGTTGGTTGGTGGAGCAAGCCTTAACTACGTGAAGTTCTCAGGGATTGTTAGCTCGGCGTATCGGATGCTAAATGAAAAGGATGATCAGAGTGAAAAATAGTGTGCCTGGCAACTCTCAGCAGCAAGCTGGTCAGGATATTACTCGCCCGGAAAGTGTTGGTGCACAGCAGACATCTAGGCCAGTAATAACCAACAACCAACCAGTTGGTAGCGATCCGATGATGACCGAAAATCCTTCTACTATAGAGAGTCGAATAATTAATAAAATGCCTAAAGAAAAGCTCGAGCAAGAATTAAATTCTCCGGATGATCAAAACGCGGAGAAGGGGACATTGCATCAGATGTATCCGGCATCGCAGATGGTTGGACAAGTTAAACACGTCAAAAAACGAAAAGTTGCTAGGATGTTAATTCTGATCATCGGTTTTGTTATTACTATCGCTGGTGTTGGCTATTACTTTTTAGTGTTCCTAGAACAGTAGCTAGCTATTATCAACAAGAGGGTAGTTAATAATACAAAGAAATAGACCAAGAATAAGCGTATTAAAGCTGTCGAAACTGTTAGAATAGATAGATGGCTGATTTACTTGAAAACTTAAACCCCGAACAAAAACGAGCTGTTCAGACAACAGAAGGTCCACTACTCATCCAGGCTGGAGCCGGTAGTGGTAAGACGATGGTGCTTTCTCATCGGATTGCCTATTTATTGACTAAGCATAAAGCTTCACCAAATAATATTTTGGCTGTTACTTTTACTAACAAAGCGGCTAAAGAAATGCGGCAGAGGGTTTGGAAGTTGTCACGAAGCAGTAGTGACAGCGCCAATCCATCACTATTTGGCCATATGCCCAGTGATGATGAGGTTCCTCGTAGTTTCATGCCCTATATGGGTACATTCCACTCTATTTGTGTGCGTTTGTTGCGCCAAGACGGTGAACATCTGGGTATTCCACGTTCTTTCGTAATATTTGATGAATCAGACAGAACAACGGCCATAAAAAGAGTTAGCAAACAGATTATGCTTGACGAAAAAGCTTTTCCAGCCCGCCTATTATCAACAATTATTAGTGGGGCCAAAAATGAAATGCTTAGCCCTGATCAGTTCCAATCTGGTGTTGACTCACCTGCCGAAGAGGCGGCAGCCAAGGTCTATCCACTGTATGAGCAGGCCTTAAAAGACGCTGGTGGTCTAGACTTCGATGATCTTATTAGTAAAACGGTTGAACTACTAACCAAGAAACCAGAAATTAGAAAAAAATGGCAAGCTACTTTTCGCTACATTATGATAGACGAATATCAGGACACCAACGTTTCGCAGTATAAATTAATCAAGTTACTGATAAATTCAGATAAAAATATTATGGTGGTTGGTGATGACTGGCAATCAGTTTATGGCTGGCGAAATGCCGACTTTAGAAATATCCTAAACTTTGAAAAAGATTTTTCTAATTGTCAGGTAATTAAATTGGAGCAAAATTATCGGAGTACCAAGCACATACTTGATGCAGCTCATGCCGTGATAACCAAAAACTTGCAACGTAGCGACAAGCAACTCTGGACCGCCGATAAAACCGGTCATCCAGTTCGAATACTGCAGGTCCATAACGAAAGAGCTGAAGGTGAAGCGATTATCAGGCGAATCCGCCATGGTCTAGACAGTGGACTGCGTAAATTGGATGACTATGCGGTGCTGTATCGAACAAATGCTCAAAGTAGGTCAATTGAAGAAGCATTCCTGCATTACAACATTCCGTATAAGATTGTTGGTGGTCAGCGCTTTTATGACCGCAAGGAAATAAAGGATTTAATAGCCTATTTACGGTTAGTCTACCAACCTAATGATCGGATTAGTTTTGAGCGAATCGTAAATACGCCAACTCGTTCAATCGGGGCGACTACCGTTCGTAAATTCCTAGACTGGCAGGCAAGCAGTAGCTTATCTCTAGCTGAAGCCTTGGCCCAAGTGAATGATTGCCCGGACCTTACTCCTCGGGCTAAAAATTCACTAATCCAATTTAACGATATTTTACTTAGCCTGCGTCAGGTCAATGAGGACAGTAGTGTTGCTGGTTTAATCGATTCGCTTATTCGTCGAATAGATTATCTGAATTTCTTAAGTGACGGCACAACTCAGGGAGAATCAAGGCAAGAAAACGTTAAAGAACTGCTTAGTGTTGCTGAGGAGTATCAAGAGCTGGGACTTGACGGCTTTCTCGAGGAAATAGCTTTAGTTAGTGAGCTGGAAGAAGGTCAGGAAGATCAGAAGAGTGTCACCTTGATGACCCTTCATTCGGCAAAAGGATTGGAGTTCCCGGCTGTTTTTATGGTTGGACTAGAGGAGAGTATTTTCCCGCACAACAGAGCTTTGTATGATCAGTCTGAAATGGAGGAAGAAAGGCGACTTTGCTACGTTGGTATGACTCGGGCTCGAGAGGAGCTGTACATGATTCATGCTAGCAGTAGAGTGCTCTATGGTGGTGTGCAATCCAACCCACCATCTAGGTTTTTATCGGAAATTGATGGCGAATTTATCGAATCCGAAAACAGCTACAAAGGTTTTAATGTAGCTGACCAGACCCCACCTGACCCAGATGCATTTAATAAGCCAAGCAGTGGTTCAAACAATGGAAGTCAGGAGATGAGCTATGTACCAGAGCTAGAAGAAGGGGATAGCGTCAAGCATCAAGTATTTGGTGAAGGCACCGTAATGGAGCTTAATGGTGACATGGCTGTTATATACTTTAAGGGTAAGGGTGCAAAGAAATTAAATATTAGTTTTGCTCCGGTAAAGAAGCTTTAAAAATGCCAAATAACAACCCCAGCACAAAACATATGAATTTAAAGGATAATTTACTGTGGTGTTGGCTGGGTCGAGCTTGCTATTACTTAGGTTGGCCAGCTATCTGGTTAATTATTCGGATGTCCCCACGCCGTGCTAGGGTATTAGTGGTTGTAGATAATAAGCTACTGTTGGTTAAGGACTGGCTGGGGCCGAATCGTTGGTCAATTCCTGGCGGTGGCTTGCATAGAGATGAAGATGCCCGGTTTGGGGCTCTAAGGGAATTAGATGAGGAGGTAGGCCTACTTCTTGGTATTAATCAGTTGCAAGAGCTGGGCGAAATAAGGGTGGTTAATAATTTGATCACTACCGATTTAGTCATTTTTAAAGCAGAACTTAAAAAAACCCCACAGGTATATTTAAGTGGATTAGAGGTACTAGACTATTGCTGGGTTAGCCTTGGTAAGATCCAAAATATAAAAGTAGATAGCAGTACTAAGCGAGTTCTAGAAACTTTCAGCAAAAGTACAAGTTTGCTACACTAGAAGTTGATTTAACTTCGGAATTTCAGGAGCGACCGAAAAACAAAGTCCGATATTAAACATCACTATGAGCAAAACAACTAGCCCAAATGATTCCGTCAGTGATTCACTTACCGCAATCGGTAGGCGAATTGCAGATTTTAGGAAATGGCTCTATCGCCGTCATCCTTTTGTAGTGCCAGTAACCACTCTGATTATCTTATTCTTCGTCGTATCTTTCGGATTAGTGTTTACAACCGGGGAGACTGTTGGTGCTGACGACTCCAACATTGTAAAGCTGACGGATGCTGGTGAAACCAGAACCTTGCCAACCAGAGCAAAAACAGTCGAGGATCTACTTAATCGGTTGGATATACAAGTAGAACCGTCGGATATTATTGAGCCTAAAAAATCTACTAAAATACTAGAAGACAATTTTAGTATAAATATCTATAGAGCCAGACCAGTCACCATAATTGATGGTGGTCGTAAAGTAACTATATTGAGTGCTTTTCAGCAACCAAGAACTATTGTTGAGCAGGCTGGTATTAAACTACATCCGGAAGATGGTATTGATGTAAATGCACCAGTTGACGTAAATACCGAGAACTTAATTGGCGATCAATTAGTGGTGGCTAGGGCGAAGACAAGCATTATTAATCTATACGGCAATATTATTCAGGTTCGCTCCCAGGCTAGAACTGTTGGCGATCTTCTTGAAGAAGAAGGTATTAAGGTGCTGGAAGGAGACACTATTACACCTAGCCAAGATACAGAAATCACTAATGGGCTGAAAATTAGTATTGTTCGAAAAGGTCAGAAGATAATAACCGTTGAGGAAGTTATAAAAGCTAAAACCGAGAAGATTAAAGATCCAGAGCTAACTATTGGGGTTGAGGTGGTCCAGAAAGAAGGAAGTGATGGAAAGAAGATTGTTACTTACGAGATTAAAACCCAAAACGGCAAAGAAGTTAGTCGTAAGGCAATACAGGAGGTTGTATCGGTTAAGCCAGTTACTAGAGTAATTAAAGTCGGAACTAAACCGCTACTAACTGGCAGTAAATCAGATTGGTTAATTGCTGCTGGAGTATCCCCAGCAGATTACGCAGCCGCCGACTTTATAATTAGCCGTGAATCCGGCTGGTGCCCTACTAAATGGCAGGGTGAATATGGTGGTTGTCCGGAGTATCATGGTACTCCGACTTCAGCTGGAGTTGGCTATGGTCTTTGCCAGTCGACACCGGGCTGGAAGATGGCTAGTGCTGGCGCAGACTGGGCGGTTAATCCGGTTACACAGCTTAGGTGGTGTACAGACTATGCTAGTCGTTATGGCGGCTGGCAGGGTGCTTATGAATTTTGGGTTACTAACCACTGGTGGTAATAGAGTCTGAACTATGACGAATCACCCAATACCAAAAAAATCACTTGGCCAACATTGGCTAGAAGACCAAGCTAGTCTAGAGCGGATTGTTGAATTGGGCGAACTCAGCTCTACAGACTGTGTTGTGGAGATCGGTCCCGGCAAGGGGGCTTTAACTGAACTGTTAGTCAAAGAGGCGGCCCAAGTAGTGGCTATTGAGTTTGATAATTTCCTAGCGAGCACCCTAAAGCAGAGGATAAAGGCCGATAACTTAGAAGTGGTCAACCAAGACTGCCTGGATTATGATTATTCTAGATTGGCTTCAGATTATAGCGTAATTGCAAATATTCCTTATTATTTGACTAGCAATCTACTTCGGGTTTTGTCAGAAACAGACAACCCGCCAGAACGGATAGTTCTATTGATTCAAAAAGAAGTAGCTGAGCGTGTAGCTGCAAGCCCAGGTAATATGTCTATTTTGGGAGTTACAGTTCAATACTACTATCAGGCGGAGTTAGATATTGTAGTGTCCGCTGGAAAGTTTAATCCATCGCCAAAGGTTGACTCCCAAGTGGTTGTATTAAAACGTCGGCCAGAGCCACTGTTTGGTGATATTCAAACAGATCTGTTTTTTAAGATAATTAAAGCTGGGTTTTCTCAGAAAAGAAAGAAGCTGAAGAGTAGTCTTTCAGCTGGTCTTTCATTGCCTAAAATCACGGTCGAGGAGCTACTAAATAGCGCAGAAGTTTCCGGGGATCTTAGGCCACAGCAATTAAGCCTTGATCAGTGGCACCAGATATATAGATCATTATCTAAGCTCAAAGATCAGCTACAGGTTTAGAGTCCTAGAACCTGATCGAACTGTGGTTTATCGAAGCCTAAGATTTTGGTTTCTTTGCCTTTTTCATCTTCAATAACGCTGAAAGGTACGCCGAGTTGTTGGCTTTTTTCATAAAGCTCTTCAGCTAGTTTCTGATCTTCGTCAGCACGTTTTTCGCTAAACTTAATATCTTTGCTCATTAAATAGCTTTTAAGCATCTTGCAGTAACCGCAGGTGGCTGTAGTATAGATTGTTATTTTTGGTTGTTTAGACATAGTTATTACTCCTAATTTATTGTTGTTTAACTGCTTAATTACTCACTAGTGATATCCATTAACTTTTTTACTAGATCATCATTTAGTTTCAGTTGGTAGCATATTTTCTGACCAATCCGGACTTTATCTACTAGCCCAATAATCTCAAAGTTTCTAAAGTGCTGGGAGATGGCTGAGGTTGTTACTCCTAGTTCGCTAGCGATTTCACTAACACACATCTCATCGCTGTTCATTAGTAACTTAAATATTTTGTAACGGGTTTTATCGCCTAGAATTTGCAGAGCAAATATTTTACGTTCATCACTGGAACTTAGTTCCAGCATATTAGACTTATTAGATTTAGTGGTCGATGTGATGCTGTGCATAATAGTATTTTAGCAACTACTTAAACGTTGTGCAAACCAATTGATCACATAAGTGACAAGAAGCTATTTGTTTTTAAGGTTGGCTTTTATGGCCACCACTACAACACTTAGTTTGTATATAGAATACAGTGTAGCTAGACTGCCTAGAATTAAGAAAATAGTACCAATATTTCTGGTGACCGCTAGAGAAGTAATTCCTAGTGTTGCTAGCAAGGGCGCAAGCAGAGAAGTACCGCAGGCGATACAGCCACCGCCAACTATGGCTGAGCCAAGAGCTAGTGATCCGGATTTCTTAGGTAGCTTATTGCTGCTCGCCTTACGATTACGGATAGCAAATATTAGCAGACTAATGTTTACGCCAAATAGTAGTGAGAAGATTGTTATTGCCAAAGCCTGGACGTTATCGAAAGTAGACAGCAGGCTAGCATAGCCATCAAGGAAGAATTCAAATTTACCCCAAATAGTTAGGGGTGCGTCAAAAAGAATGTACTTAAGTAAATCTAAATTAAGCGACCAGATTATTAGCCCCATTACTAGAAAACTGGAGATAAAGAAGCTTAGCCAGTAGCTCGGCTTACTGAAGACGTATAGCTTGGCTTGTTTGATTATTTGGATTTTGGTTTTTAGGCTTAATTTCATTTTTATTGTTCTTAGGATTAATTATTATTTATTATCTATTATCTAAGGTTAATATCTATTAATGTCTTAAAGTTATTGAAAGGCAAGGGCCCGACTATTTTCTGGCCACCAATAAGGAAGCTTGGCGTTCCTTGAACTCCGTCTTGAGTTGAAGCTTCTAGGTCGCGATCAATTAGGCTGTTTTTTTGATCAGTTGCAATGCAATCCTTAAATTTGGCTTTATCGGCTCCAGCCCGACTAGCGATATCGGTGAGCACTGATTCAGTTAAGATGTCTTCAATTTCTACTTTG
The DNA here is from genome assembly GCA_030426125.1 of bacterium. Taxonomy (GTDB): domain Bacteria; phylum Patescibacteriota; class Saccharimonadia; order Saccharimonadales; family AWTP1-31; genus JAGQMX01. The sequence continues at coordinate 8,200 of JAUHZB010000012.1, forward strand.
TAGTCAGCATTTTTGTAGTAGTTCTCCCACATATAGCTAAACAGATCATCATGATATCCAGTAAAAGCCCCTAGCTCATTGGCACAGTAAGCGCCCCTTAGTGCTCGGCCAGAATCTGGGCCGATGAATGGATAGGCTCTGAATTCAATCTTAGCCTTACCGCTATCGATGTATTCTTGTCTGATTTGTTGCCCGCTAGTGGTATGGAATTTTGCACACTGCGGGCATTTAAAATCGGCGTATTCAACTATTGTTACTTTGGCGTCAGGTTTGCCAATAATTAAGACATCTGGATCAAAACTAGAGTCTGAGCTAGAGCTAGAACCAGAGTCGTCTACATTACTATTGGAGCTTTGACTGCTGGATGTAGAGCCTGAGCTATCGTCGGTGCTGTCTTGCATGGACAGGAAGTAGAAACCGGCCAGGGCAGTGGCTAGAAATATCAGGCTGATTAAGATTAGTTTACGAGTATTAGTCATAAATGGATGCGTACCAACGTTTAGTGGTACTTTTAATAGTTTAGCAAATACTAAACCTAAAGCAAGTAAGCTAGATAGCTATACTTGACATGCTAAGTATTGTTGGCTAATCTTAGTAGTAAGCATAAGGAAAACATAAATAACTTAAATTAAAAATAATATAAATGAAAACAGAATCACTACCTAATAAAATTGATCAAGTCGCCTTTTTGCTTTCTCGTCACGTCGATCAAACTCTTCAAGAACGGCTTGGCTTTGGATATTCGCAGTATAAGATTATGGAGATACTGCGTTTTTCACCTAATTTGCAGCAAAAACAAGTAGCTAGCAAGCTAA
>JAUHZB010000006.1 GCA_030426125.1 bacterium
TTCTCTTAAAGTTATGTTATATTGTTATGCTTATCTGTTTGTATTGTAACATGTAGCTACTCATAAACGGGAGCAACTTCAGCTATACGCAGATCATTTGTCAGTTAGGGCTTCTACACCTGGTAATTTATTGCCAGACATAAGATCAAGACTAGCCCCACCGCCTGACGATACGTGATCAAAAGAGGAAACCAAACCTTCGTTTTCGATGTAGCCGACCGTATCACCGCCACCTACCAGCGTATATGGCCTGTTGCCAAACTTACCAAGCAATGCATCTACTAATGTATCTGTGCCGTGAGCAAAAGGCCCAACAGGACCTTGCAAGGAATCAACTTCTGTAACTCCCATGGCGCCGTTCCAGACTACTGTTCTGCTTAGCTGAGTTACTCCGGCAACAAAGGCTCCACTAAACGGACCAATATCGAGAATCATTTCGTTGTCAGCAATTTCTGAAAAAGATTTTGCCGGTTTCTTGGGATAGCTTTCTACTTCAGCTATCACGTGAGCATCCCAGTCAACTATTCTTGTACTAGCAGTCTTATCCATCTTAGTGGCTACTACGCCGTCTTGGGGTATGTAGAATATAAAGCCGCGTTTTTTGTTCTCAGCTTTGGCCTTTTCAATAATCTGCCTAGCGAAAGGAACGTCATCTTTGTCTACTAAGCTTTTACCCATTTTTATCCCCTTAGCACTAAGGAATGTATTAGCCATAGCCCCACCGACTACCAACACATCAGCTAGTTTTATAAAGCGATTTAACACAGCAATTTTATCAGCTATTTTAGCCCCACCGACCACGGCCATCATCGGACGCTGTGGTTTATCCATGACCGCCTCAATAGTAGTAACTTCTTTGGCCAACAATAGGCCGGCTAAACTGGTAAGGTGTTTAGTAACAGCATCCGTTGAGGCGTGAGCCCTGTGAACCACACCAAACCCATCCTGAACAAAAACATCCCCGTAGCTAGCTAGTTGTTTAGCGAACTCTTTATCATTGGCCTTTTCCTGCTTGTAGTAGCGCAAGTTTTCCAGCAACATCACTTCACCAGGCTTCAGCTGATCGACTTGCTGTTTGGTATCCTCACCAATACAGTCATCGACGAATTTAACTTCCTGGTCTAGTAATTTGCCGAGACGCTTGGCTACTGGACGCAGGCTAAATCGCTGATCTTTGTTAGCCTCCGGTCGGCCAAGATGCGATATTATTACTACCGCGCATTTTTGCTTTAACAGATATTCAATGGTTGGCAGTGACTGTTCAATCCGGTAATCATCGGTGATTTTACCGTTTTCTACAGGCACGTTATAGTCAGCTCTGAGTAATACTTTTTTTCCTTTTAGGTTATAGTCTTTTATTGTCTTTTTGCTAAACATTTGCCACCCGCTTTTATTTAAATAAAGTTAAAGAACTCGTACCTTTATTGTATCAGTAGTACCGACGACTCCTGGGTACTTACCAGAAACAGTCACCACAATATCGTGTTTTTTGAGCACCTTGTTACTATGCAACCAGTTGGTAAGTTTAGTAGCCGCTAATTTATCTGCCGGACGGTTGTAGCTTTTAACACCGTATACTACTGCCAATTGCTGAGCAGTATGACTATTTGCGGTAACCGCAATTAGTGGGATATCTGAGCGACCAGCAGCTATCTGTAGCGCCGTATTACCGCTCTGGGTTTCAGCCACTATAGCTCGAGCATCTAGGTCGTTAGCCAACTTAATAACTACGTCACAAATTGCTGAGCTTAGAGGAGTTTCAGGGTTTAGGTTGTCGAAACTAACCGATACTGGATTTTCCCGCTGAACATGCAAAATGACCCGCTTCATAATCTCTACTGATTGAATGGGATATTTTCCACTAGCAGTCTCGTCGCTTAGCATCACACAGTCAGCCCCTAGCACTACTGCTGTAGCAATGTCCGATACTTCGGCTCTAGTCGGTTCTGGTACTTCGGTCATGCTGGCGAGCATCTGGGTAGCCACAATAGACGGAGTGTCATACTTTATGCCCAGCCCAATAATTTTTCTTTGCATTACCGGCACTGATTCTGGCTGAGTCTCAATAGCTAAATCTCCCCTAGCGACCATCACCATGTCGGCCTCTTCAATAATACCCTCGACATTCTCCACCGCTGACTTAGTCTCGATCTTAGCAATTACCTTAGCCTTGCTACCTAGGCTTTTAAGAATATTTCGGATCTTTGTAATGTCTGAGGAATGTTGTACAAAACTTAGAGCAACGTAATCTAAATCCATATCCACGCCAGCGGTAATATCGCTACGGTCTTTTTTGGTAATAATATCGCCCTTAAAATCGGTATCCGGTAGGTTGATGCCTTTTCTTTTTACTAATACTCCATCGTTTTGAGCTCTAACGTGCACAACCCCGTCTTTAACAGAAGTAATAACAGTCCTAATTCGACCGTCGAATAACAGTAACTGTTCGCCTCTTTTTACCTTTTTGGAAATATCGTACTGCAGAGGTATGATGTCATCTCGTAGGTAGTCGGCGCCTTTTTTAAAGCGAAAGCTTTGCCCAGTTCGAATATTAATAATACCGTCAAAGTCACCAACTCTAATTTTTGGACCTTGCAAGTCCTGAATTATAGCTACTGGCTTTCCATATTCTTTACTGGCTTTTCTAATCCATTTAACAAACTTTGCATGGCTTTGATGATCACCATGGCTAAAGTTTAGTCTAAAGCCATTGGCGCCTGCCTTTAGCATCGCTAGCACCGACTTATAGCTATCGGTTGATGGCCCAACAGTTACTATGATCTTGGTTCGCTTAAAATCTTTAATCGGCACATTTGGCGTGCGTCCAGTTATATCCATATCATATATATTCTAAATGATTATGCTTAGATTAACCAACTCTAAATGACCAACCAGCACTATCAGCAATATGCGCTGAACAACATCGCCGCTAAACTATCGACCGCCAGATCCTTAGGCTTTAGCTTTTTTTGGGCTTTTTAGCTGCCTTTTTCGAGTTTGGAGTTGGAGGTTGTAAACCGAACATTTCACTTAGCAAGGCACCAAGACCAAATATTCCAGATAATACTACTACAAAGAAACCGATAATTGGCAGAACACTAAGTACAACAAGTAGTAAAGCACCGACTAACATTACTAGCATCTGTGATTGACCCTTGCTCCAGACTTTTCTACCGATTGAGTAGGCAAATGTTGGGCCAGACAACATTAACAGCACTAACCAGGCCAGTATGCCTAGAATTGCTAGTGGAATACCAACTACAGTTGCAAGTAACACACCAATAAGAACCGGGCCTAGGAATATTCCAGCCAGACCAATAAGGAAGGTTTTGCCAGGATTAATTGCAATCCGACTATCTGTCGCTGAAAACAACCCTGGGAATAGCAAGACTAATACTAAGGCTAATATGGTCACCGCGAATAGCAGGTAAAGAACACCTATTGGCATAAATGCATTATTTACGTCTTTGTTTACTTCCGGTTGCAATCTGGTAATTTCGCCGTTAACCTCTGCTCGGTCTTGACGATCTAAGTCATTAGCACTAGTAAACTCAATGTCTCCGCCGACTCTTGCATCGGAGGTAAGTCTAAGATTCTCGACATCACCGTTAATATTTCGTTTAACTTCACTGCTAAGCGTTACATTCTGACCAGCTACGGCTAAGTCTCTGCCGATAGGGCCATTTAGACTAATATCCTGTCCAGCAAGAAGAGCGTCCTGCTCGACTTTGGTCTGACTGTCGATTGTAAGGCTTTGACCAACAGCTCCAACCTTTTCAAGCATTGGGCTATCTATATTAACCGTTTGACCAGCTAGCTTAACACTGCCCTCAACCTCCCCGGAGACGCGCAGCGTTTGGGCAGCGCAGAAAATATCGCCATTTACTGTACCCGACACTGAAACATTCATTCCGGCGCAATATACATCACCGTTAACTGTTCCAGCAATATCTATATTTCGACCAGCAGTAAACAATACTGAGTCAACCGTTTCGCCCTTAGCTACCGTTATATTGTCTCCCGATCGCACCGACTCAGCTAAACCACTGGCTGACACAAATATAAGTGAGCCGATAACCAGCAGTCCGGCTATTAATAAATTCTTTCGCACGAAAACCCTCCACGTTTTATTACTAAATATACTAAAATTATACACCATCGAATGCAGCCAGTCGAAAAGGATAAAAATCATACTAAGAAACATATTCATAGCTATATATACACTTACCTGATAATATTAAACTATGGATGTAAATAGAGGCATTGAAGTTGGGCTAGAAAATATCCCGAGAACGAAAGTAGACCGCCTTGAAGAATTAACCGAAACACGGTGGCAAGAGCTGGCAAACTGCGTTGAATCCGATCCAAATATATTTTTTCCAGAAAATAAAAAAGATGATAGAGAAGCTAAAGAAATTTGTAAACAGTGTGATGTTCGTACCGAATGCTTAGAATTTTCTTTACAAACCAATCAGGAGGTTGGTATTTGGGGTGGCAAAAATGAGGATGAGAGACGTAGAATGCGTAGGCAACTAAGGGTCAGTGGTATTTAATCGCTATTTATTTTCATATGAGTTCAATTCACGAAGTGTTCTTCTGCGCTATGCGACAATTATGAAATATTGATTAATCTAATGCATATGCTGTGATCAAGAATTCACCATCAGTTTTTTCGATGCTTATTGAGAGTAATTTAGATTTTTCACTAACTTCCTCGATAAATTCCTGAGTTGTAATATAGCTATTTCCAGACTGATAGGTTTGAACTACCCCTGGTTGAAGATTAAGTTCATCAATTATCTCTAACTCTTCACTAAAATCAGATAAAGGTTTCGCGTCCTGTAAAGCCTTAGGTAGCTGTTGATGTGCCTCTTTAATGTTATCTTCAGCTATTAATGAACTAAACTCGATACTTTTTGAAAGGGCTTGTTCTCGGTCCTTATTAGTGAAATATCTATTTAGGTACCAACCAGCAGCAAACATTCCTACTAGTATTGATATTGTGACTATTATGTATATTGTTTTTTTTAGCATTTGTTAGCTCTCTTTCATTAATTATTATGTTATTCATTACGGATTCGATGAATTCTTTTAATCTTATTGGGAGGATCAAATGTATATACAGAAATAGTTGGGATATCTCTCATGTAGTCTGACTTTGAAATAATGTCTTGGAAAGTCCATTTAATGTATAACCACCTTGATCTGGCTGCTACGGAAAAATACGCTATGTTGCAATGACCTTTTGATATACGCTTATCAAAAGACCATCCGGGTGTAAAGCCATTATTTTCGCCAGCCCGGAGAAGTTGACATTTCCCAACTCTCACAGTCTTACGTAATTGATCTGACTTTGCCTGTAGTGTAGCATTCGCTAACCATCTCTGTTGTGCTTGTACCGTGTTATTATGAGCATTCATTTTTTGCTGCAAAGCTTCTAGTAAATCGTTGCCTCTTTGAGCATAGAAAAATGCACAATCTTTCTGTCCATTTGCTACCATTTCGCGATCTAATCTTGCTTTATTCTGAACATAGTAAACATCGTTTGCATGGGCAGTTGGCTTCCATACAGGACAACCTTTAATTGATTGCGATGCAACATCTCTAACGTTCCTAAAAGCATTATTTATTCTTTGCTTCGATGAGGCGTATGCTAACCAAAATTTATGACAGTCAGCAGGATACTTTTTTCCTTGATTGTTTACACCATTCTTGTATTGATTCATTCCGGCGTCACCGGAAGCTGTAGGGCAAGCATCATTACCAATAACACCATCAGATCCTGAAATTGCTACTGCTGTTTGTATTGGCTTGGAATTTGTACTGGGTTTATTCTTATTCATGGCATAGCCAATCCACTTCTCGTGACAAGATTTTGGATATTTCTTACCTTGGTTATTTACACCATTCTTGTATTGATTTAAGCCAGCGTCACCGGCAGCTGTTGGACAAGCATCATTACCGATTTTATCATTTGCGCTACTACTAGGTGCAGTCGTTGTTTGCTTAGCCGCATCCTGGTGTTTCTTTATTTGTTCTTGTTGAGTTTTAGCTGTTTCCTGTTTCTGTTGTTCTGTTTGTTGCTGGTTGATTGTTTTTTCTAGGTTTTCTCTTTGAATCTTACACCTATCACTAATAAAATTGGCCTCAATTGAACAATCATATGGATTAGGAGTAGTTACTGTTTTATCACCCTCTTTGTTAACAACTTGGTAATTTGGCTTATAGGCGTAGAAAGCTACGTACGGTGCCAGGTCATCCTTCTTCCAGCCGTTAGCTTTGCCTTTATCTTGGGCTAGTACTCTTAATACCCATGCTCCATCGGTCGAGAAAATCGGCTGAGTATGATTTCCAGCCCTGGTCAATCGATAAACTGGCACCGTACCACCCGGCCTGGTGTCTTTAGTCCAAGCGTAAAATGCTACCCCTCCACTTTTTACCTTGCCTTTGTACTTGGCTTCTTTAGTGCTCTTCTGCTTCGGTGTAACCCAATCGTGATAGGTAGCTTCGGCGTTATGGACACGAGTTATGGGGACTGCTTTTTTGTAAGCATGCGCTGGTGCTCTAAATACTGTTCCATAATATACCCCCCACCCTCTAGAGCCTAAGTCCTTAGGTTCTGAGCCACGCGAGAGAATAGTGTCAGTACTACTTGCAACCTGATCTACATCACATATAGGAACGCCATCTTGTTTTTGACAGTTATTAGGTGCTGCCTGACTGAAAACTAGAACACTAGCGCCAACTACGGATATAGCTAGTATTACTAATAAGCTTAGTAAAGGTTTCCTTTTGCTAACCAGCAAGAAACTGAGTTTTTTGTTTTTTGCTTGGTTTACCCCACTTCGGGAACCTTGTTTGTTGTTTTGTTTTGTTTTTGGCATTATTTATTTTGCCTTTGTTTAATTGATTATGCTTAGGATTGTATTAGCATGTAATGCTAATGTCAAATAACACAACAATTTAATTTATTATCATCTTTATAGTGCAAGACTAAATTCAAGTACTTGAGTGTCTTGTCCTTGACTAGCCGACAGAGTATATCCCTTAGAATTAATTACGTAGCTCTGCCCGCTCCTACTAGCTTGGATAAACGGCCTAGCGTTTCTAACCGCTTGAAATACTGCCATTCTTTTGGCTAGTAAATGGTAATTACTTTCAGATTTAAGCAAGGATAATGACGCTGGGTTTAATAATATATCTGCACCATTATCTACAAGCTGTTTGTAGCTAGCGGTAGTAATAACCCCACTGCATGGCAGTGCACCATAACTGATACTTTTATCCTCAAAATTTCTTATTGGTGTATTGCCTGGTTCTAGCTTGTATGAATATTTATAGAGATCATTGTATTCTTGCTTTCCGATCAAGCTAAACAAACTTGAAGTTACATAAGGCAAATATTCGCCACCTGGTACCAATCTGCGCTTGGCTACTGAATATACCTCCGTTCCGGTTTTGTCGATAAATACTAAAATATTTTGTGCATCGGGGGATTTACCTTCTAGTTTGGTAGTCACTATTAGACCCCTATCACTTAATTTGCCTAGCACCTGCTGGTATCTATTGTTCTGTTGAAGCTCGGAATACTCAGGCAGGACTAATAAATCTATGTCCTTAGGCAATGAATCAACATTGGCTGGATTAGCCATAGTATCCTGTTCATTTAAATGGATGGCTGCCATATTAATCTTGCTTAATCCGGAGGTTTGCTTGTTTAGATCAATACCATAACCTAGCCCAACAACCAACAAGAATATGGCAAATAATGTGCCGGCGAATATATACTGCTTTCTTATAGCAACTAAATATACTGCTAAGGCGCCGAAACAGACAATCAGACTTAGCCCGTAAAAGCCGAGTAGGCGTGAAGAAAATACCATCGACGTACTACTAGCAATACTGCAGATCCCAGCAAAATTGTTCTGGTACCCAATACTACCACCTGGACCATAGCTAATTACCGAAAAGAACCAACCATTGACTATCTCGCAGGCGACCCATAAAAAAGGAAAAGCCAGCAACCTGTAGTCTGGCTTCTTTATCCAAAAACCCATAAGTGGCAACAACATAAACCCGAGTGATGTAAACATACTGGTTATCATCCAAGCACTTACTACTGCATATGAAGAAAACCAACCTGATACTAGGAACTGCCAGTTAGCAGGCTCAATACTTAAGAAAAATGAGTAAGCGAACAAGCTAATAACCAGTCCGCTTAGATAGAAATCAAGAAGTGCCCTCTTTTTATTTACCTTATATATATTGTGAAGATAGTAAATAAAAGGAAGTAGTCCGACCAGTATCGACCATTCCAGCCCTGGAACTATAAAATTCAACCCAATGACTAAACTCCCCCCATATAACAGATAGCTTTGAAGGTGAGTGCAACCAACAAACATCTTCAATCCAATTTGGAGCCTAGAACCTATTGTATTTAGTCTATCCATATTGTCGGTATTGTATATCACCCATTGAAAGTACTACAAATAGCTAATGTTTCATTAATGTGGTACAATAGTTGCAATAATTCGTATTAAATAGTATAATATAGTTATTATGTCAATCTACACAATGTCGTGCGAACAGCATACTGAACATCGCATCCATAGCGATGATACTACTCTAGTTGTCGTTCAACCCCCTATCGATCCTGAAAATGTCGTCACGCACCCAGAATATGGCGAAGGCACAGCTTACATAACTGCGAAATGCCCGGGATCAAATGATGAGATATTGCAAAGAATCGTAGAATCACAAGTTATGTTTGAAGTACTAAAAGTTACTGAAGTAGACATTCAATTCATCCATCTTGATAAAATCATTGACTTCCCAAAGATAGAAGTTGGGCAGCACCAAGTAAATTAATCTAGATTGATTTCTGTGAAGAATATAATAGGTGAAGCTCACTTGCCTTCGAATAAAATTAGCAGATCAGTAATTTAACGTATAGTCAACGACTTCCCAGGAATTGTTTTGCTTATTGAAATAAAGCAAACCATAGAAATCTTGATCTGAATAGTTGGCTGTGTAGCTAATGGTTCCTTGATCTGGGTTGCTCGACTTCCATGTATCTCTTTTGATATTTATCGTGGCTTCAGGGGGCACAACACTAGTATCAGTCGCAATGTACTGATTATTATAAATACCTTCACTTTCGATCGATTTTATAGCCGTACAAACGCCTTGAGGCATATTCTCAACCCCACAATGTTTTGACTTGGTGGCCGACGGGGAACTTGAGTTGTTATTATTCTTTGGCCCATCCGATGACTTATTCTGAGTCTGAGAAAGTCCACTATTGTCATTATTATTTGCCTCTTCGGACAATGGCGCCTTATTCGAGTCAACTTTTTCAGTTAACTCATTTGTTTCGGACGAAACTGAGCCGGAATCTTCCGAGTTACGATCTTTTAAAGCCATCCCTGCAACAATTAAGACTACAGCTAGCAATATAGCAACGAAAATAATAAGCATGCGTTTGCGTAATTTTTGACGCTTTTGATTTTTTTCAACGCTTGTTGCGGATATTATCGGTTGCTGAGATACATCAACAGATGGTTGATTATTCTTTGAGTCAACTAGATGACTATTATTAATATTATCTGGAGGTTGTTCAGGATTATTAGGCATGGGACTATTTGCTGTAGGTGCGCTCTGATTATTCGCTAAATTTTGCCCCAAGCTTGATTCAACACCCGGAGATATCGTATGATCAGTGTCTTTTGGACTAAAGTTTTCAGAATTACTCATACGGCAATACTGTTACCTTTATCTACAAGATACCGGCTTACGTGTTTACTTACCACCGCCAGATGGAGCTGGTGCTTGAGGAGCCTGTTCTTCAGCCCACAATGAACTGACATTGACTAGTGCACTGCTGCCATTCTGCTGCTGGGCATCAATAATTAACGATGGATAGCTATTTGACGGAGCATTTGATTTGGCTTGTTGAAAACCACTACATATAGTTTCATATGAGCTTTTACTAAACTTTAATGTTGCTTTAGAAATGCCAACTGCTTCTATGATAGCCTTTCCTTTTCCTTTTACACTTGCACAGGTTCGATATAAATAATTCTTCTTTACAACAAAAGCACTAGCCGTGTCATACCCACCCTGGACAGCGGCCGATGCATAGCCAGCTCCTGAAGGACATGCTAAAACCGCAACTTTAGTATTATTTTTTGAAGCATCAGAAACAGCTTTTGCTGAACATGGTGAGTTAGCTGTTAGCCTCATCTGCCCATTAGCAATGGTAGCTGAACCCAGACTTGTGGCAGCAAAACTTTGGTAAGTAAAATAAGTACCAACCCCAGTCAATACTAGTACTGTTATAATCAAACTTTTTTTTCGAATAGAAAGCGAATTAAATCTACTGATCAGGCTTTTTTTAGTCTTACTAGTGGCACTTTTTGTGACTTTTTTAGTTTTTGGCATAGTGAGTTTTTTCCTTTTTTGTTATATTAGTTACATTGTAACGCATATGGTTATTATATCAAATATCAGATTACGCAAGACTCATCTGCGGAGGATTAACTTTTTTAGTTTTGTTCGAAAAATTAATGCCAACAGTAATAATATGATTACGCCCAAGCTTACTAACCATTCTCCGACAAGCGTATATACCGTCTTATCTGAGTTTGTTTTTATATTAGTATCAACTGCTCCTAATTCATTTATCTCAACTAACGTATTACCATTATTATCTAGAGCATATGCTCGAGCAGAATTAGCCGATTGCAAAAAATAACGACTGTTTGCAACAGCCATAAATTTCGCCAAAGATTTTTGTTGCCAAGCAAATAGCACAGAGCCCTTAAAAATAGTCAAAGACGCGGAGTTACTCAGAACAGTTGCGTTGTTGTTACTAAATTCACGATAATCTTGAGGCGATATAATACTGGAGCAAACTGCTGCCCCGATAATAACATCTTCCTTTACCTCAAATGGTTGCAGTTGTTCACTACTTCTTATAACGCTTTTAACGTTACTAAAATAATCCAACGTACCCTTCTGGTTAGACGCCCGGAGCGCTGTTCTCAATATATAAGGCAGATCTTCACCCCCTGGAATCAGACGAAACTTATCCTGGTACCACGTAATGCCGTCTTGACTATTACCATATACCATTCTATTCAAGTGGCCTGTTTCTCCCTCAGGATTAACTTCGAGCGAGCCTAAGAAATATGTAGTAGCTTGATCACTTTCAGTTCTTTCCAGCCGTTTATGTAGATTCCTACTATTAATTTCATCTAACCCGTATTCAGGATAAACAACCAAATCGCTATTTTCTTTGTTAACAGGTGGGACTTTGTGGTTTATAGTTTCACTTATTATGGTTGCTTTAAACTCTACTCCATTTACTTTTTTATAAAAATGCCACCCCCATAAAGACAGCAGCGTCAAAAAAAGGAACGGGAAAACAGCTAAACGCCTCCTATCTTTATCTACTAAGAGTATTAAGAAAAGCCATAAAAAACCCGCAAAACCAAAAAACCCGATTATTCTAGTAGCGTAAATAAATGGTGTCTGAATAAACAATAGAGTCGCTGAACCAAGCGGTAATAGGCTATCCAATCTACCCTGTGGCCCTATCCAAAATACAGAAGGAATCCAAGCCACCAGGTAATCAAAGAGGGCCAGCAGTGGAATAAGGGCTATCATAATCCAATTTGGATAAATACTTAATAACCATCTGCACAGACGAATAGCCTGCCACATTATTAATGAGCTAATAGCCACATTGATAGTCAAAACAAAAGAAGCAATAATAAAGCCTTGGATCGAATTACCAGCTAAGTCAAGCGTGTCTGTAAATAATACCCAAGACCAGGCTATAGTGTACCAGCAGACCAACAGCAATAATAGAGGGCTAGCAGTTAATTTACGGTAGAAACGAACCACATACTTACGCATATTATCAAGCAAAACGTATATTTGTTTTCGATTTTTGGCACTCACTTTATCAAGTATAACAAACGGAAGTTGGGATGGTGACCTCAAGGGGAATCGAACCCCTATTGCCAGGATGAAAACCTGGTGTCCTAGCCGTTAGACGATGAGGCCTTGGTTTAGCGTCGACTTCTTCTGTGTTTTTACTCGAGGAAAAGACTACAAAAGTATACCATAACAGATAGAGAAATAAAAGACTCCCCAGTTTCCTGGAGAGTCTAGTATAAGAATGAGCGGTCAGTCAAACTACTCGTGTTTACCCACTCACCTTAGCATAGATTTTTAATCTATGCAATCTTATTCTCTTAAACTGATAGTTTTCGAGCTTTGTATGCCTTGTGCAAGAAAGCACCGATCATACTTACTGTAGCAAAGATGCCGAAGACATTTGCACCAGTATCTGGAAGTGTGCCAGAAGGTGGAACAACTACAGATGGAGGTGTTGGAGGAACTACTGGAGGCTGGTTGTCTTTAAAGACTACTGTCTTTGCACAGTCTTCACCGTTCACCCATTTAACAGTACCGTCAGCTAGTTTCACCTGAACTCTAGCTTGAATAGTATATGTACCATCTTTATCTGTAGGATACTGATGAGTATCAGTCTGTTTGGTGCTTACTTCAGATCCATCACCCCAGTTAATTTCATATCCAACTACAGTTGCGTTTTCAGTAACACCGTTAACTTTTACAGTTACTTTACGGTCATCTGTTACAACAAATGCACCTTCGTCTAGCTTACATGCAGCTGTGCTGATTACTGGTTTTGGTTGTTCTTTAACTTCAACTGTTAGAGTAACGTAAACTCGTTGTTCCCAGCAGCCCCAAACATCTCCATTTGGTGCGTCAGTACCGATAGCAGCACCAGTAGTTACAATTGAATCACTAAGTGCCTTTGATCCTGCTCGAGTGTATTGCTTGGCAGTTCCAGCTACGTAATTTAATTTTACGGTCTTGCCGTCAGTACAAGCAATAGTCATACCATCATTAACGCTAGCTGCATTAGAGGCACTAATAGTAGCATTTGGATTAAAGGCAGAACTTGCAGTCGCGTTCTTTAGATCAACTATTACTTTAGAGTTCTTGGCAACACTAGGACCGTTTCCATTTCCGTTTTCGTATTGGCTAGCGCCATTGTGTACGTATACACGGAGTGTGAACCTTTTTCCTGTTTCACAAGTACTTCTAACGTCATTAACTGATGCGTTTGTGTCGCCTTCTACCTTACCTCTAAAGAAGTCGGCTTCATTACCTTCAGATGGAACACCGGTATAGACATTGAAAGCCGGTGCAGGTGCTGGAGGTGTGCTATCTCCTGTATATGGGATTGCTGCAGTTACAGCTGGAGCAGAAGTAGCAATGGCCATTAATGTAGCTATTGTTAGAACTGATCCTTTTACGAAATTTTTTAGTAAATTCATTATATTATTCTCCTTAAATAGCTTCTTAATTTAGTTTGGTGCACCTGGAATAGTTACTTCAGGACCTTTTTCGGTAGTTGTTGTAGTAGGCCGTTGGGTAGTTGTTGTAGTAGGCCGTTGGGTAGTTGTTGGGGTTGGGGGTTGAGTCGGAGTTGGAGTTGGGGGTTGAGTCGGAGTTGGAGTTGGGGGTTGAGTCGGAGTTGGAGTTGGGGTTGTTCCAGTGCCTGTTGGGGTTGTTCCAGTGGTGCCTGTTGGGGTTGTTCCAGTGGTGCCTGTTGGGGTTGTTCCAGTGCCTGCTGGGGTTTCACCAGTAGTTACTATTGAGGTTCCACCATTTGCAGGAGTTGTAGTTATTGTAGTTTCACCACTTGGAGTACGTACTTCAACAACTAAATCACCGTTGGCGTTTGTTCCAGTTGTAGTAACATTTCCAGTTTCTTGATCAACAGTTGTATCTAATATTTCACCGCCTGCAAAAGGAGTGTCACCTTGTGGTACAGGACTATTAGTTGGATCAGTCTCTTCTGGCTCAAGATCACTTAGATCAAGACTTCCACCTTCACCTTCAGTTAGTCCAGTAAAGTAAATTTGACCTTCCTTACTAATTAATACTTCGTTATATCCAGTTTCACCTTCTCCACCATATTTAGATGTTTCGCGTCGTTTTAGTTCTAGCCCACCTAGATCGTTAGGAAGCACTACTCGCTCAAGTGATACGCCTGTAATATTGAAGTCTTCATCCCTTTCAGCAACTAGTTGAGTAACTATAGCACCTTTAGCATTCCATAAATCAGTGTATTCAGCATCCTGGTTTAAAGTTTCAAGAACTTTCTGACAGTCTTCAGCAGCAGCTTTATCGCCACCTTCAGCTGAATAGGCTGCGTATCGATCTGCGTATGTATTAAGGACTGAGTAGTTTGGGTTTACAGCTTCACCATCATGAGAAGGAGCTCCAAAAGCAGCCATAGCTGCAGCCATTGAGGCTCGATCACCTTCATTTGCTAATGGACCATTTTCATTGAATAGGTTAGAAACATATTCTTTAACATCATCGCCATTACTTAGCTTTTCAGTAAACGGAAGGAAAGCAAAATCGTTATATTTTCCAGAGTTAGAAGCAGCATCTGCTTCTGTGAAATCTTCACAAGTTAATTCAGCAGGTGTTTTATCGTCAGCTGGTCCATCTCCACCGTCTCTATCAATGCAAGATACTACACCGAAACCAGCTCCAGCTACTAAAGCTACACCAGCTACACCAGCTACTATTTTGCTACGCAATGATAAAGAATTTCTTTCGTTCTGATCAGCCTCTTGATTAGCTGGCACTGCTCCTACGGGTTGTTGTTCACTCATCTATACTCTCCTTAACTCCTTTACCTACTGCCTCTCAATGCAAGTAGGAATTAGTTAATAATTTATACTCATAAATAATAGCACGCATTATCTTATTTGTCAATATTATTCTTATGCTAGTTTAGCGTAAGCGTATTAACTCCTTGAGCTATTACATCATCGGCAATATTTAGGTCAATTCCGGCTTCCGAACTAGGCAGACTGACCAAACTAACAACGGTCATTCCCGCTGATTGCAATCGATCTACAACTAAGTTATGTCGTGCATCAAGCATTTCATTGGCTTTAGCTAGATTTTTTGGCTTATCGGTGTCGATTTCTAGGTCACCGCCCAAGCCAATAACACCTACGTTGGCTGGAATTCGCCTCTCTAATGGGTGATTAAGCTTAATTGCTAACGTTGAACTATAATCAGCTTGAACTTCGTGTAGAGGTAGCTTATGGAAATCACTCAACACTAAAGCTAAGCCACCCATACACCGCATAGCCACCGACTGAGCCCTATATTCTTCGCTATTCTCTAAAGACTCTAGCTCAATATCACCTATATCTGCAGGTACAAGGCCGTCTACTCCTGTTGCATATCTATACAACTTATCGCCGACTCCAAGAGCTGACTCTAAACCAACGGCAATAGCAAGAGCTGCTCTTCGCTTAGACGAAGAAATTGCATCAATATCTGTCCTATTTCCATAGTCGTTGATCAGCGTGACTTCTGTTGGTCGCTTAGGTAGTACCTGATCTACATGGGGGCCACCAACAACCTCTTCCATAAAAGAGAAGGGTTTAATAGCCTCCGGATCATGAATAACAGGGTTAAATGGAACCTCACCGACAGCCAAACCAGGAACTCCTGATCTGACTCTTTCTTCTATATGGCCACCCATACCAACCTTTAGGTTGGCTGCGACTTCGCTAATTGCAGCTTCGGTTCGTGAAAAACTCATTACTCTTTATACCTATATATCTCAATTTATCGTAGAACTAAGAGCCCAATTACTGAACGATTGCCTCGACAACGCCAGGAATTTGCTGGTAAGCAGATGTTGAAAGTGCACCTAAACGACCTGTAACCATGTACCTAGTAGCCTCAACTAGTTGCTCTTCGTTAACGACCTGTTCACCACCTAAGAATGCCAAAGCCTGGGATAGCTGAATATGCTGTTTAGCAACACGTCCCAGTGATTCTTCAATTTTTGGACTATTTAACTGCATTAGCGTATCAACTGTTGCACGCTCCATATTTTTAGCTCTTCCCTTTAAATGATCTGGGATAGGCACACCCTTGTAGTCACGACGCATCTGCATTAGCTGGTCTCTAGTAGTAACAGGTTGAACCTGTTCAGGGGTGGGTACGAATCCATTATGGATTTCATCTAGCATAGCCTCTTCTTCAACTGAATCCTGTTTTCCGACTCCAGCACCAATAGGAATTCGTGAAGCTAGGGCATGTGGCACTCTAAAAGTTGATTGGTGAGCCTCACCAGGGTTCATAGTTAGTACAGAATACAACAAGTCATCCATATTAATAGAGCCTGATGGGGTATTGATCATGCCATTCTCTAGGGCTTCTAGTAGCGTGTTAACGACGTAAGGGTTTGTTCGGTTGATTTCGTTTCCGTAAATAACCTTTGTTGTAGAGCTAAGTATAGAATCCACCTCAGTAACTCGGTCTTCACGCTCACTAACATCACCACGAGTAGTAGTTACTGAAGATTTTACCTCATCTCCAACTAATCGCTGAGGGGTAAGATCGGCATTTGGTGGTATTTCACCAATGTCGTCTTGGCTTAGGCCTGCTATTAAACGGTAGCTATCGCCAGCTAGTGTGGTCTTACCTCCACCTGGCACACCAATATAAAGAACATTTTCTCCCATTACCATACCTGCTATTATGGCTGCTTTAGCTCGTTTTTCACCGATTAATAGATTATCCAACTGATGGATTGCTTCACTGTTAAATTCGGCAGCCATACCTGGTGTCACTAACCTAGGTTGCTGCTCATAGCCATTGAATGGTGGGGGCGTAGTTCCTTGAATAGTTCCTTGTGATACTGTCATAATTTTACTCCTTATCTTCCTATACTATTACTATCTAATGTCATACTTGATCGCTTCTTCCGATACAGCCCAAAAGTTGCAACAGTTAAAGCTCCTGCTAGAATTCGTTTCGGCCAATCATTGGGAGCTGGATTTTTCAAACGACTTTCTTCGAGACTATCGCTAATTTGATCTACCATTTCTTCTACATTTGCTTCTTCAACGTCAAAATATTCACCATTAGTTTGCTTGGTAACCTCTTTAAATCCTTCGACTGAACTTGGATTAGTAGTCTCACCTTCAACATTGGCTACAAATACAGGAATATTCTCGGCTTCAGTCCGAGCTAAAATATCCGCATTATTACCAAACGTATTTCCATTAGTAATAACTAACACACCCGATGCACTCTGGTTACCGATTTCTTTCCTGCGTGTTTCTTCGATCTTATCTACTGCTTGGTTAAAACCATCAGCTAATGGTGCATTACCAAATGGCTCATCTTCACCAACCTCAGTTGGCTGGGCAGTCTCTACTGCGCCAGAACCAGCTACGTATGCTGTAGCCTCTACTTCATTTGGGTTGTCAAACGAAGCTGTCAATAGGTTGATACTACCAATAGCTGGCTGATCACCCATTTCTGTTGCTCCAGAGTGATCGACAACAATACCAAGCTTCGGTGATTGAGCTTCAATATCGTTTGGTTCCCACACTTCGTTGTTTAGAAGACCAAGTGATGCACCAGCAAACACGATTGGTGTTAGCGCAAGAGCACCAACTCTACGTAATCTAGATACTTCTGGTTCCTGCAAGGCTATACCGATTTCACCAGATAGTTGACTTCTATTATTAGAAACATTTCTACTGGCAATATATTCAGTAGCTAGACCAGCACCAGCGCCAGCCATAACACCTACATATTCAGAGTAGTTACCAATGGTCTCAATAATTTGACTCATGTCATATACAATACACCAAAAGTGTAATTTTGTCAATAATATTCTAGTAATGTTTATCTGCTGGTCTCAGTAGTTTTTTCAGCTAAGTGACCCTTCTTCGGCATAGTAAAACCAAAAGTAGATCCTTTGTTCTCTTCGCTCTTAAATATTATCGCCCCACCTTGAGCAATTATGACCTTTTTAGCCATAAATAGTCCTAGTCCAGTACCATCGGGACGGGCTTTCTTGGCATTTCCTGCTCTATAGAACTTGCTAAACAGATGATGTTGTTCGTTTTTCGGTACTCCTAGACCATCGTCAACAACTGTAAACTGGATACTATTACCTAGGTCCTCTAACTTCACTTCAATATGTCCGTCTTTAGGGGTGTAGTGGAGGGCATTATCTGTGAAGTTCATTATAACCTGCCGAATCTTGGTTTCATCTAGTGACATTACAGGGAATTTAGCTGGCTTTTTGTAAGTTAGCGTCTGATTCTTACTATTAGCTACTTCTTGGAGTTGAGCCATTTCAGCCTCAATTACGTCAGCTAGCTGAGTTGGCTTATTCTCTATGACAAATTTACCAGTTCTAAGTCTAGAAACATTCAATAGGTCGGCTATAAGGTAAACCATCCTTTGACTACTTGAAAAGGCCTGATTAAGTAAGTCTTTTTGTTGCTTAGATATCTTGCCAACGTCACCCTCAACGACCATGGATAGATAGCCTTTAACAGAGGTAAGCGGGGTTCTAAGCTGGTGAGAGGCCATACTGATGAATTCATCTTTAGTCTCATCTAGTGCCTTTAGTTTTTCGTTGGCTTTACGGAGATCACGGGTAGCTTCATTTACTTTATCTTGCAAGGTAACTGTAAATTCTTGGATCTCTTCAAAACGTAGGGCGTTCTGGATGGCGATAACCAGCTCATTACTAATAATTTCAATAACCCGAATATCCTCTTTGCTGTAAGGATTTCCGCTTTTTTTACCCCCGAAGATTAAGTAACCAATCTCTTGATGTGTAGAGCCAGTTGTGTACATCCTTTTTGCAACTGTAATATTTGACTCCAATAACTTCTTCTTTAATTTAGAATTCACAGATTCAATTTCATCTGTGACGATTAACTTATGTCTTTGTTTATCCACTACATTAACCACCTCTACAATATCCTCCTGGTTTAACTCGATGTTACCGCTTCCAATGATTCTTTGTGGTATTTTCTTTGAGCCTTGAATACTAAACGCGCAAAACTCACACTTCATGGTTTCCTCAATTAACTCAGCGCTCTCCTGTAACAAACTTTTTAATTCAATATTTCCTACTAGAACATTGTTTAGTGAGTTTAAAAATTGCTGAGGATCATAAGCATCTTGATAGAAAAGCTTATTGGAGACACGATTGAAAAATTGTTTAATTTTTTCAAAACTAAATATTAATGGCACAACTAGTACAACAGATAGCACCTGTCTGGTTAATTCCTGATCAGGGGCATCAAAGATGTTATTCACCAAACCGAATAAACTTATACTGTAAATAAAAGCAAGTGTACCGATGATGAGAATATAGGCGACTGACCTTGCCACAGCAGCTTTAATATCGAACATCTTTTTTGCAACAATAGCATATGCTATCAATCCTGAAAAAATTACTGAATACAACGGACTTAAAGTAACAAAGAACCTACTATCAAAAAATATTGGAACAATAAAATTGCCCAATGGACCAATTGTGTACATCAAAATAACACCAAACAGGAAATACTGAAGCTGCACCCTCACACCCCCCTTAGCATTGAGGGTCCGTTTAATTAATAACACCAACCCGCCAAGAGCAAATATTAATGCGTGTGGAATAAAAAGAATCATGGCAGGACCGGGAACTGGTGAATTATTCTTAAAGTCAACAAATAAGAAAGAAGTTAATGCTGATATAGCAGTGATGATGGAATATGTTATCGCTATTATGTATCGTTTTTTCTTAAACAATCTGGATGATCCAGAGGGAAATACTCTTGACAATAAAAAGAAAAAAGTATTTTGTAAAACCACAAAAAGCATAATCCATCTTATCCAAACAAGAGTTGCCCCATCGTTAACTGTATGTAATGAAAAATAAGTAGTTATAGACCAAAGCACTAAACTAACCGTTAAGCCTGCGAATAATTTACTTACTATACTTTTACTGTTCTTAATTAATACAACTAATGCTATTAGTGAGGTGGCAACTGTGCCAATAATCAAGATTCCGAATTCAATCATTAGATATATTATAGTGTTAATGCTTGTTTTTAGAAAAAGTATTTTATCAGGAATTAATTAACTTTTTAAAAAACTTATCTCTCGCTTCTTGAGTATCACCGTGATTAGGCTGTATATTTAATACTTCGTTGAATTTTATATGCTTCCTTAAGCTTGGCATATCTTCAGATAATGCAATTCTTTTTGTTATATATGCAGCCAAACCACAAACGATATTTACTGTGCCGTACAGGTGAGGTCTTGAAACTAAAGTATTGCCGACTTCTGACAACGATTTAAAATTTCTGAAGGATATATGCTCTGGTCCCACTATTTTCATAGCATACTTGGCTTTATCAGATTCACTCATCTTTTTATGTAAAAGATCGTCTGTAATATCTCCCAACAAACCATGGAAAATATCAGCTTCTGGATGCAAGTCAAATCTTTCAATATCAACTAAAATACTATCTTCCAAGCTAGTTAACATGACTACTGGTATTTTCGCTTTTTTGGCCTCAAGTCGTAATTTCACCTTCATAGAAAAGTCATCTACTACATCAAAAACGATATCAAGTTTGTTCATGCCAAAAATAAAATCGTTCAAATTATCGTCATTTAATCCCTTATCGAAAATTGACACTTCAGCATAGGGGTCTATCTCATATATTTCCTGGGCAGTAACAACAGTTTTTTTCAATTCCACACTTGGAAGACCTACTCTTACTCTATTTAAATTGGTGGTTTCAAAAATATCCGTGTCAGCGACTTTTATGTTGCTTGAAATTCCACTATATATCAACGCTAGCGCTATTCCATTCCCAAATGATAATCCTGCTATTCCGGCATTAAAGTTTTTTAATATTTCTTTTTCCTTTTCCGTTATTAGGTGACTCGTGCGATTTGTCCTAAGATCGTAATACTCAGCATGAGGAAGCATGTGAAATAGTAAACCACTCCAAGGAAAATAAACATAATTACCGCACAAACCATCTGGACTTACTCTAGAATTCACAAATTCATCTAGTGCAAGCGGGTATTGTTCACTATTAATTAATCCGGGATTTTTTATTTCAAATGTTTCTCTAAGCTGAGATTTATAAATATCTCTAAAACCCCATAATTTCATGCTTTTTAATTTATCTAGTTGTTCTAAAGTGTACTTACCTTCTTCTAATATAAGCGGTTGAACTCTATCCTGCATCCTATTTTTCCTTTCTTACCCATTTCTGTTTAGTCCCCGGCCTAAAATACTCCGGGCTTTCGTATTCCCACAAAACAACATCTGGCTTTGCCTCATCGCCAATCATACCAAAGGTCTCCCTATATTCTGAACTCTCACTTAATAAAGCTTCGTGTAAGATTTTTTGTAACTTTTTAGTTAATTCTTCCGTTACTTTTTGGCCATACTTCATCTCTGCATGGATATTTAACTTTTGTCTACCTTTGTCTGTATAGTCAACATACATAGTGAATTTACCTGTGACAAGTTCCTCCAAATGACCGGCTTGTAACCCGCGTCGGATTGTATCTGGATAGATTAAGAAAGCATAATAGCTCACACTAAAGTCGTTTCTTTCATATACGTATACATAAGGTAGATTCCAGAGGGTTTCATTGAAGCTATACTTCTTAGACGCTTGATCGATGTCATAACCCAACTCTTTCATCGTTCTCTTTACCTGACTCCTATCGATGACTCCCCCATAATCTTTAAGATCGTATCTAACTAAAGGGATTCCACTATATGCACTACATATCAGATTATCTCCGTCCTGCTCAAAGAAAAACAATTCAGGGTTATATTGAGTTAAAGTCGGCTGTTTAATAGGGTCTGGAAGTAAAGTCTTTAGCTTATTATCGGATATTAAGGACCGCCTTACATATATACTCTCAGGGGTCTCATGCGACATAGTCCCTAAATCTACTGTTCCATAGTGATTTAAAGAGCTCTTATATGGATCTTTTACGGATGTTTTCTTCAATACATAATCTCTGAAAGTTTCTGTAAATGCTTCCGCAGAATATACAACTCCTAAGTGATAATCTTCCCACTTAATACCCTGTCTCTCGCCATCATCCAAAATATCTTTCAAAAACGGAGCATAAGCCCCGATTATCACTTGATCAAAACTACTGCCTAGTTGTTTTACTGCATTGATGACCTCTTGCTTGTGAATCCCTGGGGTAATCAAACTAAGATCATAGCCCCCATTTTCAGACACTATCTTCAGTGCTTCATATGTAAACAGTCCACCGATCCACGCCCCCATCGGAAACGCTACAATGTACAAAGTACTCTTCTTGTTTATCTGAAAATTTGACCTTAAATATAACTCGGCCATCATTGCGTATTGCCAATCTTGTGATGTCTCCCTAGGAAAATAATATGGCTCACCTGTAGATCCAGACGTAGTGGATATCACCCACTGCCCATGATCAAATTCACCGTTCCAGCATAATTCTTCTTTAGGGTACTTTCTTAAATAGTTATTTTTGTCTATTGTAGGTACTTTTTTAAAATCCTTAATACTGCGGATTTCTTGGTGTTTAATATTATGATTCTTTAAGAAATCTTTATAAGCTGGGACGTTTTCGGCCATTTCATGAAACAGCTTTAAGGCTCTTCTTTCGCCCCTTTTTTGCCACAACTCTTCGGACTCCGTAGCTAATCGATTATGTAATAATTCTGCACTTCTATAACCACGGGGCAAGAGTAATTTCGTCATATAAACCAATTATACCTAGAATTATCAATATGTCAGTTGTATATTACTCAACTACTTATGAAAACCCTCATACTTTACATGTTATTGTTTTAGTTGTATAATTCACAAATACTCGAATAATAATGATTTTCAAAAGTAAACATGTCTTTAATATCAAACAGACTAAATAATTTCGATAGTAGTGACTTCAGAGATGTCTTTTTAAGACAGCAATCAATAATTGATCCCATCGATCTCAGCATAGGTCTCCCAGAGGATCTAACCCCTACCCCAATAAAAGAAGCTGGCATCAATGCGATAATGCAAGACAAGACCATATACACCCCTAGCAATGGTATACCTGAGCTAAGAGAAGCCCTATCTAACAAATTTAAGACTAAAAATAATATAAACGTAAGTCCAGAGCAGGTTGCGGTTGTCCCTGGGCTAACAACTGGTCTGCTGCTTGTATATTTAGCTATTCTAGATCCTGGTGACGAAGTTATCGTTATGGAGCCAGCCTACCCACCATATACTTCGTTGGTTACTGCTATAGGCGGTAGGGTTGTAACCATCCCTACCTTTCCCTCTTTTCAGCCAGACATTCCATTAATTGAAGCAAGTATTACATCAAAAACTAAGGCTATAGTAGTTAACTCCCCTAACAACCCCACTGGTGCAGTTTACAGTAAAGAAACTCTGATAAAACTAGCTAAGATAGCTGATGAACACAATATATTGATTATCTCTGATGAGATTTATGAACATTTTGTTTACGAAGGGGAACACTTCAGTATCGGAAGCATATACCCCAACACCATAACAATGAATGGTTTCTCGAAAGAATATGCAATGACTGGCTGGAGATTAGGCTACGTCGCTGGACCGCTTAAGATAATAGAAGCAATAAACGAACTTCAACAGTATATGGTCATGTCATCATCTTCTATAGCTCAATATGCAGCACTGGAAGCAATCAAGCAACCAGGCGGGCAGATGCGTAATAAATACCTAAAGAAACGTAACTATTTATTAAAAAGATTGACAGAAATGGGTTATTCAGTTGAAGGAGCCCAGGGCGCATTTTATATGTTTATCCAAGCTCCGGCCGATATGGTCGATTTAGACTTTGTTGAAAAGGCCGCCGACCATGATGTCCTAATCGTGCCCGGTAGGGCTTTTGCTAGCAGGCATGGTTATTTCAGAATTTCATATGGTAGCAGTATGGAAACGCTAGAAAAAGGTCTTGACCAGATAGAGATAATTACCAGAGAGTTAAATAGCCGAAAAACTACTCTTTGATGTAAACCAGACACTCAACCATATTCAATTTAACTATAGAGACCTACAAAGATTGTCTTTAAAGACATTTTACTTTACTATTTATTTATGGCTAAAAAAATCGCAATAGTCGAAGATGACCTAGCTATCAGTACAATGTATCGGATTAAATTCCAGCAAGAAGGCTATGATGTCGAATCTGCGGACAACGGTAAGGTCGGCTTAGAACTGTGCGGAAAAATGAACCCGGATATCGTCCTACTAGATTTAATGATGCCCGAAATGACCGGTGAAGAAATGCTAACCGCAATGCGAAAAACCTCTTGGGGTAAAAACATAAAAGTAATCATCCTAACAAACATGGGTGAACAAGAAATCCCTGAAAAAGTAAAACAACTAGATGTCACTTCGGTAATCCTTAAAGCCGATATGACCCCTAGGCAAGTAGCTGACGTAGTAAAAGGCGTAATTAAGTAACTCCTCTACAATGAAAGTCGCCATATTAGGATACGGTACCCAGGGTAGATCTGCATACCAATATTGGAACAAAGGTAATGACATTACCATATGTGATCAGAATACAGACATAGATTTACCTAGTGACGTAGCAAAACAACTAGGCAATAATTACTTAGATAATCTTGAAAATTTCGACCTTATTGTCCGCTCCCCTTCAGTTCATCCCAAAGATATCATTAAAGCTAACGGCCAACGAATCAGCCGAAAAGTAACTACGGTAACTGAGGAATTCTTTAGAAACTGCCCAGCTAAAATAATTGGTGTTACCGGCACCAAGGGTAAAGGTACCACCTCTAGCCTAATCACTACAATCCTAAAAACAGCTGGCAAGACAGTTCACCTTGGTGGAAATATTGGGGTACCACCGCTAGATATGCTAGATTATGAGATTCAATCTTCAGATTATGTAGTGCTAGAGCTAGCCAACTTCCAATTAATTGATCTAGGTGTATCGCCTAGTATTGCAGTTTGCCTAATGGTAGTACCAGAGCATTTAGACTGGCATCGCGATATCGATGAATACATAGAGGCAAAACAGAATTTATTCCGACATCAAAGATCTAAAGATCTAGCAATTTACAACCGTCTAAATGTCCTATCCTGCGAGGTCGCCGAAGTATCGCCAGCTATGAAGATGTCATACGCCGTCCCGAATGAAGACCAAACAGGTGATGATCATAATGGCTGCTACGTAGAAGGCGACTCGATCTATATTGATGACCAAAAAGTGTGTCAAACTTCTGACGTTGCCCTCCTAGGAAGACATAACCTGGAAAATGCCTGCGCCGCTATTATGGCCACCTGGGAAATTATTGATCATGATCCAGAAATAATAATGAAAGCTCTGAGATCATTCAAAGGAATGGAGTACCGACTTGAGCTCATAAGGGAACATCGGGGGGTGAAATACTATAATGATTCATTCGGTACAACCCCTGAAACTGCAATTGTGGCTATCAAAGCCATTCCTGGCCCCAAGATACTAATTGTTGGTGGCTCAGATAAAAAATCTAGCTATGACCAACTAGCCGAAGTTATTAAGCAAGAAAATGTCAAAAAAGTAATTCAAATAGGAAAGATGGGACCGGTTATTGAAAAAGAGCTCCAGAGCATTGGTTTTACAGATGTTATTCCTGGCGGTACCTCAATGAAAGATATCGTGGAGACTGCCAGCCAACAAGCAGACGAAGGTGACACTGTGTTACTATCGACAGCTTGTGCCAGCTTTGACATGTTCAAAAACTACAAAGATCGTGGCGATCAGTATAACCAAGCAGTCAGAAATTTAGCCTAATCTACCTAATCTAACCCTGCCATTATCCGTTTAAGTTGCTTAGCAACCGGTAGTACCGGTTGAAGTACTGTAGCCTTGCCCGCTACAGTTTTCTGTATTTCTTCCTCGATCCAGTGGTAATGGGTACAGCCGAGCACAATAACATCGGCACCCTTTTGACAGGCATCCTTCATCTGCTTCTTAATAAGCTGATGCTCTACTTGGTTAGCTTCTATCATAGAAGACCATCTACTGCAGTCTGGCTCTAGAATATCTACCTTCGATGCAAACTTTTCTTTGAGCCACTTATACCTATCGCTATCTAATGTTGCTGGAGTTGCACAAACCGCTATACAGTTATTCTTAGTTTGCTCAGCAGCCGTTTTTACCATCGGTTCCATGCCAATTAAGGGCACAGAAATAACCTTCCTTAGATGACTAATAATATTTGTGGTAACTGTATTACAAGCTATAACAATAACTTCGCAGCCATCCTCTACCATTCTATGCAGTAATGGGGTTACTAGCTCTATCAACAGGTCTGGAGACTTGTTACCGTAGGGTATATTCTGAGTATCTTGAACAAGTTGTATTTGTATATTTTCCAAGTGTTCTTCTAAATAATTGGCAACGGATAAACCGCCAACTCCTGAATCAAAAACCCCAACCTGTATATTTTTCTTTTTAGGCTTCACTATTGTTTAGTATATTTTAGTTGACGAAAAACAGCCAGTAGCACACCAAGTACCAACCAAAACAAAGCATAATATACCAAGCCTTGATCAAAATTTAGTCCAGCACTAAACTCCCCATTACCAGCAGGTACTCTGTACATCTCGAATAATCTAAATGGACCAAACCTTGCAGTTTGTATACCTTGCTCACTAGCCAACCTTGAGGCCAGACCTATGATTAAAGCAGCGAAGGTTAAAGCGCCAATTACAAGCATTGTTAAAATACTGGTAGCAAACCTACTTTTATTGTTCCTAAGCACCGCCATATTTTCGTCTCCTATTTAACTCAATAATATAAATTAGAACCATAGCCAAAGCTGAAACTACTAACCAATTGATAAGCTGCTCAACAGCATTCTTGTCGGAGAAGCTAGCAACTCTAGGCAATAAAAAAATACTCGAAATAGCCAGCGCTGCCGACATAAATTGACTAGCCGTATCACTAACTCTAGGCACCAGTATGGTGCTCATCATGAGGCCAACGACTGAAGCAAATAGTTGAATAGAAAAATACATAACTATAAAAGTTATCGGGCTAACTGCGTAGCTAATTAAAGCTAGCAGTAAAGGCGCCCCAATAACTAACCCTAGCGTCGTTACGGCTATAAGTTCAGATTTAACTAAACCGCCTACCCCAGATAATTGAATAATTTCTGGGGGACAATAGCGAGCTATTACCCCACGAACATCGCAGGCGAAAGTCGCTGATAATATTGCAGTAAAAAATAGTAACTGGTAGGGATCTATGACCGCTTTACCTCGAGCAATAATAACCAGTGCACTAGAAAAACTAAGAGTTAAAGCTATCAGCAGTGATCCTTTAGTCCTCTTGTTACGCCACAACTTCACAAGATACCAGCCCCAATATGGTATAACATTAGGAATAACAGATCTCGTTAAATGTCTAGGTGCCGACTCACCAATGCTCAGCCCACGCCTATACAACTGCCAATGACCCAGAATTGGAGCTAGCAATATCAGACAGATAACCATAATAGTTCTGTTATTTTGATCAACTGTGGCCTGAAGTAAATTATCAAATAGCATACCAGTGGAGATAACAATAGAAATAAATAGCATATAACTAACATTCCTTTTCTTAAGCCTAATCAATAGACAGCCATAGCCAGAAAATAAGCCTAGCAACCAACCGCTTATTGCAATCACATTGGAAGCTAACATTACTGTAGCTGCTGAATTGATCACCAGTGACCCGAATACACCTACAAAGCTCAAGATAATTATTATCGGGATCTCCATAGCCATCCAGCGGGAAAATTTTGTTATTCCCAGCATCTTTAGTATCCCACTATAGCCATAAACACTAGACTGATTACCGATAGAATTCATGGCCATTACTACGAATCCGCCTATAATAAATCCAATCGCCAAAGACAAGCAAAAAATTACAGTATCAGGAAATCCAAATGGAAGTATTGCTCCTCTTACGGCTTTAGCTAAAACTGAGCCGAAGAAAATTGCAATAAACCCTCCGACTAGCAACTTCTTAACTACCGAAAACAACGGAGATAAACTTTGAGATGAAAAATGGACAATTAATACCGTTCTTATTATCGGCCAATTAAGCATTGTAGACCTCCATAAACCTATTAGATAGGCTACCTGATCGATCTATAATATTCTCTATATAGTCGTTGAATACAATAGATCCTCTGGCGATCATCACAATCTCTTGTCCTAATCTCTCAGCCCAGTACAAATCATGTGTAGCTGCTATAATGCAACTTCCTCCGTACATTTTGCGCCTCAATAACCTCTCGGCTCTATCTATAGCTACCGGATCTAGACCATTTCTAAGCTCATCAACAACTATAAAAAACGGATCATGAATCAAGCCAGCAATGATCTGGACTTTCTTTTTATTTCCATGACTTAAGTCACCTAGCTGTTGATTGAAGCTATCAAATAACAAATCCTGTGCTAATTCCTCAAGTCGTTTATTTGCGATTTTGGGGTCAATAGTTTTATAAATAGAAATTAATAAGGAGAAATATTCCTTAGCGGTTAGCTCTGGAATTATCCAATCTTCATTATCCGGAATGAAACCAACCAATCTCTTAACCTCAACAGACTCTTTACTACTATCATATCCGCAGATATCAACCACTCCACTACTCGGCTTTATTAAGCCAACTAAGCTTTCCATAAAAGTGGTCTTTCCGCTACCATTAGCTCCGACGATACAAGTCATACCGCCTGGTAAAAAACGAAGATATGGAATATATAGCTGGAATTTTTGACTACGCCTAACTTTCAGCTCATCAATAGTTAACTTTATTCTACGTCTTCGTCGCATAACGAGCCTCCTGAATAAACCCCCAAATAACACGACCATCACTAAAACCAGGCATCCAGCTACACAGATGAAATATTGCTACACTTATTCCAATAATCCAGCTGAACCACAATGTGGCAAGCAGCGATAGTGGCAAAATAAGAATCGAGACTAATGCCCCCGCGACTGGTCCGGACACGGCACTAAGCAGTTCATCCTTATGATCTAACGTTGGATGTAGCACCCCTATCCTTGAGCCTCTAATCAGTAAAGCTGGTTTATATAAACAATGCCTTGGCTCTCTGGTCACAAAATAGATGTGCACTAATTCATGAACAACTGTACTGATCAGCAGACAACCATAGAACGTGATTGTCACCCAAACTATAGTACTAACAGAGATATTTAGCCCGTAAGCAATGATAGCTGTGAATAGCATCAATATATTAGTCAACCTCATTGCCCTAATAACTGCCTGTATAGCTCCTGTAATATCTCCTTCGAATCGCTGTGACGGTTTATCTACTTTGACAAAATGAAGCTTCATATTTGCCCTATAATACAAGTCATTTAGCGCAGAGCGCCTAGTCCTATCAACCTGCAGACCTCCTATACTATCCAAGAAATTAAATACAGTCTGTATAGTCTCGGTAGCTAAGTATCTATTTTGAAGCCTCCTACGAAGCTGCCACCAATATATTGGCTCAACTAGACCCTCGATGATATACACAGCAAACCTCGAAAGTTGATGGCTAGCTCCATTGGCCCGGTCATAAATGTAACTACCCTTATGGATTAAACCTGACGACAAGCGCAGTTTGTCATCATCAGAAATTAATCCGGCATTATAGGCGATAGCACTCATCACCTACACTTAAATGTTGCCTTGGCATTTTTCCAGTCCAACTCTATGCTTTTGGCACCCCGCCATCCGCAGATAATTATGGCCGCCAACCCGGTAGACCCGACTATAATCACCCAAGCTAGTGCTGCCACTATAACAGCAGATTCTTTAGTTTCATATCGATGAAATGGATCAGCGATAATTATTGAATTATTCATACACCCTCTTTTCTTTATGTGACTTTGCGGACAGCTGTGCCTGTATCCATTTGTAGTTCTATGGAAATTTATTGTCAATTTATCAAAATGGTTAATAATAACCATCATAATTTTGAGAAAATGCTATCTATCAAGAAAAATGGTGCAATTATTACACTGAATTTTTTGTAGTAAAAAAATGTTAATCAAATGATTTACAGTCAATTAAATGTTACACACACAAAACATTGAGTTATAATATAAAGTATTAAGACGAAAAGAGCCCCGAACGGTTAACTACCTAAGGCTCTCTTTTCATTTATGGACCTGCGGATTTCTTGCTGAACGAATAACATTATCGAACAAAGCACAAACTGTCAGTGGCCCTACTCCACCCTTAAGCGGAGTGATAGTAATGTCTGGAAGCTCACGGACGGTGTTATCAACGTCGCCGATCAGGCCATTGCTGTCAGTCGCAACACCAGCATCAACAATTACAGCGTCTTCTTTTATCATGTCTTTTGTTATCAATCCTGGTACTCCAGTAGCTGAGATAATGATATCGGCTGACTTGCATTGCTCGCTTAGATCTCCGCTTTTTTTATCAACCACAGAAACATCTAGATCTGATGTTTTCAGTAATTTCAAAAGAGGCTTACCGACTAAGCGTCCATGGCCAACTATCACAATTTTCCTGCCTGGTAAGTTTATGTTATAGCCCGCTAATAGCCATGAAATAGCGAGCGGTGTAGGTGCATCAAATTTCGTCCCTACTCCGAGACCGTCAACATCTTTACTCTTATCTACTAGATTAAGTACCTTGTCAGTCTGAGATCTATCTGGGAGTGGAATCTGGACAATTACTCCGTGCACTGATTGATCCTGATTTAATGACTTTATTCTATCCTCGGCCTCAGCTTGCTCTATAGTATGAACATCGACAGTAATACCAATATCTGATCCATACTTCTGCTTTAATTTCATATAGCTATCTACAACTGGATCTGGGTTAGTACGAATAATAGCCAGCTTTGGCGTGACTCCTTTAGATTGAACCAAGGAGCGCACTTCAGTGGCCTGACGTTGTTTGATATAGCCAGCTAAGCTACTGCCATCTAATATTTTCATATCTGTTATTTAACCATACATATTCGGTCTACAGAAATAAATGGAATTCTTTAGCAACTATTAGAGTATTTCTTTAAGCTTTCTAATATCTTGTATATAGATCAAAGACCTAGAGACACGGATCAAGCCTTTTTTCTCTAGCCCATTAAGTTCTCGCCCTGTCGTCTCCCTTGTCGCGTTTATCGAGCTGGCGATGTCTTGATGCCTAAGAGGGACGTCAATTACTATCTCATTATCTATAACGTGGCCGAATCTAGGTTCTAAAGAAAGGATAAAAGCCACCAGCCTTTCTCTTACTGTCCGATACTCCAGCCCGATTATTCTCTCCGAATGAACCCGGTACATTTCTACTGCCATATCTAGAATAGGTGCTAACAACTCCGGATCAGCTTCAATATTCTTTAAAAAGTCTTTACGGCTGATCCGCCACAACACCACATCATTTAATACTTGGTAGATTACACTTCTCTCCTGGCCAGTGACCGCCCAAATAAGCGGGAATACTTCGTCTTGTTGCCTTATCACTAGTAAGTTCTCTTCGCCGTACTTAGTGATATCGAAAGCCTTGACGGTACCAGATTCAATGTAGAAAACCGCGTTATTGTGCTCTCCGGGGCGAACAACATACTCCCCTTTAGAATAAGAAAGCCGATTACCTTTCTTGAAGATATCGACTAATTTAGCATTTTGTTCTTTTGAGCCCAACATGTATAGATTATACAATATTTTAAATAATCCTGCATCCGTATCGCAAAGTGAGGTTAATCACATAGACTTGGTGATTATGTTAGCTGTCACCCTGCATGGCGCTATATATAGTAATAGTTGAGAGGAGGGAGACATGGTGAGAGCAATAACAGTTCAAAAACAATTAAAGGCAATTGGTGCTTCATTTCCGTTTTTTGGGAGACCGGAAATAGATGAGCTACCAAAAATTATGGTTGATGGCGAGGTAATTCAACATATAATCTTTGGGCGTTATGAGGGGGGTTATGCCGTTCTTTGTGCAACCAACTTCAGAATACTATTAATAGACAAAAAACTACTGTTTTTAACAGTTGAAGACGTCCGTTACGACATGATAGCTGAACTAGATTATGGTCATCAGTTCTTAGGAGCCACCATTCACATCCGAAGCTTTAGTAAGGACTTAAAATTCCAGTGCTTCAATAAACAAAAACTACGTGACTTCACTAGTTTTATTCAGCAAAGAGTTATGGAGCTCCGTCAACACCACATCCAGCCACTCAATCAAGAAGAATCTACTATGCCAATACCTATTCAGACTTTTAACGAACCAGACAACCAACTAACCCCCCAACAAGCTGCTTCTTTAATCCCGCTAAACCGCGAAAAATGGCATAAGGCCAACCCGGTCCCAAAAGCAAACAATCCATACGTGCAATCTCCACTACTTACCAGAAAACGAGTCGGGCGCTACTAGACTCAACAGAGGGCTAGCTAACAGATAGATTAGTTGTTATAATACATCCGTTGTAAATGCAAGCGGGTGTCGTACAACGGCTAGTATATGAGTTTTCCAAACTCAGGACGAGGGTTCGATTCCCTCCACCCGCACCAAAAATACGCCCCCGTAGCTCAGCTGGATAGAGCAGGAGACTTCTAAGCTCAAGGTCGCATGTTCGAATCATGCCGGGGGTACCAACAGCATCTTAAATCTGAATATTTTCAATCCAACAACTGTAAAGTACAACCAACGAGCCTATTTAATGAGATCTATCTGCTTGGCTAAATCCCGATCTTTGTTGGTGACTTTTTTCTCTGAGTGAGTCGTTAAACTAACTTTAACTTTACCCCAGCTAAGCTCAATGTCTGGGTGATGGTTTACTAGCTCAGCTAACTCCCCTACTTTATTAACAAAGCTAAGAGCCGATTTAAAATCTTTAAACGAAAATTCTTTAGTTAAACTGTTATTTTCTTCATTCCACACAGCAAACTCCTATATACTCTTAAATTAATAGTTACCCTACAGGATTGGCATACCGCCGACTGTATCTTATGTCTACTGCGTGAGATAGATCTCTTTGCATATTGGCGTGAAGCATCTCATTAAATTCACCCGGGTCAGCAGTATCGGTAATTAGTGGCATCCCAAAAACCATATCGGCGTGTTTTGTGTCATAACCCAGGTCTTCATCCCCGATAAACAAACCAACAGACAGAACCGCTACTCGCCTGTTGCCAATTAGTTCACTATGTATCTGTTGAAATCCAGACTTCAGTTCTCTAACTTTGTGATGGTGTTGTCCTTCTTGTAGTCTTTCACCCTCCGGGAAGCCAGCAACATCTAACCGATCCCGAACAGCTTTATTGACGCCAAGACGCCTAGATAATACTGAAGCCTCGACTCTGGCCTCAGCCAAGTCCTCACTAATTTCTTCACCATCCTTAGCGCGTACAACCGGGTAAGCTCCTAGTGCATCAATGGCATAACGTTGAGCTAAACCAACAATCCCCGGCTGATTAAATAACGATTGTTTGCCCATTATTGTAAAATTACCTCTCCGATTGCGCAGTGTGGGCACACGTTGGACTGCAGTGGCTAGGTTGTATTGATCAGTCTCACTTTTGGTATGATTAGATACCAATAAGAGCTGTGTACCGTCACGAACTTCAGCGTCAATCTGCTCCTCGGCACCTCTACCAAAAAATACATGAGGTCGAAAAATTTGTGATAACGCAAAATGAGCTACCTTGGCAAATGATTTATTAGGACCCCTATGATCATAATATTCAAAGACTTCGGGGTAATTTTCGATTGAAACTTCGGGTCTGCTTGCTAAACGCTTCATTGCAAGGATTATACCAATATTCACTGCCTACACCCAAAACCAAGACTCCTCTGTTGATACTTTAACCCTTAACAGATATAATACAGAGGTTGTGGTGCCTATAGCTCAGCTGGTTAGAGCGTCGGGTTGTGGTTCCGAAGGCCGTGGGTTCAAGTCCCATTAGGCACCCCAGATTATCTATTAGCATTTTTCCTTTTATTACATATCGCTTTTTTTAACATATATTTTTTCAGCTAACTTTCAATTAAACCTCCTACTATGTAGTTGTTGCTAGGATCCAGCAATACAACACAAACTAAAAAAGGAGGATAACTATTAAAGAACTAATTAAACGAACTTTAATCATTGGTGGAGTCGCCTCTACTATCGGTTTAGCCGGTATCGGTGGAGCAGGTATAGCCAGTGCCGCAACGCCTAGCGACAGCGAGAGCCTAGTAGATAAGATTGCCAGCACTTTTAATCTAGATAAATCCGAGGTTCAACAGGTATTTACCGAGAATCGTGAAGCTAGACAGCAGGAGCGTCAAGCCAAACTTAGCGAGACCCTTGATCAAGCCGTAGAAGACGGTAAAATATCCCAAGATCAAGCAGACAAACTACTCGCCAAAATGGAAGAACAACGTTCTGAGCGTCAAGCTAATAGAGAATCCAATAAGGATTTATCTAAAGAAGAAAGACGCGAACAACACCAAGCTAATCGTGAAGAATTTAAACAATGGTTAAGTGACAACGACATCCCGGAAGATATTCTTCCAGGACCTGGCGCTGGACACGGACACCATGGTCACGGAATGGGGGTATAGCATAACAAATATTAAATAGATGCCTTAACAGCCAAATCGCATTACCGTCAGACTGCTGGAGAAATCCGGCAGTCTGTTTTTTGTTACCTACAACCATTTACTACTAATATAAGCTTGGACAGCTCTAATCTGTTATAATGTAAGCAAACAGTTAAGATAAATAAGGGGAGAATAGTGCTTAGAAAAGTGTCTAATTTTTTTACAGAATACAAACAATTTGGACTGGTTGTAATCAGCCTAATAGCCGCTGCTGGATTATACCTAGCTGGCCTATACACTGCAGCTAATTGGCTGCTAGCTATCGCAGCCCTACTAAATCTAATTCCACTAGTTTGGGGTATGATCCAAGATATTCGAGTTGGCACTTATGGTGTAGATATTCTAGCGGCTACAGCCATACTGGCTGCCGTTCTCTACGGTGAATATCTAACAGCTATGGTTATAGTTCTAATGTTAACCGGTGGTGAATCTTTAGAAGATTACGCCGAAAAAAGAGCCCAGACTGAACTTACTGATCTACTCAAAAGGGCACCAACTAAAGCTCACCTACTTAAAGCAGGTAAACAAAAAGATATTAAAGTTAGCGAAGTAAAAGTTAACGACAAGCTAATAATAAAGCCGGGAGAAGTTGTACCAGTTGACGCCATCATAATTAGTGGAACAACTAGCCTTGATGAATCAAGTATCACTGGTGAAAGCTTACCAGTAACAAAAAATGAGAATGATCAAATCCTTAGCGGCTCAGTAAATATTGACGGTGTGCTAACCGTTAAGGCTACTCAAACTGCCAAAAACAGCCAGTACCAGCAAATAGTCCAACTGGTAAAAACAGCCACCGCTTCTAAGTCACCTTTCGTGAGAGTAGCCGACCGCTACAGCGTGCCTTTCACCCTATTTGCTTTTACTGTAGCTATAGGTGCTTGGGCTATATCTGGAGACAGTTTAAGGTTCCTGCAGGTATTAGTAGTAGCCACCCCCTGCCCGCTAATTTTAGCTGCACCTATTGCTCTTATCTCTGGGATGAGTCGTGCTGCTAAGAACGGAATTATTGCTAAGAAATCTTCAGCACTAGAGAAGTTGGCAGAAATAAAAACTATTGGTTTTGACAAAACTGGCACCTTAACTAAAGGTCAACCAGTGGTTAGTAAAATAACCAGCTATGGAAAGTATAAGAATGACGACATTATCCAATACGCAGCGACTCTAGAAAGCAAATCTAACCATATTCTAGCTAAAGCCATAACCGATGAAGCTACTAAACGAAACCTAAAAACCAAGAAGACTAAGCACATATCTGAACTAGCTGGCCTTGGCCTAAAAGCCAGTATTTCTGGACAGTCAGTCTTAGTTGGTCGATACAACCTACTAGAGCAAGAACATGTAAATTTTCCAGCTAAATTCAATCGATCTAGCATACAAAGTACTTCTGCCTTAGTAGCCATCAACGGACAACTAGCTGGTGTGATTAACTTCGAGGACGAAATACGCAGTGAGGCCAAGACAACGCTAAGACTTCTAAAAAACCTTGGTATAAAAAACTTACTCATGGTCACCGGCGATAACAGTAAGACCGCTCAGAAAATAGCTAGCAAATTAGGAATTACAGATGTAGTCTCCGAAGCTCTACCAGCTGACAAAATTCGAGCTATTGAGGACGTCAAACATCCCCCAGTAGCCTTTGTTGGTGACGGAGTTAACGATGCACCGGTACTAGCTAGTGCTGACGTTGGTATTGCCCTAGGGGCCAAAGGTTCAACCGCAGCCAGCGAGTCAGCCGATGTTGTAATCATGGTTGATGATGTTAGTAAAGTGGAGTCAGCCGTCCATATATCCAAGCGGACGCTATACATTGCCAAGCAAAGTATATTTATTGGTATTGGACTAAGCGTCGTTCTAATGGCCATCTTTGCTACTGGTAGATTCAAACCTGTGTATGGAGCTGCTCTTCAAGAAGTTGTAGATATTGTAGTTATCTTAAACGCCCTCAGGGCTCATGGATCCTGGAAGAAACCGAAAATTAAAACGGCTAAACCACAGCCAGCTACTGCTTAAGCGATAATATTTAGTAGATAAACTAAGGCAAGTGGCACCATCAAATTGTCGGTGCCATATACCCCGATACTTTCAATCAGGGTGGCAACGATGGGAATGAAGATAATATAACTACCCAGACTAGGTAGTAAGTTTCCTGGCACCAAAATGGATAGCACAGCAAAAGAAGCCACCATAAAAACCAAACTACCCAGCCAACTCTTCGGTTGACCTAAGATAGTGTAGCGGCTCTTTTTACCAAACTGACTACCGATTAGCCCCGCCAACCCATCGCATAGGCTCATGTGCAGTATGGCAATTGCAAAAATCCAAGGCTGGTCGGTCAGTGTAGCAGTCAGCCCAATACCAATGGCGTAAAGAATATCTCCCCAAGTAGCCCGCTTAATATCTATAATGGCATGGAAGATTTTTAGGTGGCGAGACAGCAACACTACTACTAGCAGAGCTGCACTAATTAACTGAATCTCACTAAAAGATATATAGAAGGGCCAAGTAGCTACATAACTACCAATAACAATGTGTAGGCTTTTTCGAGCAGCCTCACCTCTTAATATCTTTGCTCTCCATAGAGCTTCGGAGGTGACTAGGGCAATAAATATAGGTAAAAGTGCAAGGCCAATCTTTAACATATACTCTATTGTATACCCTAGCCCCCACCTAGGCCAAAGGACAAATTCAAAATTACCTGTAAAGCATTAAACTATCTAACTAGTTCAATTGTAAAGCTATTGCTCTTCGCCAACGCTGTTGGTATTAAAGTCTACACCAACGTTGTATGCTTCCCAAGCTGCTTGCTCTGATTCACTAAGTTCACTGGCTGCAGTTGCTTGAGTCTTAACGTCTGATCGATTTATCTCAACAACCTGGCCAACTGTTAGACTAGGTGATCCAGCGTTTACAGTTAGATTGGTTTCAGCTGCAATAATTTGGGCTTCACTAAGGTTTACTTCATTTTCGATACCATAAATCTGGACTGCTTTTCTGGCCATCTGGGTATAGGTGTCGCCTGGTTGAGCTACAAAACGATATACTTCTTTGTCTTTTTCGTCTGAAGTTTCTTCCTTGGCTTGGTCATCAGATTCTTCCTTTTGTTCTGCTTGACCTTCCTCTGCCGCATGGGCCTGAGCTGGGTTACTAAGTATCATTGCTCCGCCGAATAATAGTGCAAAGGCTAGCAAAGCTGATGCACTAAAGGTTAATAGTTTTTTCATTTACCCTCCTGATTTTGCCCACCACAATTATTAATATGTACTTAATATTTTACATAATAATTTGAATATAGCTAATGGTTTATGTTGTAATATGATTAACAACCATAAGCTAGGCAAAAAAGTCAGATATCCAACAAATTAGATGTCATCCTTTAGCCAAAATATGAGTTCCCAAGCAGACTGCTACAAAGCCCCAAGTTTCATAAAATGAAACTAAGCTGGAAAGTCAGCAGAAGGGGGAAATATGGAGCTAGAAATAAATCGATCATTCCTTGAATCAAAAAGTAGGAATGAAATATTTTTATATAGATTCTACATGTCAATTGGCCAAGCTATCATGCAGCTAGCGTTAAGTAAAAAGAAAAATGCCCAAAGGCTAAAAAGCGCTTAAAAAATATACCTATGTACGGCTACTACTGGTTATTTTTCTGATGGATCAAATAACTGCCCTTGAGGGCTTCTAATTTCAACTATACACTCTCCGGCAGTGCCTGGGATCTGATCTTCGCTAACACCTGCCGATAGTCCACAATCTATCTTAGGGCAATAGTTACCACCTGGGAAGCCCTCACATGTATTCATTATCTCGCGATAAAGCAATCTGCCCTCATCGACACTAGGAGCCTCATCAACGGCTTGAAAGGCTTGTCTTAAACAATAATCAGCCGCTTTACAGGAGCCAACGGTCTGCCTTTCACCTTCTTTAGTATCCTCAATGACAGCCGTGTTGCAATTACCCATAGAGCATGCAAGCACGTGTCTTGTCTGCCCCTTGTAATACCGCTCGTCTCGCATTTCCTCAATTAAGCTTCTTTGTTTGGCGGTTATCTCAGGGTCGTCAGATTAGTAGCCCATAACCCCAAGAAGACAAAATCTGCTGACTCTATCATTGCCGAATATATCACAATCCGCTGTGTACCTTGCAATGTTTTTATCTGCTTCTGGGCTCATGGTGTCTCCTGTAGATTAAATAGTTTTATCAGTTACTTATATACTAATTCTTATTTATCTATATCCTAATGACAAACGCAAGCATAAGCTTAGCACCAATTAACTATCTAAGACCTGGTCAACATCGAGTCCTTTGCCCGATCATTGACTGTAGCTAATCCTGCCCCAATAATATCCTGGTATATTTTCCTTGGAGTAGACCTGATCAACCGAAGTCCCGGTCTGACAGCTGTCCTGGCAATCCTTATCTGATTGGCTCTAGTTGGTTCTACTAAAGTAAGTTGGTTACTATAGTCTTGTTCTAAGTCCACTGTTGCATCAATTACTACCCCAAACTGCATGAAATCATGCAACCAGTCATTAAATCTACGGTCTTCTTCATTTGCCTCATCTATCTCTAAGAACCGAGCAGTCTCGGAACCTTCGATCAGAGCCAATGAACCAAGAAAAGTTGCACTATCAGTAGTTCTTTTAGCTAAAGCAATTTCTTTTACTCTACTAGCAGCGCTAACTATTCGTTGCACTTTCTGATACTCCCAACTTTCAGTAATTTGTTGGGCATCAAAGCCATACCTATCTGTTGACAGTTCACCAGCAACAACTTCATCTAATAACTGATCAAAAGCAGTTGAGTTATCCGAAAATAGTCTAGTAGTATCATCAATCACGTTATCTAAGGCGTAAGCTGAAGATATTAAATATCGCCACTCAACAAATTGTTGTGGCTCAACATCAACACCCATGGCTGTGGCCGCGTCATACAGTATCTTACTGCCTCTTTCGTATTTATGTTCTGGATTACTTTCACTCATAACTAATAGGCCTCCTGTTCTTGTTTAGCCGACATCCTTAAGCGCCCGGTTACTGTTTTGCCCAGTAAAGAAAATGTATCCATTAAAATACGCGTATCTTCAGCAAAGGATGCTTTCTCCAAAATATATTCAGACTCAGTATCTATTCTCTGACTTAGGCGCTGGGCATCATCACCCTCAATCTCATAACCATGATGCATGACGGCGAAATTATCAAAAATACCAGGTAAAGCTAAGGCTCTAATCTTCAGCCATTCATCGGCATGTTTTGGACCAACTAATCTTCTAGCATTATCTGTGACTTCAGCAATTAATGGCCTAGGGCCAATTATTGCCATTTCTCTACGGGCTACATTAATTAACTGTGGAGCCTCATCAATCCTCAGTAAACTCAATATCCTGCCGAGTTTACTCCTCCGGGGATCGTAATGTCGTCCATTACTATGTGTTAAATCAGTTACACCCGGCATGGTTCTCAATTTGTTAATAACATATGGCTCCATCATATGACCCTGGCGTTCTTGGCGCAGTAACGGTTTCTCTTTGTCGATAAGACGCACACCAGCTGCGCCAGCAACTGTGGGCCCAATTGCAAACGGTAACACTGCAGCAGTCCAGACGAAGTCAAAAAGGTCTTTTCCTGGACCATGTAAATATGGCTGGCCAATTGGCATGTCTTCAGGGGAGAACAATTCTGGCTCGGCGAGTCGCTCTATTAGGTGGCTGTAATCAGGAGGTTGGTTATTGGGCATTTATGGATATTTCTAAAACCGGTCAATATGTTTAGTAGATTATATACACCTCTGTTGTGCACATTGCAAGCATAAGAGTGTTGAGAACCAATATCATCTAATGGTCCGACCAACAAAACGCTAGATATCTACTATCTACAAAGATACCAAGGATCTACACCATCCTCGTCGACCTGTCCAATAAGTTCTGGGCGCCGTACGGATATATCTGACTTATCTACAAGTTGAGACATGAGAGAATAGGCTACAAAAATCTCCTCGTCTACCTCCTTGTAGTAATCGCGATCGTCGACTGTTTTTCGTATTAGCGATACCGTCAGGTCAGGGCATAGGAACGAGGACTACTCAAGAGATATTCGATATTGCCAGAGAGCAACTCCAAGCTAAAGGCATGGTTGCCTATGTGTATGATGATAACCTCGCAAGTCAGGCAGTCGTTAATAAGCATAGCTTTGAGAGACTCGATGAATTCGATGATGGCGATAGACGCTACGAACTGGAATTCTAATTATATTACTGTAAGTTAGTGGACATGGTGTCCAAAACATGTCGCACATTGTGCATTCAGCGACGTGCCCTAACAGGGGTAGAGCCATTTATTTAGCGACAAAAGGCTTTGTCAAGGGCTACTGCTTGCAACCCCCACCCCTGCTAAAAAGCATATTATACAATGTCGCTAATTTTGCATTAAATCCTTGTCGAATAATGGCAGAATGTCGGATTTGAGCTGGTCCATTAGCGGGTTATTATCTTGAGTATTTGTGATTGTCCTAAAAGTGAGATTCAGCATAGAAACATCGGTACTTGATTTAACTATCGTAGAGTAATGGAGTATCATTGCTGGGAGCCTCTTGCCTGGAAGTCTACTTTTCTTCTTCCATATTTCTTTATGTCTATATATTAGTTGTTCGAGCTGTTCGGATATATATGCGTACGCCGTTTGTGGTGAATACGATGCAAGTAAGTATTCAGGGTCATTGATAAGCCTATTAACCGAGATAGCAACTACTCCAATGTATGATTGCTCTTTATTGCTAAGTGTTTTCTTAACTTGTTTCATCGCATCTTTTACATTTGCATTCAGCTTCTTCGCCGAACTCAGTCTTTTACATTCAATAACGTAATGTCTCCCGTCAACTATAAGTAGAATATCTGGATTAGGCTCCTGAAGGTAAGCCTCTAATCCTACATTCAAAAAGTCACATAGCAAGGACAGCTCAAACTGTACATTTCTTGATTCATTATTTGTAACGCTCTCGCTAACGGGGCTTAGCGATCCGCTTGATAGCACTTTTATTTTCATAGCAAGCACTTCATCATCCTGCTTGCACTTATCTATGTTGTCTAGAATGTATTTCAATTCCAACATTTCACTCAACGCATAATCTAGCTCAGCATTCTTGTTATACGTTTTAATGAACTGTTCGCTTTTAACCTTGTCTTGATACACAGGAATAAAACGCTCAATAAGGTCAAATGCCTGATATATACGATTGTGAGGACTTATAGAACCCTCAATGCCTAGCCTTTTTACTAATGCTTCGTAATCTTCTCTTGATTCAAGAATATCTCGATATGAAGTTAGGGGTATATTTTTCATGACTAGTCATCACCTCAATCCCTACTTCTTATTCTTTTCCATTTCATTACGAACTACAACTGCAACCAAAGATGTAATGATAGTTGTTACTGGTAAGGTACTCCAAAACTTGTCCCACTTTTGGTCGCTAGTAGATTCAAAGCCGTTATCTGCATAGGTTATACAACTACCTCGTGGATCGTCATCGTATTCTTCGCACGAGGGTCTTCCAAGGTTAATAGCCAGGAACCCACTAATTACTATTGCTGCGATAAATCCAACTATCAAAAATGGCAACAACTTTCCTTTTTCGGCATCCCTCTTTATCCATTCCCAGCCGAATGCGCCAACCAACAGCACTACACATATTACAGCTCCGATACCAAGCCCCCACAGAAACCCAGATATGGGGCTAGAATCACCTAAGAACTCCAGAATCGCACCCATGACACCGAACATAAACACGGGGATCAACATTAGCAGATAAAGTGCCTTCGGCATTTCTTTGTTTTTGTTTTCTGGCATTAGCTAGCAGACTTTCGGTTAATGATTATCTCCGTAACTTCCATACTCTTTGGCAATTCGGTAATTTGCTTAACAAAGGTGGCTATATCAGATGGATTCATCCAGTTCTCTGGGTCTGAGATGTCTTTGCCAGTAACCTTCTTAGCAATATCTGAATTAAAACCACCGACACACAAACTCACAACACGATTAGTGTCTTTAAGCTCAATTTGCAAGTTCTGACTGAAGCCTCGCATAGCCCACTTTGAAGCACCATAGGCAGCTTGGTCAGGATATGCCTTCAGTCCAACTGTAGATGCAACATTAACAATATCTGTACGATCATTCTTTAGCCGTTCTGCAAGGCCTGAAACAAGCAACATGGCAGCTCTTACATTAACCCCAAAAGTTCGGTCAATCTCACTAGCGGAAATACTATCTAATGACTCAAGACTCATTACACCTGCACAATTTACAAGTAACTCAATCGGCTCCCCCATTGCCAAAATCCGCTCAACCGTCTTTGTAATTTCTTGTTCCAGCAATAAGTCAGTCAGCAAATTATCATCAGCATACTCGCTTTTTCGACGTGATACATTGACTACTTTCTTACCTGATTCTTTGTATGTTTTCGCAAGCTCAAGACCCAGTCCATCACTTGCCCCTGTAATAATTATCATAAATTAATGATAACAGCGAAAATTAGTAATTTCCAGATACAACATATTTATCTTGCACACAAATTACTATTGATGGGCAAAACTACAGCTCAAATTAAAAGAACCCTAGAAAGGGTTCGTAAATCGAATAATTTCATTCATGGTCGGGGTGAAAGGACTTGAACCTTCGACCTCCGCGTCCCAAACGCGGCGCGCTAGCCAACTGCGCCACACCCCGATAGGTGTGATAATAAAATAACTCCGACATTATAGCAGAGTTAACAGCGGTCAGTACAGCCCTCGTCTATTTTCTCCAAATATTGTTTAAAATCTAAAGATCAATATCTACCGGCTTATTGTTTTCAATCACAATAAACTTGGTGTTTTTTTGAGACAAACTATCCGCAAACCTACTGTATACGCTATCCTTCCACTGCTGATTCCA
This sequence comes from bacterium, assembly GCA_030426125.1. Taxonomy (GTDB): domain Bacteria; phylum Patescibacteriota; class Saccharimonadia; order Saccharimonadales; family AWTP1-31; genus JAGQMX01. The sequence goes on from JAUHZB010000006.1 coordinate 43,503, forward strand.
CATCCAATCGTGCACTGGAATAACGTATTTAGGCGCTAATTGTAATGCCTTATCTAATGCCATTACAGTTGTACCCCAAGGTGCTTGTACCGGGAGCAGTAGAATATCTTTAGATGCGGATATATCTAGAGTGTCACCAACTATACTAAGTTTATCTTGGTAGTCTACTCTTAGGTTCTTACAGTTATTACCAAATGGTTCAACTTCAGCATGGTCCATCTCAGTAACTGTAAAGCCATCAACTGATTCATTAGTCAGTTTAGCTACTCCATAGGCACGTAAGGCCTCATGAGCGTCAGAAGCTGCGATCCATTGAGCATCCGGGAATTTACCTACTAAGGCTTCAACGAACGGCTTAGCTAAATGATCGCCGTGCTTATGAGTAGCAATAACTGCATCTAGTTTTGGTAGGTTACTAAGCTCAATCCCCCCGAAATTCCAAGCCTGAATGCCGGGATCAATTAAAAAACAAAACTGCCCGTCTTCTACTAAAACGCAGGAATGCTCAAATTTTGTTATCTTCATGTATACCCCTTTTCTAATATATTATCTTTACTTATGTACTGAGTTTACTGAGCATGCTATAAAGTCAGAACTTATTCTTATAGTTCTGGCCGAAGGCCCCAGTAATAGCGGCTAGTAAGAAAATGATGAAGGCGATTAGAAATTTAGCTAGTATAGCTAAGACAATTGATACGGCTATCATGACCAGGGCTATAGTAATTAACTGGTGCTGTAGCTTAGGTTCTGGTGGTATATCTATATCTGACATATATCCTCTATAAGATATTATACACCCTTAAAACCGATTCAATCTCGGAGACTAAAATTGTTGCCTAACTACTTAGCGAATTCTATAGCTCGAGTTTCCCGAATTACATTAACTTTAATCGTTCCTGGATACTGCATAGTACTTTCGATCTTAGTAGCTATATCTCTAGCTAGCTTTATGGCTGAAAGATCATCTACGTTATTTGGTTTTACGAAAACTCGCACTTCACGTCCAGCACTAATAGCGTATGACTTATCTATACCATTAAATCCATTAGCAATGTTTTCTAGTTCTTTCATACGCTCTGCGAAGTTCTCAGCCGAGATATTCCTTGCCCCCGGGCGAGCCGCACTTATAGCATCTACTACTCGAACAATAACGGCTTCAGTACTAGTGGTATCAACATCATCGTGGTGCTGTTCAGCAGCCAGAGCAACTGCTTCCGGTGCTCCATACTTACGAAGCATTTCACCACTAATGTGATGGTGCTTGCCTTCCATCTTGTGAGTTAGGGCTTTTCCAAGATCATGGACTAGGGCTGCATACTTAGTGACCTTAACGTCAGCACCAACCTCTTCAGCTATGATACCGGCTATATGGGCCATTTCAGTGGAGTGTTTTAGGACGTTTTGCCCATAACTAGTTCTAAACTTAAGTTCTCCTAATAGCTGTAATACTTCTTTTGGAATTCCAAGTACTCCAACTTCCCTGGCTGCATCTTCACCAGCTCTAGTAATTTCTTTTTGAACATTAGTCTGTGCTTTGGCGACCACTTCTTCGATTCTACCCGGGTGAATACGACCATCTTTCATTAGCATTTCTAGAGCTACCTTGGCTACCTCACGGCGAACCGGGTCAAAAGAACTAAGGATAATCATACCAGGAGTATCATCTACCATGATATCTACTCCAGTAGCTCGCTGAAGGGCTTGGATGTTGCGTCCTTCTTTTCCAATTATTCGACCCTTCATTTCTTCGTCTTCTAACTTAACAGCTGATACTGTCCGTTCAGTTGTTACATCACTAGCCATTCGTTCCATGGCTGCTGTGATAATAACGGCGGCTTTTTCTTCAGCAGCGTCTTGAGCTTCGTTCTGTAGCTTGGCTACAAGTCCAGTTAGATCACTCTTAATGTCTCTCTCTGTCATTTTCATTAGCTTGTCAGCAGCGTCTTCTTTAGTTAGTTTTGCAACTTTCTCTAGCTTCTCTTGCTGTTTCTTACGAATTTCACGAATTTCGTTTTTCAGTTCTTCAACTTCGTCTTCACCTTTACGAAGCTTTTCATTACGCTTATCTAGCTGATCTAGCTTTTTGTCCAAAGTTTCTTGGCGCTCTAGAATTTTATCTTCTAGAACTTTTAGTTCTTTTCGGCGACTTTGCTCATCTTTTCTAGCATCATCGGCTAACTTCTTAGCTTCATCTCTCGCATCCTGTATTTGTTTGTCTGCCTCTTTCTTAGCTTTCTTCAGCTCTTTGTTAGCAGCCTCTTGAGCGCTACCTAATTTCTTTTTTGTTACTACTGTGCTGGTACCAAAACCAACACCAAGGCCAACCAAAGCTAGGCCAATGGTTATAGGATCCATAGAATTCCTTTCATGATTCAGATAACAAAGACATCACTATCACATCTTTAGTCTTATTGATATCTGTTAGTTCAGTTTAATAAATATCACACGTGGACGCTAGAATAAGTCTCTTGTCCTGTGCTTAATTATAGATCAAGATTAATACATCGACAAACGATAACTATTTTCTAGCATTTGATAGCCTAGTACTACAGGCCTATTGTTAGCTGCTAGTTTGCTTCAATGCGACGTAAAGCTGCATTAATTACAAAGTCTGGCTCAAAGCCAATTCCAACGGTTCGCTCAACTCGCCCGCCAACTGCTGATGCGCGATAATTAACTAGTTGTCCACTGGGAATTTCTTTAGATAACTGAACCGATCCGCCATCTGTCCCAAGATCTTTGTGATAATACGCTTTCACTAAAGATGGCCTATGAACTTCGTTATCTAAGCTAGAGAGCTTTTCTCCTGCTGGTAATATTTCAGCCTCCTCTAATAGAATTTCTAAAGCTTGATCACTTAAAACAGGCTGTAAGCCCCCGGCCTTTTCTATTTGAGCACTACGCTCAGATTGTTCCGGTAATTCATATCTAGTACCGGCTCGGTCCTCGCGTTTGCCGTTCCCTAAATCAATAGACAAAGGCACACTATAAACTAAGTCACGATCAGTCCCACCTTGTAGTCCTATTAAATATCGCAAGCGATTTGCGTCTGGCTCTCCAGGGCGTTTAAACAATGGCAATTCGGTTGGATCTTTAATAATATCAGTAGCTTGATCGATCAATTTATGCAGTCTCTGTGTCTGTTCAGCTACCAACTCAGCGTCTTCATTAAGTCCAGCCTCTTCTAATCTAGTTTTAATGGCATCAAGTTTTTTGAAAACTAGTGCTTCAGGCGATTTTTCTTTATCTGCCAAAGCCTCTTCTTCAGCAGTATTTCGAACTCTTTCACTAATTGTGTCTATAGTCTTTTGCTCCTCAGGACTCAATTCTTTTGGCATACCGTGCATTAGTTTCGCAACGGCCTTATCACCAGCCCTAGTTACTTCTTTGTCGAGCTCATCAATAGCTTCAGAGGAAGAAGAATCGGTTTCCGGGGAGATGTTGCCGCTAGCCATTTCTGAAATAGAGTCTTCAGCCTGCTCTGGCTCACCTTCAGAAGTAAGCATCGGTCTGTTTCCTTCACCAAGGTCGATAACTTCTTCATCTGATGCTGGCTTGTCGGGTTCTTGCTCATTATCAACACCGAGTGCGACGTCACCAATCTCTTCAGCTGTCTCAGGGTCCGACGGTAGACTATCGGTTACCTGTCTTTCAGGGGTAGGATTACCGTCAACTCCAGGTTGTGGCGGTACCGATATCTCATCAGCTCCTGGTTGAGGCGGTATAGATATTCTATCAGTAGCTACCTCCGGAGTTGTTATACCTATTTGCCTGGCATTTCCTGTAGACGAATCAGTTTCTTCTGTTTCTGGCGCCGGTGGAATTGATACTTCAGCTTTAGATTCCGGCATATCAACTACATGTGGTTCATCCATAGCATCACCAACAGTAGGTTGATGGTGTCCTAAACCACCACTGCTCTCTATGGTTACTGGAGATTCAGATCGATCCAAATCAGGGTCAACTGGAGAAGATGCTATTAAATCAATTTCTTCAGGATTTGGCACACCGGCACCTGCTGATGGTTGTGGTGGTATATTAGCTGATGGCGCAATAACATCGTCCATCCTTATATTTCCGTCATTCATCTGTTTATTTCCTGTTTAGCTTAAGCATATACTATGAAAATTAAGCAAATCTGTCAATTTCGCTCAGATCTGTGATGCATATATCACTAATCTTTCCGGATAGTCGTTACTGGTTGAATTTAGCTCACCAGTGCAGGTTATTAGATTTAATCCTGGCTTTCCTTCTTCGATTGGAAGCATAGCTTTGGCCATATCAGTCTCCTCAGTAGGTGTTACAGCGCTACTAACCACCTCGTACTTGAAAGTCTTGCCATCTCCGCGTTCAACTTCAATAATGTCACCAATAGCTAAAGTCTTTAGGCCGAAAAATGCACCCTCAGTGGTTGGACCATGGACATGCCCATCAATTAGCATCGCGCCGGCTTGACCAGGTTTACTACTTTGGTTATACCAGCCTGTGTCATAAACATTTCCTGGAGCCATTAGAGTTCCTTTATTGTCGAGGCCCATATTTATTATCCTAGATTTAACGCCTAGCTTATCTATGGATAAAATTCTAGGCATATCTGGGGCGACTTGGTAGCTAGCTAGATCATCATCGCTGGGCTTTTGTTCGACCGGTATCTCTCCATCCTCCTGGTTAGCTACTGCTTGAACCTGAGCTTCAACATTCTTATTGGTTCTAAAGCCCATAAAGGCCACACCCAGACCAGCCATAAAGACAATTACAGCCATAGCGGTTATTACTCTAGGCATAGTTAGTAGTCGCTGCTTTTGCTTGGCAGCAACAGGACGAGCGGTAATGTTGCGTTGAATAACCTGAGATTGGCTAACCCGCTTAACTGGCGGTCGTACTGGAGCTGATGCCACTGGAGTGGTTTTCATTTCTTGAATATCACTAATTAACTGCCTTGCCACCACACTAGGTTTAGTGGACATGTACGAACCCCGTCCGAATTGTTTAAATCGGCCATTGAACGTGGGATTGTCTAAACCTATTTTTTCTTGTGACATTTTTGTTTTCTAGCTTATGCTTAGACACATAATACTTAATTAATTACAGCGTTGTCAAGGTGAAAGAAAATCCAGGAAGATTATTTTTTCTGCTGTGTAATGTGAACTGGCTGACCATAAAGCGGAGATACAAAACTACCACTTCTACTTCTTTGGGAGTCAGAGCTGTTCTTGGTTAATTTATCTATCCCGTCTTTAGCCCACTCTGACGTAACAGTAGAAGCATTGTCGCTAGGAGTGCCGCCAACAGAAACAACCGGTATATCTAAACCACTTGCCAGAGAGTTAGCTAGGCTAGCTCCTATACGTAGCCCGGTAAAGCTTCCTGGTCCTTCAAAAAATACTATTCCTTCAATGTCTGCCCAAGCCTTATTCTCTGCTTTGAGCAACTCTTCTAACTGTTTGTGAATAGTTTCAGCCAACTTACGATGCGCCTGCCAGCGAATAGTCTTAATTTCCGTAGTATCTTCAAACAGACCGATCTCAGCCTGCGGATTATCTGTCTTAAGAGTCAAAATTAACATAGGGAAGATTATACACCTACAAGCCAGACCAAACCATTTAATCTAACAATTGAACTAATAAACAAATGGTTAACCTATAGGGCTTGGTATATAATGAATATCACTACCAATACGGCTACTACTGAAATAACAGCAACTATCGGCATCATCATATTTTTCTTAGGTCCGCTACTACTAGCGGAATTCATTGGCATGCTTCCCGAGGCCGGAGAAGCTGGCGCTTCTGGAGCTTTTGGTTCATCCATCTTTGGTGGCATCGCTGGTCCACCGCTTACTGGATTTGGGCCTGCTGGTTTGGGAGCCGGATCAGCTGGCATACTGCCTGCTGGTACTTCTGGAGCTTTTGGTCCTTCTGGCGCTGGAGGCATTGCTGGCCGTCCGTTTGCTGGGCTAGGATTCGGGCTAGGGTTTGCTGATGATGGGTCCATAAAAATTTTCTTCCTTGTTATGTTTATCTATATAACTAAAGTATAGCAAGGAATGTCAATCTGCAAAAACATAAGCTAGGGCAGACGGATATTTAATGCTTAATCGACGATCATTGTCGGCTTCGCCACCACTAATTTCAATAAATATTCGCTCTTCTGGTAATACCTGCTTGACCACTTCGGCCCACTCTACAATTACCACCGTGTCTTTATCTTCCAGAGCCTCAGCTATTTCGTGTTGCATAATGCCGGCGTCTGACAAGCGGTAAAAATCATAGTGGAATATCTGCTTACTGGGCTTACTCTCGGAGACGTAGACCTTACTAACAGTAAAAGTTGGACTACTGACCCTGTCTTTACTACCCAAACCTTCAGCAATCCCTCTTACCAGGGTTGTTTTTCCGCCACCAAGGTCGCTGACCAACTCAATAACTTCACCGCCTTTAAGTTTACTTCCGATCTTTTTGCCGATTCGAACGGTTTCCTCGGAGTCGGCTGAAGAGATTTCCAATGTCTGTACGGTACTCATATAACCCATATACTATCCCAAGACCGCCCACTCCGGCAATAATACCGGAATTTATTGGTCTAGACTGAGATTCATCTTCGGAATCATCTTTATCTGCATCTTCTGATTCGCTAACATCGTCAACACTACCCAGAACGGCAGACTGATCACTGCCTTGTTCTGTATTTTCTTCACTATCGGTTGAAAATAGATTCTTAGCATTTGGCGTAGGTCTTGCACTCCAACGCCACTTACTACCGTCGCTTGCAAAAGATAAGCCATCATCAGCTTTGCTATAGCTGGCGCTATTATCTATAACTTGACCACTGGGAGCTAGCAGCTGTGCCTGACCCTCGCTATTAGATAGAATCAACCTGGTCTTTGACACATAAAAAGCTTGATACTGTCCAGGCCTCATCACTCCAGTTTTAAAAGTGTAGCTATAGTTTAGCTTACTGCCAGTGGATAGTTTCAACCCAACTAGTGAAATACTCCTACTACTAGAATTGTGTAACTCAACGAATTCATGTTCCGAGTCAGTTAACGGTTTTGCCGGATTAGGCATCAGTTCGCTTATCTTTAGTCCTGAATAATCCTGCTTTGAATTGCTAGGCTTTGGTACTGGGACCGCCCTTTTAGCTCCACTCTTTAGCGTAGCTGTCTTCTTTGTTTTAGCGGAAACGACTCCCTCACCCTCAACAATAAAATCAGCTTTGTTATTGTTGCTATAAAGATACTTTCCCTGTTTATCCTTCTTGCGGATTATTTTCTTACCAGCCGGTGGAGCTTTTACTGCCTCACCAGCTGGATGCTTAGCACTACCCCAACCTACTAAATCATAAACACTAGGATTGGTCAGCGGTCCAGATACTAATTTTAAGTGTCCGCCACTAGCGGCTAATGTCGGGCTGTAATGCAGATCAGCTTTTGAGACCAAATAGTCCTTACTAGTAAGTAAGTAACTTTTATTGCCGGCTAACTCACCAACTAATGCAATTTTCCGACTAGCTATAGTGAAGCTTTTAGGATTAGCCGAAAAGTATTCTATCCGAAACTCACTTAAGTCAATGGTTTTGCTAGTAGTGTTATATATTTTAATTTGCTCCTGACCGGCAGCCTGCTTACTACCGGTCTGAATTTCAGTAATCAGTATATCTGGTAGGCTAGCTGAACTTACCTTACTAGTAGGAATTAGGGTAAACCAAACCAATAGCGTACCAGCTAATAGCAAAGATAGTAGTTTCTTTGAGTAGAGCCAACAAAATTCATTCATAAAGTCAGCATACTACCGAAAAATACTATTACAAAACATAAGCCACCTTAGCACAAGCTCTGCGATATTGCTTCCATTTTTATCCTTCCAGGGTGCTTTGCGCTTCCTGTATACTAATAATTACAATGTTGTTATTAACAAAATCTATCCTAGAACAACCAGTCATGAGTCTAAGGACAGGTGGTCAAGTAGCCCTGTCTACTAAAGCAATCATTGACCCCAATAACCTAAAAATTGAAGCTTTCTACTGCAACGACTCCATTGAAAAAAAGAAAACTCTAGTTCTGGTTTACCGAGATATCCGTGATGTACTGCCAGCCGGTCTGGTTGTAGATGACCACAGCGTTCTAACCGAACCGGATGAACTGGTAAGGTTAAAAAAGACCATGAATCTTGACTTCGAATTAATTGGAAAGTCAGTGGTGACAGTTAATAAGCGAAAACTAGGTAAAGTAAACGACTATGCTGTTGAGCCAAAAAGCATGATGATCAAGAAATTATACGTCGGCCAATCACTAATTAAAAACTTCACCGGGGGAAGTCTGTCGGTCGATCGAAACAGAATAGTCGAGATAAATAACCGCCGAATAATTATTAAAGAACCACTTCAGCCTATAAAATCTGGAGCCCAAAAATCACCGGTATTTGAAGCGGCCTAATTTTTAGATTGATCATTACTACTAAGTGCTAACTTAACATCATCGTAGTTATAGCCTTGTCTCAATAGGTAGGCC